>CAZUIY010000260.1:0-1242 GCA_964619975.1 uncultured Gemmatimonadales bacterium
ACGTCGTACTGCTTGCGCGCCAGCACGGCCAGGAGCTCCAGCCAGGTGCGCGGGTTGGCCTCGTTGATCGCGGGGTCGAGGCCGGCGCGGATCTTCAGCACGAGCAGGACCGACGCCCCGGCCAGGAAGCACAGGATCGCCGCCCCGAAGAACAGGAGCGCCCCCGTCCGGCTCATCCACCACAACCCGGCCGCCAGCACCGCCAGGCCGAACAGCATCCCCGCCGCGTTGATCGGATCGGATCCCGCCAGGATCCCGTCCACCGAGATCCCCCGCATCACCGTCACGTACAGGCCGAAGGCTCCCACCAGGAGGCTCAGCAGGTAGTCGCGGTGGCTGTCCCACGTCACCATGAGCGCGTACACCACGACCGCCGGCATCACCAGGAGCGCCATCAGGTGGTTGCCGATCGAGAGCCCGACCAGGAACACGATCAGGAGCAGCAGGTTCCAGTCCTTGCTCTCGTCGAGATGATCGGCCCAGTAGAACGTGAGGAACGTGACCAGGGCGATCGTCATGTGGGCGACCGTGTACACCTCGGTCTCGGTCGAGTTGTACCAGATGCTGAGGCCCCAGGCCGCCAGGCAGACCGCCCCCAGCGCGCCCAGGTTCACCAGCCACGGCGGCAGGCCCCACCCGCGGTCGCGGTCGATGCGGCCGACCACCTGCGCCACCACGAGGAAGTAGAAGAACGCGGCCGCGGACGAGGCCAGCGCGCTCATCAGGTTCGTCTTGACCGCGAATCCCACTCCCAGGGGGAGCATGCCGAACACGTGGCCCAGCAGGACGAAGAGCGGCGTCCCCGGCGGGTGCGGGATGCCCAGGATGTAGGAGGCCGCGATGAACTCGCCGGCATCCCAGAAGGTGAGGGTCGGCGCGATCGTCCACGCGTACGTCCCCATGACGAGGAGGAACGTGAGGCCGGCGTACAGGAGCCGGTCGCGGGGAATGGTCCGCATCGGGGGAGCGTCCTCTCTGGAGTCGGGCGGGCGGCTCGCGGCTGGCGTCAGGAGGGGCCCAAGGTAGGAGCCCGTCCGGGCGCCGGCAACCGCGCGCTCAGGCGCGCGCCGAGCTCTGGGTCAGGGTCTGCAGCCGCTGGGTCAGCTGCTCGGGCGACAGGTTCTTCTCGAGCCGTCCGCCCACCGCCAGCGACATCTGTCCGGTTTCCTCGCTCACCACGACCACCACCGCGTCGGTCTCCTCCGACAGGCCGATGGCGGCGCGATGCCGGGTTCCGATCTG
>CAZUIY010000261.1:0-2397 GCA_964619975.1 uncultured Gemmatimonadales bacterium
CGCTGTCCGTCACTCCGAGGGATCCGGGGCCGGGTTCGCTGGTCTCACGACCTGCGGCTCGGTCTGGATCTGTCCCGTCTGCAACGCCAAGATCATGGCGCGGCGGGCTCTGGAGATTGGCTCTGCGGTCGCGCTCTCCGAGCAGCTCGGCTGGCGGGCCGGGTTCCTCACGTTCACCATGCGCCACCACGCCGGGCAGAAACTGGCTGACCTCTGGGACGCGCTGTCTTATGCGTGGGGAGCCGTGACCAGCGGCAAAGCATGGACCAAGGCGAAAAAGCGCCTCGGGGTCACGGGGTATATCCGCGTCGCCGAGGTGACTGTGGGTGAGAACGGCTGGCATGTGCATCTGCACGTCATCGTCTTTCTGGACGCGCCCGGGGCGGACCTCTGGGACCTGCAAGGGCTCATGTTTGCTCGGTGGCAACGCGCCCTCATGCGGAAAGGGCTCGACGCTCCGCTGCCCGTCGCCCAAGATGCCCAGATGCTCGACGGCCCCGGCGCGGAGAAGGTCTCCGACTACCTCGCAAAAGCCCAGGACCACGGCCAGGTCACCAAGCGCGGCCAGAAAATCGGGCTCGAGCTCACCGCCACGCAATCCAAGGGGGCGCGGTTCCGTCACAGTACGCGGACGCCGTGGGCGCTGCTCGATGAATGGTTCGGGGATGGGGACGCCGATGCCGCCGTCCTGTGGGGTGAGTTTGAACGGGCCTCCAAAGGTCGCCGCCAGATCAGTTGGTCTCGGGGTCTGCGCGAAGTGCTCGGGATGGTCAACGAACGCACCGACGAGGAGATCGCCGCCGAAGAACTCGGCAGCGCCGAGGACGACCTCGTGCACATTTCCAAGGACGGCTGGCGGCAGGTGCTCGCCACTCCCGACCTCATTCCTCAACTGTTGGACACCACTGAACGGGCGGGGCTGTCCGGGCTCCGCGCCTTACTCGATGAACACTGCATTGATTACTCACTCCCGGAGGACCGAAATGGAATCGCCCAGCCCAGAAGACATGGTGCAAGAGATGGTGGCCGCGGTGCTGTTCACCAGCATGAAGATGTACACCGATCGGGGGATCACGCCTCAGCGAGCCATGCGGATGGTCGTGCAGGAGCACCTGCAGAAGACCTACGGCAATCAGGCCTGGCGGGAGTTGGGCATCCCGATGCGGACCATTGAGCGGTGGCGGCAGGAGAACCGGCAGGTCATGGCCGACTTGGAGCCCATCGAGGACGAGATGCCGACTGAAATGCTCGACGTCTTCGCTCGTTTGAACGAGAACAAGGGCAAGGAATGAACCGGCAGCAGCGGCGCGCGGCGGCTCGCCGGTCCGGTGCCGACCACGGCCATGGCCTCGGCTGTGGCTGCGCCACTCGTCAGATTGAGGCCGTCGGCGGGATGACCTGCCCGGCCTGCGGTACCGAGGTCGGCCCGTCCCGGTTCGCCCTGGCCACCAGCGCCCCGGTCGGTTCGATGATGAACCTAGAGGCCGGCTGTGCCTGCGGGGTCGAGTTCTCGGTCGCCGGCTACGTCGCGGCCTGATCCATGCCGGCCCGGTCCGGGTCCGCCCTCGTGCGGTCCGACGCCGCCCGCCCGGACGCACGCGCCAGCGGGCGGAGGACGGACGGCGGCGGTCGCGCTGGACGGCCCGGTTGGTCTGCCTGGTCAGCCGAGGGGCAGGGGCGGTAGACGCTTGGCTCGGGTGCTTCGCTCTCGGTCTGGCGTAGGCCCCGGTCGATCCTGGCTCACTGGCTCGGCTATCGCTGGGCACCGCCAGATTTGGGCACATCCACCGCCGTCAAAGGCTAAAAGAACTCGCGCCCCACTTGGGCAAGATCGCCCGTGAACTTACTCCAACACGCAACACGCCCCCGTTGAAAGCAACGGGGGCGTGTTATGTTGTGTGTCAGCACACGCGGAACCTGGTTGTCGGTCGGCAAACTGTCACCGGGCTCCGCACTCCCGAACTCTCGAAGGGGTCCGTATGTCCAGATTATCGCCCAAGTGGCTGCCGCGCCGAGCCCGGCGCTCCTGGCGCCTGGCCGAACTGCTCGGCCTGCCCAGGGTCCGTCCCCGGTGGGCGTGAGTGCCCCGGCGCGCAGCGCCGCCCTAGACAACAACGCGAATAACTCTTCACCCGCTGAAAATAGCGGGGGTTCTTCGGCTCGTACGCGCCGATTCCAGCGTCGGCAACTGCTCTGGTCCGAGACGCGGATGCCGCGCCTGTGCAAGTGCGGGCGGACCATGCACGGGGATACCGTCGCTGTCCGTCACTCCGAGGGATCCGGGGCCGGGTTCGCTGGTCTCACGACCTGCGGCTCGGTCTGGATCTGTCCCGTCTGCAACGCCAAGATCATGGCGCGGCGGGCTCTGGAGATTGGCTCTGCGGTCGCGCTCTCCGA
>CAZUIY010000262.1:0-1139 GCA_964619975.1 uncultured Gemmatimonadales bacterium
TTTCCGTCTTTGGGCGCCAACCCAGGGGGCTGCACCAAACACTTATTGAGGTTCCATCATCACGTACGTGACGATTGCAGAGCCGCATGGCGGGTATCCTCTGCGACCTAGAAATGATTGCGTACCCTCATACCGTCCTATTCAAAAGCCTGGCTAAGTGAGTGTGACTCGCCAGTTAGGCTCAGGCTCGGGGGAGGGGCAGCACACGTAACCGGATGTGACCATCACCGTCTATGAGGGAGCCAGAGCGCGTGTCGAATCAAAGCGTCGGGCTCAGGGCGTCAAGGCCTAGGCGCACCATGGCGTTCCAAGACGCAGTCGAGTTGACGACCGGATGTGCTCACTTGAGGCTCAGCCCTTTCACGTCGAGTTCGGCGTCGGGCTCACGCGCTGTGCTCCCTTAGGACTGTAGAAAGAGGGCCATATCAAAGGCGGTTTGACGCTTGAGCATATAATAGACCGCCCGACCCAGTTTATGAGCCAGAATGCTTAATGCTTTACCTTTATCATGCTTTTTCTCCAGACGTGTGAGAAGCTTCTGACCTTCAGGATTATTGCGCAGAAATAATGTCGCCGCTTCAGAAAAGGCCCACTTGAGGTGCGCATTGCCGATTTTTGAGCCGGACGTCCCCAAGCGTTTACCTCCCGATTCTTTACTGCATTTAATCAAGCGCGCATAGGAAGCGAAGTTCTGGACACTGGGAAAGCGACGGATGTCATGGATTTCATAAAGGAGAGTTAGGCTCAGGATCTTTCCGATACCAGGAACAGTTTGCAACAGGTAGAGGGTATGAGCATCATGTTGCTTGGCCGTGTTGAGGATATAGAGTTCAAGGTCCTTGAGCAGCTCATCATAATAGGTGATCAGAGCCAGATCGACCTCGACGGTTTTTTGCACCGCGGCATCGTCAAAGCGCTCGGCCACCCCTTCACGGTTGGCCTTGTAGGCAATTTTTTTGCCGATCTCGGGCAAGTTGTACTGGCTGTTGGTATTCTGCACATGAGCCAAGAGTTCGGCGCGTTTGCGCATCAGATGGGTGCGACGCCTAAGCAGATCGCGGGTGGCGCGCATCTTTGCCGGATAGACATAGGCCTGTGGCAGCATGCCACCGCGCAGCAAGGCAGCAATCTTCTGTGAA
>CAZUIY010000263.1:0-2808 GCA_964619975.1 uncultured Gemmatimonadales bacterium
CGCAGATCGATGTTCCCGCTGTTCGTGATGGTCGGGGTGAAGTTCAGCCGCACGCCGAACTCCTTGAAGATGATCGTGATCGCCTGGTTGGTGGCCGAGCCCTGGACGACCGGGAACGGGAACTCACCCCCGGCCAGGAACGACGCCTCCTGCCCGTCCAGCGCCATCAGGTTCGGCTCCGCCAGGCTCTTGAACAGGCCCTGCGACTTCAGCGCCCGGACGAACACGCCCACGTTCGCGTCGGGACTGAACAGGTACAGGTTGATCGCGTCGGAGAACGTCTGCTCGGGGCCGGGCCGGTCGAGATCCAGGAACTGGCCCCCGGGAGGCGTGGAGCCCGTCCCGAGGAACCCCTCGTCGTCGCCCCGCAGGTTGAACGGATCGACCCGCAGGATGTTGGCGCTCATCTGCCGCATGGCGCTCCGGCTGACCTCGGCGAAGCGGACCTGGAGCAGCACCTGGTGCGGTGCCGGCACCATCATGTTGTTGACCACCGTGGCGCCGGTGGACTCGGCGATCTCCACCGCGCGGCGGGCCAGCGTGGCGTTGTCCACCTGGCCGGAGAGGATGAAGGTGTTGCCGCTGGAGGTGACCTCGATGCCGGTCTCGCGGGGGAACAGAGCGCGGAAGTGGCGCTCGAGCGCCCGCGAGTCCACCGCCACCTCGACCGACCGGAGCACCCGGCCGCCCTCGGAGTCCCACAGGACCAGCGTGGTCGTGCCGATCCCCTTCCCCTGGATCATGACCTCGGTGGGCGACACCACGACCGCCTCCGCCACGTCGGCGTTGGCGACCGACACTCGGCGCAGCGTGTACGGGTGACGGACGATGGAAGCCGACCCGACGGCCACCAGAACGGTGCCATCGGCTTGAGTCAAGGACGCGACGTCCTGGCCCGCCGCCACGTGCGGCCGCGCCAGGCCAAACGCGGTGATGCATGCGACGAGCGGGACCAGGAGCGTGCGCGTCCGAAGGCGACGGAAGCGTCCGCGGACCATGGGTTCGGAGTTCATCTGCGGGGCCTCCTAAAAGGTGGTTTCGGTGCGTTCGTCGCCGTTGTACGTGACGACGGTCGTGCCGCGGCGGACGGGAGCGCTGGAGCGCGCAACCGGGCGGGCGCGGACGGTTGGGGCCGGACCGGTGTCGGCCGCGTTGACCAGTGTCTTGGCCTTCACGCCCTCGGTCTCGACCTCGGCGACATCCATGGTGTTCCTGAGCGCGAGCTGGATCTTGCCCTCGGTGGAGGCGAGCGTGAGCTGCTCGGCCTGCTCCGGCGAGACCAGGAGCGTGATCACGGTGACGGTCTGGGGCTCACCGTTCACGTCCCGCTGGATCGTCTGGCCGGCCGCCAGCGCCTGCACGTTCTGCAGGATGACGCGGGTGGAGGCCTCCTCGCGGTCCGACGTGGGGTTCAGCGTCACCAGCACGTCGACCCGGGTGCCCGGCAGAACGAAGCCGGCCACGCCGATCACCTCGTCCACCTTGACGCTCACCGCGCGCATGCCGTCCGGGATCGTGATCGCGAGCCCGCCGCCGGCCTCCTTGCTGGCCAGCTTGCCCTCGAGCAGCGGCTCGTTGGCCGACACGGCCTGGATGACGCCGCGGCCGACCACGTCCTCGAGCCGCGTCGCGTAGCCCGGCGGGACGGCTTCTGCCGGCCACCGGACGAGCTTCACGTCCGGCGACGTCAGTACCGTGCCCAGGGCCAGGTCCCGGGCCGCGACCACTACCCGGCTCTCCTGCGACTCGGTCGCCATGGCCGGGGTGAGCGGCTGGCGTACGTAATTCATGGCCAGGTAGCCCGCGGCGCCTCCGGAAACCAGCGCCAGCACGAGCGCGATCCACTTCCTGCGCTTCTTCTTCATGATTGTCCTCCCGTGCGGTGGTGCCGGCGGCCCGTCATTCGTTCCTCATGACTACGGTCGTCGACAGGGTGATCGAGCCGGGAATCCCGCCGCCGCCGCCGAGCAGATCGACGATCGGCCCCAGGAACTCGAACTCGTACGGATAGTCGATCTGGACGGTGGTCGATGTGCCCGTCCCGTCGGCGGCGCCGCTGACCGTGGCGGTCGCCACCGACGGGTCGAGGGAGGCCGTCTCCATGTAGTCCTGGATCGCCCCCTGCACGTCGCTTTCGCCCATGTTGGGAATGACCCCCAGCCGGGCCCCTTCGCGGGCCGCGTTGGTGATCACCTGGTACACGTTCCACGCCCGGCCGAACTCGAAGATCCCGACCACCATCGCGAGCAGGACCGGCAGGACGATCGCTAGCTCCACCAGCGACTGTCCGCGCTCGCGGCGCGGGTCGGCCGCGCGGTCCAGGCAGACGGCGCAGCGGCTCACGCCGCCACCCCCGCCACCGCGCCGAGCGCGATCGCCACCCCGTACGGGACGGCGAGCGCGCCGGGGGTGGCCAGCGTCCGGGGCGGCTCCGCCCCGCCGCGGCCGGTCAGCCGCCGGGCGAGCGCGACCGTGTGGGCCGCCGTCTCGCGGGCGGCTCCGCGCCGCAGAACCAGAATGGCCGCCATGACCCCGCCGGCGACCGCCGTCACGAAAAGAGCGGTCGGCAGGGCGTCCAGGCCCAGGAAGGCGCCGACGGCCATCAGCAGCTTCGCGTCCCCGCCGCCCAGGCCACCCAGCGCCACCAGGGGCACCGCGATCGCCAGGGCCAGGACCGCCGCCAGCGCCCCCGAAACCAGCGCCTCGCCACCGGCCATGCCCCGAAGGGCGAGGGCGGCGGCGAGACCGGTCACGGTCAGCGCGTTGGGAATCCGGCGGCTCCGCAGGTCGGTCGCCGTGGCGATGCCG
>CAZUIY010000264.1:0-1202 GCA_964619975.1 uncultured Gemmatimonadales bacterium
TAGTGCACCGTCTCAGTATTAGCTATTGAATCGAGAGCGGCGCGCCCGCGGCGCACCTTCTCGAGGATCTGCTCCGCCGTGGCATGCCAGACGAACGGTCGTGGCTGGTCGTTGTGGGCGTGCAGGTAGTCCTCGATCGCAGCGACGAGGTCGGGGACGGAGTGGAACACGCCGCGGCGGATAGCCTTGTCGGTGAGGTTGCGGAACCAGCGCTCCACGAGGTTGAGCCACGAGCTCGAGGTCGGCGTGAAATGCAGGTGGAAGCGTGGGTGGCGCTTCAGCCAGGCTTCCACCTTCGGGTGTTTGTGGGTCGCGTAGTTGTCCAAGATGACGTGCACGGCGAGGCCGGGCGGGACCTCGTGGTCAACCCGGCGCAGGAACTCGATGAACTCGGTGTGGCGGTGTCGAGGCAGGCACTTCCCGATCACGGCGCCGGTGAGGACGTCGAGCGCCGCGAACAGCGTTGTCGTGCCGTGGCGGTGGTAGTCGTGGGTCACGGTGCCGGCGCGACCCCGCTTCATCGGCAGCATCGGCTGGGTGCGGTCCAGCGCCTGGATCTGACTCTTCTCGTCGATGCACAGCACGACCGCCTGCTCGGGCGGATTGAGGTAGAGCCCCACGACGTCGACGAGCTTCTGCTCGAAGCGCGGGTCGGACGACAGCTTGAAGTGCTCGACGCGGTGAGGCTGGAGCCCGCGCGCTGACCAGATCCGCTGCACCGTCGCGGGGCTGACGCCCTGCGCCCGGGCCATGCTGCGGCAACTCCAGTGGGTCTCGCCCGGCGGCCGGCTGTGCAGCGTGGCCTCGACAATCGCCTCGATCTGCTCGGGCGGGATCGACGGCTTACGCCCCCGTCCCGGCCGGACCCGGCCGAACTTGCTGAGTCCTTCCTCCGCGAAGCGAGCGCGCCAGGCGGTCACGCTCGCGGGCGACACACCGACCTGAGCCGCGATCTGGGTGTTGGCGACACCCTGCGCGGCCAGCAGCAACGCCCGGGCGCGCAGCACTTCCCGGTGCGGGGTCGTCCGCGATTTCGCCAGACGCTCCAAGACATCTCGCTGACCCGCGGGCATCGGGAGGGGCGGGCTGGCCGGGCGCATGCTGCCGTCTCGCACTTCCCGTGGACCCGACGACCGCCGGGGCCGCGCATGACGCCGCGACCGGAGCATACACCATAAGCGACTTAATTGAGAGACACTACA
>CAZUIY010000265.1:0-8194 GCA_964619975.1 uncultured Gemmatimonadales bacterium
GCGGCCGGTCTCGGCCAGCTCGGCGAACTCGTCGGGGTGGACGAAGCGGGCCACCTCGAGGTGCCACTCGGAGGGGCGCAGGTACTGCCCCAGGGTCAGGATGTCGACGCCGCGCTCGACCAGGTCGCGGAAGACCGTCACGACCTCGTCCCGCTCCTCGCCCAGGCCCAGCATCATGCCGGTCTTGGTGACGGCGCCGGGCGCGGCGCGGCGGGCGCGGTCCAGGAGCTCGAGCGACGTGGCGTAGACGCCGCCGCCCCGGGCCCGGCGGTAGAGCCGCGGCACCGTCTCGATGTTGTGCGCCAGGACGTCGGGCTCGGCGGCCAGCACGGTCGCCAGGGCGTCGGGGTTCCCCTGGAAGTCGGGAATGAGGAGCTCGACGGCCGTCCCCGGCGAGCGGCGGCGGATCTCCCGCACGCATTCCGCGAAGATGGCGGCGCCGCCGTCGGCCTGGTCGTCGCGGTCGACCGACGTGATGACCGCGTACGTCAGCCCCATGGCGAGGACCGCCTCGGCCAGCCGCGACGGCTCCTCCAGGTCCAGCTCCGTCGGCATCCCCTTGTTGACCGCGCAGTAGCGGCAGCCGCGGGTGCAGGTGTCGCCGAGGATCATGAACGTGGCGGTCCCGTGGCCCCAGCACTCCCCCATGTTGGGGCAGTGCGCCTCCTCGCAGACGGTGTGGAGGCCCTTCTCGCGGACGACGTCCTTGACCCCCACGTACCGCGGGCCGCCGCCGGCGCGGATCTTCAGCCACTCGGGCTTCCGCGGCCGGGCGCGCCCGGTGCCGACGTCCTCCAGCGGGATCGTGGTGGCGCTCACGCGGCCCTCCCCCCGAACACGTGCCGGAACTCCCGCTCCAGCGCGTCCTCGACCGCGGCGATCTCGACGGGGTGGCCCAGGAGCGCGGCCATCGAGGTCACCGCCCGGCCGCGGATCCCGCACGGGACGATCAGGTCGAACCACTCGAGGTCGGTCGTCACGTTCAGCGCGAAGCCGTGGTGGGCGACCCACCGGGAGACGCGGATCCCGATCGCGGCCACCTTGGCGTCGCCGACCCAGACGCCGGTCAGGCCCGGCACGCGCGCGCCCTCCAGGCCGAAGGCCGCCAGCGTCCGGATCAGGACCTCCTCGAGGTCCCGCATGTAGCGATGCAGGTCGCGGCCCCGGGCGGAGAGGTCGACGATCGGGTAGCCGACGATCTGGCCGGGCCCGTGGAACGTGACGTCGCCCCCGCGGTCGGTCTCCACCAGATCGACGCCCAGCTCGGCCAGCCGTTCGGCCGAGGCCACTACGTGGCGGTCGTCGCCGCCCCTGCCGACGGTGACGACGGGGGGGTGCGAGAGGAGGAACAGGGTGTCGCCGATCCGGCCCTCCGCCCGGGCGGCCACCCGCTCGCGCTGGAGGTCCCACGCCTCGCCGTACCCCACGCGGCCCAGTCGGCGGACCGAGAGCGCGGAGGGCGCCGCCGCGGTCGGGGCAGGGGGGCGAACGGTCGTGGTCGGCATCTCGGCTCCAGGGTCGAAAAGGGGCGTCAAGGTATCTCCCCGCCCGGGGGCGACGCAACGCGCGCGGAAGATGGTACGATGTCGAACTAAGTGGCCGTGTCTGAGGGGGCCCGCAGGCCGTCGAAACGGTCCGGCCGGAAGGGTTCGGGATCGGCCGGCGGCGCGGCGTCACCCGCCACCGCGGCCACCCACAGGGCGGTCAGAGGCGCCAGGAGGATGCCGTTCCGGTAGTGGCCGGTGGCATAGATCAGCCCCGGCAGGTCCGGGTCCGGCCCCAGGATCGGCAGGTCGTCGGGAGTACCCGGGCGGAGGCCGGCCCAGCGGTCCCGCTCGGGGGCCGCCGCCAGGCCCGGCAGGAGCGCGTCCGCCGCCGCCCGCAGGCCGTCGATCGCGCCCGGGTCGAGCGTCAGGTCGAACCCCGCGTCCTCCACCGTCGCCCCGATCAGGACGCGGCCGTCGTCCCGCGGCACGCAGTAGACGCCTCGGGTCCCGACCGTCATCCGCGGGGCTCCCGCCGCGGGGCCGACCGACAGCATCTGGCCGCGGACCGGCAGGACCGGGATCGGCCGGGGTAACCCCTCGATCCCGCCGCTCCAGGCGCCGGCCGCCAGCACCACCGTGTCGGCCGCCCGCTCCCCGTCGGCCGTCCGCACCCCCGCCACCCGGCCGCCCCGGACGAGGAGCGCCCGGACCTCTACTTCGGTCTCGACGGTCACGCCGCGCGCGCCCGCCAGCGCAGCTTCCGCCGCGGCCACCAGGGCCACGGCGTCCACCTGGTGATCGTCCGGCAGGTGGAGCGCCCCGGCGAGGCCCTCGGCCAGGGCCGGCTCCAGCGCCCGGGCCTCGGCCGGCCCCAGCCACTCCGCGGCCAGCCCCCTCGCCCGCTGCTCCGCCCCGCGGCCGGCGATCGCCCGCGCCTCGTCTTCCCCGCGCGCCGCCACCAGCGTGCCGTCCGCCCGCAGCGGGATCTCCCGCCCCGTCTCCTCCCGGAGCTCCGCGACGAAGGCCGGATAGATCGCCCGCGCCGCCAGACACAGGTCCAGCATCGCGTCCCGCCGCGCGGCCGCGCGCTCCTCCCCCTCGACCAGGATCCCCTCTGCCGCCTCCATCTGCGGGGAGAGCATCCCCGCCGCGGCGGTCGACGCCGCCCGGCCGACGGCCGGCCCGCGCTCCAGCAGGCGCACGGTCCGACCACTGGCGGCCAGGGCCCGAGCCGCCAGAAGGCCCACCAGGCCGCCTCCCACCACCAGGACGTCCGCCGACGGAGTTCGTGATTCCGGGTTCATCGCCTCGAAGGTAGTGGGTATTCGTCGCGCGGTCGGGGGGGGCGGCGAGACCGGTCGAGGCGGTCCACGGGGGCGCCATATTTCGTGCATGACACCAGGGTCCCCGGTGATTCTCCGGCGACATCCGTGCTGTGCCACCGTCCGGTGGGAAGTCCCCCGCGGCCCACCTCGGCCGGCCGCGCCGCCCCCGAGCGCACGGAGGATCCCGGGCAGCATCGAAGCGGCGCACCCGTCGCCCTGCGGGGGGTTCCGACCGTGAGCGTGACGGCGGCGGACGGGCGGAGGCCTCCTCGGGGGGACCTCCCGCCGGACGGTCGCACCGCAGAGACGTTCCCGGAGAATACCCGGAGACCCCGGTGTCATCCTCGAAACGCGGCGCCCCCGTGGAGGCCTTCGTCCGTCCGCCGCCGACCCCACTCGCGACCGAACCCCACGGTAGCCCCACGGGGACACCCTTTCTATACTCCAATCCTCCATGATGGTCATCGCGAATCCGCGGGCCGGGCACGGTCGGGGCGAACGGAGCATCCGCCGGCTCCGCGACGCGATCCGGCGCCGCGGCTACGACTGCACCGTGGTCCCGACCGAATACCCGGGGCACGCCACCGAGCTGGCGCGCCGCGCGGCCGAGGCCGGGGAGCCGCGGGTGATCGTCATGGGAGGGGATGGCTCGATCTCGGAGGTGGTGAACGGCCTGATCGGGAGCGACACCGAGCTCGGCATCATCCCCATGGGAACGGGCAACGACGTGGCCCGCAGCCTCGGGATCCCCCGGGGCCGGCTGGAAGCGGCGCTGGACCTGGCGGTCCAGGGCGAGGCGCGGCCGATCGACGTGGGCCGGGAGCGCGACCGGCACTTCATCTCGGTCCTCGGGGTGGGATTTCCGGCGATCGTGGCGGAGCAGGCCAACGCCTTCACCCGGCTGCACGGATCGGCCGCCTTCTTCGTGGCGGTCTACAAGGGGCTCCACCGGCTCCGGCCGGTCCCGCTGAAGATCCGGCTCGACGACCGGACCCTCGAGATGGAGTGCGTGGCGGTAATGATCCAGAACACGGCCTACACCGGCGGCGGGCTGAAGATGGCGCCCGGCGCGCGCGTGGACGACGGCATGCTGGACGTGGTCGTGGTGGCCGACATCGCGCGGAGCGGCCTGATGGTCCACTTCCCGAAGGTGTACGCCGGCCGCCACCTGGAGCACCCCGCGTTTTCGGCGCACACGGCCCGAAGCATCTCGGTGGAGTGCGCCGAGCCGCTGGACAAGATGTTCGACGGCGATCTGTGCGGGACGACGCCGCTGGAGGCCGAGGTGGTGGCGGGGGCGATCCGGGTGGCGACGCCCGCGGAGGGTCCCGCGGCCTGATGGACCGCATCGTCGACTTCCTCACCGGCCGGCGGATCCTGATCACCGGGGCCACCGGGTTCCTGGGCCAGCCGCTGGTCGAGAAGATCCTCTGGACCGCCCCCGACGTGGAGCGGATCCACGTCCTCATCCGGCCCAAGCGGCAGTTCGGCGGCGACGTCCTCTCGGCCCAGGAGCGGCTGGAGGGCGAGCTCTTCCGCTCCACCGTGTTCGACCGGCTGCGCTTCCGCCACGGGGACGACTTCGAGTCGTTCCTGGCCTCGAAGGTCCGGGCGGTGGCCGGGGACATCTCGCAGGAGCGGCTGGGGCTGGACCCGGACGTCCGCGAGCGGCTCCTGGGCGAGCTGGACGTCGTCATCAACAGCGCGGCGGTCGTCTCCTTCGACGCCCCGCTCGACCAGGCGCTCGACCTGAATACCCGCGGCGCGGCCCGGATGGCCGACTTCGCCGCGGCCTGCGACCACGCGATCCTGATCCACGTCTCCACCGCTTACGTCTGCGGCGCCATCGACTCGGTGGTGACCGAGACCCTCCACCACACGGCGCCGCCGGACGCGACCGAGCCGCCGCCCCGCCAGTTCACCGATCCCGAGGGAGAGATCCAGATCCTGGAGGGACTGGTCGAGGAGGTCCGGGCCGAGGGCGCCAGCAGCCGCGTCCGGCGGGAGCTGGTCCAGGCGATGGTGGAGCGCCGCGCCCGCCGCGGGGCGGGAAAGCAGCCCCCCCGGCGCGAGGCGATCGAGGCGCTCCGCTCCAAGTGGCTGGAGAACCGGCTGATCCAGGTCGGCATGGAGCGCGCCCGCGCCCGCGGCTGGAACGACACGTACACGTACACGAAGGCGCTCGGCGAGCAGCTCGTGATGGCCCGCTCCGGCGACGTTCCGGTGGCGATCGTCCGGCCGGCGATCATCGAGTCGAGCCTCCACGAGCCGAGTCCCGGCTGGCTGGACGGCCTGCGGATGGCGGACCCCTTGATCGTGGCGATCGGCAAGGGACGGCTCCGCTCCCTGCCGCTGGATCCTGACGTGGTCATCGACATCGTCCCCGCCGACATGGTGGTGAACGCCATGCTGGCCGCCATCCCCAAGCTGGCGGAGGACGGCGGACCGGCCATCTACCAGGTGGCCACGGGATCGCGGAACCCCGTGCGGATCTCGGAGCTGCACGACCTGATCGTCCGCTACTTCGTCGCCAACCCGATGCTCGACAAGGAGAGCCGGCCGATCCGGGTGAAGCCGCTCCGGTTCCCCGGCCCCCGCCGGTTCCGCGCCGAGTTCGCCGCGCGCGCCCGGCCGCTCGGATGGGCCGAGACGGCGCTGGAGAAGCTCCAGGACGCGGGCGTGTCGACCGGCTTCGCCCAGAAGCAGAAGCGGAAGATCGCCGCGTCCCGGGCGGCCATCGAGAAGCTCTTCTACTACGGCGAGCTCTACGAGCCGTACCTGAACCTGGACTGCCGGTTCCTGGTCGACAGCACGATGCGGCTCTACGAGTGGCTGACCCCCGAGGAGCGGCGCCGGTTCAACTTCGACGTGTCGCGCCTCAACTGGCCGCACTACATGCACGTCCACATCGCCGGCGTGAAGAAGTACATCCTGAAGCTGGAGCGGGCCGGCACCCTCGAGGTGGACGACGACGCGGCGGCCGAGGAGGCCGCGATCGACACCATCTGGGACGTCCTGGAGCGGAGCGCCGAGCGGTGGCCGCGGAAGGTCGCGCTCCGGATCCGCCGGGGCGACGCGTGGGACGAGACGACGTACGGAGAGCTCCGCTCCGCCGCCTGGGCCGCCGGCGAGCGGTTCCTGAGGCTCGGCTTGACGCGCGGCGACCGGGTCGTCCTGGTCAGCGAGAACATGCCGGAATGGGGTGTCGTGTACATGGGCGCCGCCTCGATCGGCCTGGTCGTGGTCCCGCTGGATGCCCAGACCTGGCACCGGGAGGTGTGGGCCACGGCGGGCTTCACCGGCGCCCGCGCCATCCTGGCCTCGCGTGCGTGCTTCGAGAACCTGACGGAAGAACAGCTCCAGGCGAACGAGGCGGCGGAGACGCCGGTCGTCCTGCTCGAGGTGGAGTCCCACGGCAAGCCGTACGACCGGGACGAGTACCCCCGCTCCACCCGGCCCGAGGAGCACCCCGGCCACGGCGAGACGCCGACCGTCTCCGGCGATGACGCGGCCTCGATCATCTTCACCACCGGGACCGCGGTCGACCCGCGCGGGGCGGTCCACACGCACCGGAACTTCCTGGCCAACCTGTTCGGCGTCAGCCGCTACCTCACGGTCAGCGAGCGGGACGAGATCCTCTCGGTCCTGCCGCTCTACCACGCGCTGGAGTTCACCTGCGGCTTCCTGAGTCCCCTCTACCGCGGCGCCACGGTCACCTACATGCGGAGCTTGAAGCCGCGGACGATCATCGAGACGATGCGGGAGACGGGGACGACCGTCATGCTGGGGGTCCCCACGCTCTACGCCCTGATCCGGGACGACATCCACCGGCGCATCCTCCGCTCCGGCAAGTCCCCCGTCCGCTCCAACCTGACCCAGACCCGGAAGCAGCTCTCTCGGTCCTGGCAGCGGACGATGGGCCGGAACGTGGGGCGCCAGGTGTTCCCGCGGGTCCACCAGGAGCTGGGCGGCCGGATCCGGTTCTTCGTGAGCGGCGGCTCCGCCCTGGGCGGCGAGCTCTTCGACGAGTTCCGCACTCTGGGGATTCCGATCTACGAGGGGTACGGCCTCACAGAGACCGCCCCCGTCCTGACGGTGAACCCGCTATACCAGGGCCGCCGCGGCTCGTGCGGGAAGCCCCTTCCGGGGATCGAGCTCCAGCTCCACCACACCAACCGGGACGGGGTCGGCGAGATCATCGTCCGGACCCCGTCCCTCATGCGCGGCTACTACGAGAACCCGGAGGCGACCGACCGGGTGATCGTGGACGGGTGGTTCCACACCGGCGACCTCGGCTGGGTCGACGCCGACGGCTACCTCTACATCACCGGCCGGGTGAAGGACGTGATCGTCACCGGGGCCGGCAAGAACGTGTATCCGATGGACCTGGAGGCGATCTACCGGGAGCTCCCCGAGATCGAGGACGTGTGTGTGGTCGGGCTGAAGAGCGGCCTGACGGAGGACGTCCACGCGGCGGTGGTGCCCGCGCCGGAGCTGGCCGAGGACCCGGACGAGGCGAAGAAGGCGATCCAGCGCGCGGCCCAGCGCCTCGCCCGGGAGCTGCCGTCCTACCACCGGCTGCAGCAGGTCCACGTGTGGCCGGAGCCGCTCCCCCGCCGGCCGGACGGCGAGCTGGACCGCTCCGAGGTCCGGCGGGCGGTCGAGCGGCGGGTGGGCGATCGGGTCCAGGCCGCGCCCCCTCCGGCCCCGGCGCCGGAGGGCGCGGAGCCGCGGGTCCAGGTGCTGGCGGAGCTGGCGCGGCTGGGGCGGCGGCCGGCCGCCGAGATCGAGGCCGGCCACGACCTGTACGACGACCTGGGACTCGACTCCCTGCAGGCGATCGAGCTGCTGCTGTTCCTGGACCACCGGCTGGGGGTCCAGCTCGAGGACGAGACGGCGGAATCGCTCCGCACGGTGGGCGAGCTCCTGGACGAGATCGAGCGCCGCGGGGGGAACGGCGCCCGGCGGGGCGCTCCCGCCCCCGCGCCGATCCGCTCCGCGCGGCCGTACGGCGACCGCTCGGCGCTCGACCGCGCGCTCCTGGCCACCTTCGGCCACGGCACCCGGGCCCTCTACGACCGCTATTTCGACCTCGACGTGCGGCACGGCGAGCGGCTGCCGGGCGCGCCGCCCTACGTGGTGGCGGCCAACCACGCGAGCCACCTGGACACGCCCGCCATCCTGGCCGCCGTGGCCGAGGCGCGGGGGCCGGACGCCGCGCGGGCGCTCCACGCCCTGGGCGCGCGGGACTACTTCTTCGACTCGGCGCTCAAGGGGTGGTTCTTCAGCACGTTCCTGAACGTGGTGCCGATCGAGCGCGAGGAGGCGTCGCTGGCGGGCCTCCGGCTGGTCCGCCGGATTCTCGAGAACGGCGAGTCGGTG
>CAZUIY010000266.1:0-1473 GCA_964619975.1 uncultured Gemmatimonadales bacterium
CCGGCCGGGTCCCACTCGCGGATCGTCTCCGGATCCAGATCGAACGGGTGGATCTCGCAGTAGACCCGGAGCTCCCGGATCCGCCGCGCGATCAGCTGGGTGAACTGGCTCCCGAAGTCGAGCACCAGGATCCATTCCCCCGGCCGCCGCATCTCTCCGCTCATCGCGCCCCCCTCAGAATTCGTGGAACCGGACCGCGTGGGTCTCCGTGTCCCAGACCGCCAGCGACGCCACGCCGCTCAGCCACCCGCACACCTCGCCCGGGTTCACGATCAGAGTGTCCCCCACCCGCCGCTCGTCCGGCTCGTGGGTGTGGCCGTAGAGGATCAGGTCGAAGTCGTCGGCCGCCGCCACGTCGATCACGCCGCGGGGCTCGTGCATGACCAGCACCCGGCGGTCGGCCAGCCGCGTCTCCCACCACTGGGACTCCAGCCGGCCGCCGATCTCGGCGAAGGCCCGGCCGAGCTGGTGGACGTCGCCGTCGTTGTTGCCGAGGATGCCGTGGAGCGGCGCCTCCAGCCCCGCCAGCTCGCGGACGGCGAAGGGCGAACAGTAGTCGCCCGCGTGCAGCACGGCGTCCACGCCGGCCCGGTTGAAGATCGCGCACGCCTCGCGAATCCGGATCACGTGGTCGTGCGAGTCGGCCATCAGGCCGACCTTCACCGGCCAACCCGGATCCGGGCGATCGCCTCGTCAGGCGCGGGCCGGCTCTCCCCGCCCTCCGCCAGGTCGCGGAGCGTCCACGTGCCGCTCGCGCGCTCGCTCTCCCCGATCAGGACGGCGAACCGGGCGCCCACCTGGGTGGCCCGCTTCAGCGCCTTCCCCACCGACTGGTCCTTCAGCGACAGCTCCGTCGCCAGGCCCTCCGCCCGCAGGAGCGCGGCGGCGGCGATGGCGGCATCCCGGTCGGCCTCGGACACCGGGATCACGCAGGCGTCGCAGCGGGCGTCCAGCTCCGGCACCAGCCCCCGCTCTGCCAGGAGCTCCATCAGCACCGCGTCGCCCAGGCCGAAGCCGACCGCCGGCAGGTTCTCGCCGCCCGCCGCGGCCAGCAGGTCGTCGAACCGGCCACCGCCGCAGATCGCCCTGAGTTCGCCGGCGGTGTCGTACATCTCGAACACCACGCCCGTGTAGTAGGCGAGGCCGCGGACGATCGCCGCGTCGAAGACGCAGTACTCCCCCACTCCCGCCGCCTCCAAATACTCCGCGAGGCGGACCAGCCGCCCGGCCTCGGCGTCCAGGCCTTCGCCGGCGTCGCCCAGCTCCTCCCGGAGCCCCGCCAGGTCCCGGCGCGCGATCGCCGCCGTCAGCCGCTCGGCGGTCTCCTGCGGGACGTCCGCCTTCTCGAGCTCCTTCACCACCACGGCCGCGTCCGCCTTCAGCAGCTTGTCCAGCGCGGCGTAGACCGCCGGCCGGCGCTCCGCGGGAATCGCCAGGGCCGCCAGGACCGAGTCCAGCAGCCGCCGGTCGCTG
>CAZUIY010000267.1:0-1158 GCA_964619975.1 uncultured Gemmatimonadales bacterium
TTTGCGGGAGGCAGCGGATGCGAGGACAGGCCGGGTTTTGGGACATTGACGAGCGCTACGTTCGGCTGAGCGAGGCCGGCGATCCGCTCGAGAAGCTGAGCGCGGTGGTGCCGTGGGAGGTTTTCCGCAAGCCGCTGGCCAAGGCGCTGAGGCGTTCCGATGGCGCGAAGGGTGGTCGGCCGCCCTACGACCCGGTGATGATGTTCAAGATCATGGTTCTGCAGGCGCTCTACGGCCTGTCGGACGACCAGGCGGAGTTCCAGATCCAGGACCGGCTGTCGTTCATGCGCTTCCTCGGGCTGGGGCTCGGCGATCACGTGCCGGATGCAAAGACGATCTGGTTGTTCCGCGAACATCTCACGCAGGCAAAGGCGGTTGAGAACCTGTTCGCCCGCTTCGACAAGCACCTCACCAAGGCCGGCTATCTCGCAATGGGCGGCCAGATCGTCGACGCCACCATCGTAGCGGCGCCGAAGCAGCGCAATACCGACGCCGAAAAGGCCGACATCAAAGCGGGCAAGGTTCCGGACGCATGGAAGGACAAGCCGGCCAGGCTGCGCCAGAAGGATCGCGACGCCCGCTGGACGGTGAAGTTCTCGAAAGCCAAGGTGGCCGAGGGCGGAAAGACGCAGCAGCGCGACATTGCCGTGCCTGCCTTCGGCTACAAGAACCATGCCGCCATCGATTGCCGGCACGGCTTCATCCGCGGCTGGAACGTCACGAGCGCGTCAGCCTATGACGGGGCGCAGCTTCGCAATTTGCTCAACCGCGGCAACACCGGCTCGACGGTTTGGGCCGACACCGCCTATCGCTCGAAGACGAACGAGGCGTGGCTAGAGAAGAACGGGTACGTCTCAGACATCCACCACAAGAAGCCGAAGGGTCGACCGATGAGTGAGGCGACGTCGCGCGCCAACGGCCGCCGCTCCAAGATCCGCGCCTTCGTCGAACACGTCTTCGCGCAGCAGAAATCCAGAATGGGCCTCTTCGTGCGGACGATCGGCATTGCCCGGGCCAGGACCAAGATCGGCATGGCGAACCTCGCCTACAACCTTACCCGCTTCGTCTGGCACGAGGGGCGAATTGCGCCCGCATGACGCCAAGGCGGTCGAAACCGCCGTCGGGGCGCCGAAATCGGCAACGAGCCTCAACCCCAGC
>CAZUIY010000268.1:0-7779 GCA_964619975.1 uncultured Gemmatimonadales bacterium
CGAGTTCGTGACCGACCGCTTCGAGGAGATCGAGATCGTGGCCGCGATCACCCCCAGCCTCCGCCACGGCGCCAACACGCTGGTGTTCGCCGACCTCGACGGGGACGGCGACAAGGACCTCTTCTGGGGCGACTACTTCGAACCGGGGATTCTGATCCTCGAGAACACGGGAACCTGCGCGGCGCCGGCGTTCTCGAACCAGCCGGTCTCGTTTCCCCAGCCGGACCCCCTGTCGACCAGCGGCTACAACGCGCCCACCTTCGGCGACGTCGACGGGGACGGCGACCTGGACGCGGTGGTCGGGGTGCTGGGCGGGGCGTACAACGCGATCCAGACCGCGGCCGACAACCTGTTCCTGCTGGAGAACACGGACGCCGGCTGGTCGGTCGTGACCCGCCGGCTGATCGGGCAGATCGACGTGGGGGCCGAGAGCGTCCCGGCCGCGGGCGACCTGGACGGCGACGGCGATCTCGACCTCCTGCTGGCGAACAAGATCGATCCCGGCGACACGCAGACTTCCCGGATCTACCGCTACGACAACGTCGGCACGCCCACGGCGCCCGCATTCCGCGCCGTGGGGCCGCTCCCGCCGACCGGTGCCTTCCACTACGCGCCCACTCTGGGCGACCTGGACGGCGACGGCGATCTCGACCTGGTGACCGGCTCGTGGAACGAGGGGATCCTGCTGTACGAGAACGGCGGCACCGCGGCGGCGGCGGACTTCTCCGGCGAGCCGGACACCCTGCTCCAGCTCTCCCGCGGCAGCCACCCGTCTCCGGTGCTGGCCGACCTGGACGGGGATGGAGACCTGGACCTGGTGGCGGGCGAGTCCTCGGGCGAGGTCAACCTGTGGCGGAACGACGGCACGTCCGGCGTGCCGGCGTTCGTGCTGGTGACGGACCACCTCGCGGCCTTCGACGCCGGCCGGCGGAGCGCGCCGTCCGCGGCGGACCTGGACGGGGACGGGGACCTGGACCTCCTGATCGGCTCGGAGGACGGCCGGGCCACCGTGCTCTGGAACCGGGGCGGAGCCCTGGGGCCGGACACGTTCGCCCTGGGCGAGGCCGGCTACGACCTGCCGGGGATCTCGGCGCCGGTCTGGGCCGACCTGGACGGCGACGGCGATCTCGACCTGCTGGTGGGCGAGCGCTCCGGCGGCCTCAGGTACTACGAGCGGCTGGACGCGCGTTGAGACGCCCAAGGGGGTCGCGGCCGGAGCGTCGACCCGCCATATTGCCGCACCTCCCATGACGATCCTCTCCCGACCCCGGCCGTCCCGGCCCGTCCTCCTGCTGTGGACGGCGGCGATCGTGCTGCTGGCGGCCGGGTGGTGGGCCGCCGCGGCCGCCCCCCGGCCGCTGGGCGCGCAGGACGCCGCTCCCGCCGACACCACCAGCGCGGTCGAGACGCCGGCCGCCAGCGGCGTCGGCGCCGACACCGCCGCCGCGCCGACGGCCCCCCCGGCCGGCGATCCCGCGGCGGGGCCGAACCTCTCCGACGCCGGGGCGGCCGCCGCGCAGGCGCGGATGGACCTGGACACCTCGAGGGTGGAGCGGCTGATCTCGCTCCTGGGCCTCGGCGTGATGGTGCTCCTGGCGTGGCTGTTGTCGGTCAACCGCCGGGCGTTCCCCACGCGGATCGTGCTCTGGGGGATCGGCCTCCAGGTCGTGTTCGCGATCCTGATCCTTCGGACCGCGCCGGGCGAGCAGTTCTTCGCCATCGTCAACACCGCCTTCATCGAGCTCCTGGGGTACACGCAGGACGGGGCGCGCTTCCTGTTCGGCAACCTGGTCGACAGCAACGTGCCGGTGGGGATCCCGGTCGGCGATCCGCCGTCGATGGCGCCGCTGGCGCCCGAGGAGCCGGCCCGCTTCGCCGCCACCGGCAGCTACTTCGCCTTCACCGTGCTCCCCACCATCATCTTCTTCAGCTCGCTGATGACGGTCCTCTACCACATCGGTCTGATGCAGCGGGTGGTGAAGGGCGCGGCGTGGGTGATGCAGCGCACCATGGGCACCTCCGGCGCCGAGACCCTGTCGGCCTCGGGCAACATCTTCGTGGGACAGACCGAGGCTCCGCTCATGATCAAGCCGTTCGTCGACCGGATGACGATGAGCGAGCTCCACTGCGTGATGACCGGCGGCTTCGCCACCGTGGCCGGCGGCGTGATGGCGGCCTACGTGGGGATGCTGGTCGTCTTCTTCCCCGACATCGCCGGGCACCTGCTGGCGGCGAGCGTGATGAGCGCCCCGGCGGCGATTCTGATCTCGAAGGTGATGTACCCCGAGGACGGCGAGCCCGAGACGGCGAAGACGCTGGGGGCCGACGTGCCGTCGATCGATGCCAACGTGGTCGGCGCGGCGGCGCGGGGGGCGGGCGAGGGGCTCAGCCTGGCGCTGAACGTGGGCGCGATGCTGCTCGCGTTCATCGCGCTGATCGCGCTCCTGAACGGCCTGCTGGGCTGGGCCGGAGGATTCGTCGGGGCCGAGAACCTGACGCTGGAGCTGATCCTGGGGTACGTCCTGGCGCCGCTGGCGTGGGTCATGGGCGTGCCTTGGAGCGACGCGGTCCAGGTCGGCTCGCTGCTCGGCGTCAAGACTGCGGTCAACGAGTTCGTGGCGTACCTGCAGTTCGCCACGTTGCTGCAGGAGGGGGCGGACCTGGATCCGCGGTCGATCGTCATCACCACCTACGCCCTCTGCGGCTTCGCCAACTTCTCCTCCATCGCCATCCAGATCGCCGGCATCGGCGGCATCGCTCCCTCGCGGCGCGAGGACCTGGCCCGGATCGGCCTGCGCGCGATGATCGGAGGGACCCTGGCGGCGTTCATGACCGCCACGGTCGCCGGCGCGATCCTGTGACCGCCGGCCCCGCCGCGGGCGGGCCGGACATCCGGCGGGGGGTGGCTGGCGCGCTGGAGGCCCTGGAGCGTGCCGGGGCGGGCCGCGTGGAGGCCGGGTTGATCCTGGGCTCGGGCCTGAGCTCGCTGGCCGACGACATCGACGACCGGATCGCCGTCCCCTACGCGTCCATCTCCGGCTTCCCCACCGCCACGGTCCCCGGCCACGCCGGCAACTTCGTGGTGGGCACCATGGGGGGGCGGCGGGTGGCGATCGCGCAGGGCCGGTTCCACCTCTACGAAGGGTGGGACCCGGCCACGGTGGCGATCACGGTGCGGGTCCTCCACGCGCTCGGGGCGCGGTGGCTCCTGGTCACCAACGCGGCGGGGTCGCTGAACCCGCGGGTGACGCCGGGCTCGCTGATGGCGATCCGGGACCACCTGAACCTGCAGTTCGCCTCGCCGCTCCGGGGCCGCTCGCCGGCGGAGATCGAGAACCCGTTTCCCGACCTGTCCGACGCCTGGGATCCCCGACTCCTCGAGCGGCTCCACTCGGTCGCCCTCGCCGAGCGGATCCTCCTGCGGGAGGGGGTCTACGCCGCCGTCACGGGCCCCACCTACGAGACCCCCGCCGAGATCCGCTTCCTGCGCCGCGCCGGGGCCGACGCCATCGGCATGTCCACGGTGGGCGAGGTGATCGCCGCGGCCGAGCTGGGGCTCCCCGTGGCCGGCATCTCGCTGATCACCAACCTGGCCTCCGGGCTCTCGGTGGAGCCGCTGTCCCACGACGAGGTGACCGTGATCGCCGGCCAGAGCTCCAGCCGGCTGGCCCGGCTGATCCGGGCGTTCGTGCGCGCCATGCCCGGCGGTGACCCTTCCGGCGATCCGGGGGTAGAAGCCTCCTGATGATCCCCCTCTCCCGCTCCTCCCGCGTGCGCCGGACTCTCCGGCGGGCTTCCGCGACGATTCTGACCGGGGTCCACCTGGCGCTGGCCGTCGGCGCGGGCGTCCACGTGGGCGAGCACGACACGTCCATCCTCTCCTGGCTGCCGAGCGAGTACCACCATCACGGCTTCGCGCTGACCGGCGCCGAGCCGGGGGAGCACCGCGGGTCGCCGGAGGCGTGCGTCGCCTGCCACATGTCGCGGACGCCCCCCCGGCTCGGCCCCTCGACCCGCGTTCCCGCCGGGCCCCCGCCGGTGCTGGCGGGCGCGGGCGACACGTCGGTCGCCTCCCCCCGCGCCACGCTCCATTCCCCCCGCCCCATCCGGGGTCCGCCCGCGGCCTGAGATCCTCCGGCCTCCGGGCCGGCCGCGCGCCCCGTTCCAGGCACCGCCTCCGGGCGGATGCCCCGATCCGCTCATGATGGGAGACCGATATCATGGCTCGACATCTCCGCACTCTCGTATTCGCATTCTCGGCGGCGCTCCTGGCCACTCCTGCCGCGCGCGCCCAGGACTCAGGCGCCGTGGCGGGCCGCGTGGTCACCGCCGACGGCTCGCCCGTGGCCGACGCCGACGTCTCGATCGCCGATCTGAACCGCCGCTCCGCCACCGACGCCGAGGGTGTCTTCCGCTTCGAGAACGTCCCCCCGGGGCGCTGGCACGTGGAAGCCGTCAGCCCGCGGGAGGGCCGGACGGTGGCGCACGCGAACGTGGCCTCGGGCGCGACCGCGTCCCTCACCATGGTCCTGGACCCGCTCTTCCACGCCGACGAGATCGTGGTCAGCGCCGGCCTGGTCCGCGCGCGGAGCGAGCTGTACCAGACGGCGAACGTGCTCTCGGGGGACGAGCTCGCCCGGCAGGCGCAGGCCTCGCTCGGGGAGACCCTGGCGGAGGAGCCCGGCATCTCGTCGACCTGGTTCGGCCCGGGGGCGAGCCGGCCCGTGATCCGGGGCCTCGGCGGCGACCGGGTGCGGGTCCTGGAAGACGGCGTGGGGGTCGGCGACGCGTCCAACACGAGCCCGGACCACGCCGTCAGCGTGGAGCCGCTCTCGGCGGAGCGGATCGAGGTGATCCGCGGGCCGGCGACGCTCCTCTACGGCAGCTCCGCCATCGGCGGCGTGGTCAACGTGATCGACGAGCGCGTGCCGAGCGAGCTGCCGGCGGGGCCCGTCTCCGGCATCGTCGAGGCGCGTGGCGGCACGGCCAGCGCCGAACGCGCCGGCGCCCTCGCGCTGACCGGACGGGTGGGCCGGGTGGCGTGGCACGTGGACGCATCGGGCCGGGACACCGACGACTACAGCGTTCCCGAGGGGGCGCACCACGACGAAGAGGAGGACGCGGAGGAGCACGACGCGAACGAGGGTATCGTGGAGAACAGCGCTCTCGAATCCTTCTCCCGGGCCGCCGGCATCTCGTGGGTGGGGGAGCGCGGGTTCGTGGGCGCCTCGTGGAAGGGGCTTGACTCCAAATATGGTGTACCGGGAGGCCACGGCCACGACGAGGAGGAACACGACGAGGACGAAGAGGAGCACGAGTCGGTGACGATCGACCTCGAGCAGCGCCGCGTGGATCTCGAGGGCGCCTGGCGGCCGGAGTCCGGCTGGCTGCGCGTGGTGAAGGGCCGCTTCGGGATCTCCGACTACACCCATACCGAGCTGGAGGGGGCCGAGGTGGGCACCCGCTTCCTGAACGAGGCCTGGGAGGGCCGGCTCGAGGCGACCCACGGTCCGCTGGGCCCCGTCGAGGGCGCCCTCGGCGTCCAGGCGTCCAGCCGGGACTTCACCGCGATCGGCGACGAGGCGTTCGTGCCGCCCACCGTCACCGATCAGCTCGGCGTCTTCGTCTACGAGGAGCTCGAGCGCGGGAGCCTCCGGTACCAGCTGGGAGCGCGGTGGGAGCGCCAGACCTCGGCGGTCGAGACCGGCACGCTGGAACGGGAGTTCTCGGGCGTGTCGCTGGCGGGCGGCGTCTTGTGGTCGCTGGCGGACGGCTGGATCGTGGCCGCGTCGCTCGGGCAGTCGAAGAAGCACCCGAGCCCCGAGGAGCTCTTCTCGAACGGTCCGCACCTGGCCACGGGAGCCTTCGAGGTCGGCAACCCCGAGCTGGAATCCGAGACCGGCCGGAGCGGCGAGCTCTCGCTGCGCCGGCAGGGCGAGCGGCTGGAGGGCGAGGCCGCCGTGTTCGTGAACCGGTTCGAGGACTTCATCTTCCAGCGTTTCACCGGCGAGGAGCGGGACGGCCTGGACCTGTTCGAGTACGTCCAGGGAGACGCCGGGTTCTGGGGCGGCGAGGCGCACGCCGACGTCCGGCTCTGGCACACCGACCCGCACCACCTGACGCTGGAGCTGGAGGGCGACTTCGTCCGGGCCACCCTGGTCGACGGCGACCGGCCGCTCCCGCGGATCCCCCCGATGCGCCTGGCCGCCGGGCTCCGCTACGGCAGCGGCGGCTGGACCGCATCCGCGAAGGCGCGGCGGGTGATGGAGCAGGACCGGGTCGCCGACCGGGAGGAGCCGACCCCCGGCTACACCATGGTGGACGCGTCCGTCGGCTACCGGTTCTTCACCGGCGGACTCGTCCACGACCTGATCCTCCAGGGATCCAACCTCACCGACCAGATCGCGCGGAATCACGTCTCGTTCCTGAAGGACGCGGCGCCGCTTCCGGGACGGGATCTGCGGCTGATCTATCGGGTGGGGTTCTAGCGGCGCGTTCAGAAGGGCGGCGAGACCGGTCAAGGCGGTCCACGGGGGCGCCATATTTCGTGCATGACACCGGGGTTTCCGGTGATTCTCCGGCGACGTCGGTACTGTGCGACCGTCCGGCGGGAAGTCCCCCGCGGCCCACCTCGACCGGCCGCGCCGCCCCCGAGCGCCCGGAAGATCTCCGAGCCGACCAGCCGCGCGGTCCCGCGCCTGGATCGCCTCGCTGGCGTTCGGGACCGTGAGCCTGGCGGCGGCGGGCGGCCGGAGGGATCCGCGGGGGGCTTCCCGCCGGACGGCCCTCATCGCACGGACGCTCCCGGAGAAAACCGGACGGCCGCCGCGTCATCCGCGAAACGTCGGCCCCCCGTGGAGGCCTTCGGCCGTCCACCGCCCGCCCCCGCTCACCCGCCCGAGAGCCCAAGCGCGACCCACATGGGGGGTCCCCTCTGGCCCGACGCTTGCAGTGGTCAAGGGGGTGCCCGGCTTGTGAGGGGCGTTCGGCTGGAATAGACTGGGCACTCCCCTCAGGCCGGAGCAGCGACAGGTGTACGAGAAGTACTGGGATCTGGAACGGAAGCCGTTCGAGAACACGCCGGACCCGGAGTTCTTCTACCTCTCGGCGGAGCACGCCGAGGCGCTGGAGCGGTTCGTGTACCTGATCCAGGCGCGGAAGGGCGCGGGGCTCCTGACCGGCGAGTACGGCTGCGGCAAGACGACGATGGTGCGGGTGCTGGGCGAGCGGCTCGACCTGGAGCAGTACCGGGTCGCCTACCTGAACTACCCGCGGTTCGGCCCCGACGAGCTCCTCGGCGAGATCCTGTTCCAGCTCGGCGAGGACCGGGAGGGGAGCAACGTGGATCGGATGCACCGTCTGGGAGAGCTGTTCTACCAGACGAACCGTGACGGAGGCCATACGCTGGTGATCGTGGACGAGGCCCAGATCATCCCCGACGACAAGGTGCTCGACGAGCTCCGGCTGCTCTTGAATTTCCAGCTGGAGAGCGAGTTCCTGGTCACTTTCCTGCTGATCGGCCAGCCCGAGCTGCGCGAGCGGGTGATGCGGATTCCGCCACTGGACCAGCGGATCGCCGTCCGCTACCACCTGCACAACTTCGACCGGTACAACTCCGGCTCCTACATCGCGTACCGCATGGAGACGGCGGGCGCGGACCGGCAGGTGTTCACCGACGAGGCGGTCGACGAGATCTACGACCGGAGCTTCGGGACCCCCCGCCGGATCAACACCATGTGCGACATGAGCCTGTTCATCGGAGCGCGCCGCGGCGTCACG
>CAZUIY010000269.1:0-24638 GCA_964619975.1 uncultured Gemmatimonadales bacterium
GTGGGCGAAGGACGGGGAGACAGGGAAGCTGTTCATCGTGCAGGCCCGGCCCGAGACGGTGCACTCCCGGAGCGGGGGCGAGCTCCAGGTGTACCGCCTCCGGGAGGGCGGCGAGCCGATCCTGTCCGGGATCAGCGTCGGAAACGGGATCGCCGCCGGCCGGGTGGTCCGCCTGACCAGCCCCGACGAAGCCGACCGGGTCCACGAGGGGGACATCCTCGTGACCGAAATGACGGACCCCGCCTGGGGCCCCATCATGGAGCGCGTCGCGGGGATCATCACCGACCAGGGCGGCCGGACCTGCCACGCGGCCATCGTCTCGCGCGAGCTCGGGATCCCCGCGGTGGTGGGCACCATCGACGCCACGCGGGCCCTGGAGCCCGGCTCCGACGTGACGCTCTCCTGCGCCGAGGGGGACGAGGGGATGGTGTACGCCGGCCTGCTCGACTTCGAGGTCGAGGCGATGGACGTGACCGACGTGCCGGAGACGAAGACCCGGATCATGCTGAACATCGCCAGTCCCGGCGCCGCGCTCCGCTGGTGGCGCCTGCCGTGCGAGGGGATCGGGCTGGCGCGGATGGAGTTCATCATCAACACCCACATCCGGATCCATCCGATGGCCCTGGCGCGGTTCCACCAGCTCCAGGACAACGGCGCCCGCGAGGAGATCCTCCGGCTGACGGCCGGCTACGGCGACCGGAGCGGCTATTTCGTCGAGCGGCTGGCGCGGGGGATCGCCAAGATCGCGGCCAGCCAGTACCCGGCGCAGGTCATCGTCCGGATGAGCGACTTCAAGACGAACGAGTACGCCGACCTGATCGGCGGCAAGCAGTTCGAGCGCCCCGAGGCGAACCCCATGCTCGGCTTCCGCGGCGCCTCGCGCTACTACAGCGAGGAGTACCGCGAGGGGTTCGCCATGGAGTGCCGGGCGATCCGCATGGTCCGGGACGAGATCGGGCTCGACAACGTGGTGATCATGATCCCGTTCTGCCGGACGCTGGACGAGGCGGACCGGGTGCTCGAGGTCCTGGCGGAGAACGGCCTGGAGCGCGGCAGGCACGGGCTCGAGGTGTACGTCATGTGCGAGGTGCCGTCGAACGTCATCCTGGCGAGTCAGTTCGCCGAGCGGTTCGACGGCTTCTCGATCGGCTCCAACGACCTGACCCAGCTCGTGCTCGGGGTGGACCGCGACTCCGGCCGGCTGGGCGACCTGTTCGACGAGCGGAACGAGGCGGTCCAGACGGTGATCGCGCAGGTGATCGCCGCGGCGAAGCTGGCCGGCAAGAAGGTCGGGATCTGCGGCCAGGGGCCATCCGACCACCCGGACTTCGCCGAGTTCCTGGTGGAGTGCGGCATCGATTCGATGTCGCTGAACCCGGACAGCGTGGTCACGGTGAAGCGGCGGGTGGCGGAGGTGGAGAAGCGGCTGGCCGCGGAGCGCGCGAAGGACGACGCGGCGGGCGGCCAAGGCGTGGCGCCGACCGCGGCCGACGACGACGCCGCGGCCTGACCGGGTGAGCTCCCTCGCCATCGGGATCGACGACGTCCGCGCCGCCGCGGAGCGGATCGCCGGCCGGGTCCACCGGACGCCCGTGATCACCTCGCGCTCGATCGACGAGCGCGCCGGCTGCCAGCTCTTCTTCAAGTGCGAGAACCTCCAGCGCGCCGGGGCGTTCAAGATCCGGGGCGCCACCAACCGCCTGCTCTCCCTGACCGACGAGGAGCGGCGGCGCGGCGTGGTGGCGTGGTCGAGCGGAAATCACGCCCAGGCGGTCGCGCTGGCAGCGCACTCGCTCGGCGTGGACGCGAAGATCGTGATGCCGACGAACGCACCGCGCGCCAAGCGGGCCGCCACCGAGGCCTACGGCGCCACGGTGGTTCCCTACGACCCGGCGAGCCAGAACCGCGAGGCGATGGCGCGCGAGATCGCGGAGGCCGAGGGCCGGGTGGAGATCCCGCCGTACGACGACCCGTGGATCATGGCCGGCCAGGGGACGGCCGCGCTCGAGCTGCTGGACGAGGTGCCGGACCTGGACGCCGTGGTGGCGCCGGTAGGAGGCGGTGGCCTGCTGGCGGGAACGGCCATCGTGGCCGAGGAGCGCGGCGTCCGCGCGTTCGGCGCCGAGCCCGCGGGCGCCGACGACACCGCGCGCTCGCTCGAGGCGGGCCGCCGGGTCGAGGCCCCGGACCCGCACACGATCGCCGATGGGGCCCGGACGCCGATGCCGGGGGCGCTCACGTTCCCGATCCTCCAGGAGCGGGCCGAGGCCGTCGTGCGGGTGTCCGACGAGGCGCTCCCGCCGGCGATGGGGCTGCTGCTGTCGCGGGCGAAGCTCCTGGTCGAGCCGACCGGCGCGCTGGCGCTGGCGGCGGTGATCGAGGGGCTTTTGCCGACGGACGCGGAGCGGGTCGGGATCATCCTCTCCGGGGGGAACCTCGACTTATCGACCCTCTGCCAACTCCTGGGAGACGCGGGAGCCTCGTGAGTTATCCATTGACAGGCGCTTGAGAACTCCCGAAGATGGCAGGACGGGTTCCTGCTCGAGCAATCGAAAATCTCTGCGCCCCCCACCAGCAGGTCACGATGCGTGTCCGACTCGTTTCCCCGCGGATCCTCGTACCGCTCGTTCTGCTCGGTTGCGGGTCCGACGACCTGACCGGCCCGGCGCCGGTGACGCGCGCGGACCTTGTGCCCGCCGCCGCCAACGGCCCCATCGCGTTCACGAGCTTCCGCGACGGCAACAGCGAGATCTACGTGATGGACGCCGACGGCTCGGAGCCGACTAACCTCACCAACCACGGGGCGTACGATGACCACCCTACGTGGTCGCCGGACGGGAGGAAGATAGCGTTTACGAGCCGCCGCGACGGCCGCATCCAGATCTACGTGATGAATGCCGACGGTTCGGGACAGATAAACATCTCCAATCCCGCGGCGTTCGATGACCACCCCGCGTGGTCTCCGGACGGGACGAAAATCGCATTCACTACGACCGACCGCGACGGCAAGGGCAACGACGACTACTCAGACATCTACGTGATGAATCCCGACGGCTCAGGACAGACCAACCTCACCAACGACGCCTCGTTTAATGCCAGACCCGCGTGGTCGCCGGACGGGACGAAGATCGCGTTCACGAGCGCCCGCGACGGCAACGGCGAGATCTACCTGATGAACACCGACGGCTCGGGGCAGACCAACCTCACCAACCAGGCGGCGAACGATTTCAACGCTGCGTGGTCGCCGGACGGAACGAAGATCGCGTTCACCAGCGAACGCGAAGGCAACCGCGAGATCTACGTAATGAACGCCGACGGCTCGGGGCAGACCAACCTCACCACCCATGCGGCGTGGGATTCCGATCCCACATGGTCGCCGAACGGGAGGAAGATCGCGTTCTGGAGCGATCGCGAAGGCAACCGCGAGATCTACGTAATGAACGCCGACGGCTCGGGGCAGACCAACCTCACCAACCATGTGGCGTGGGATACCTACCCCGCCTGGGGGCCGGCTGCCGGCCCGCCGCCGCCGCCGGCTCGCCCCTGCGACGTGGGCGCCGACTCGCCCGGCGTGCGGCGCTTCGCTTTCATGGGGGTAACGACGGTCGTCGGCACCAGCGGCGATGACCGGATCCGGGGGACCGACGGCATCGACGTGGTCCTCGCGCTGGGTGGTGACGACGTGGTCGACGCCCGCGGCGGCCACGACGCGGTCCACGGGGGCGACGGCGACGACACCATGTGCGGGAGCGACGGCGACGACGTTCTGTTCGGCGATCACGGCGGGGACACGATCCATGGCGAGGCGGGCAACGACCGCCTCCTCTGCGGCCCCGGAAGGGACGAGGCCGACGGCGGACCGGGCCGGGATCGCTTTTCCCAGTGCGAGACGAAGATCGACGAGTAGGCCGCTACTCATTGACCAGCGGATGCGGTCGGCGAGCCTGGAGCGCCGCCGACCGCCCGCTCTATTACCTCAGCGCCACCTCTTCCTCGCCCGCCACGTCGATGAACTCCACCGGCACCCCGGCGCTCACCTGGTCCGCCACGATCCGCGCGTCCCAGTTGGTCAGGCGGATGCATCCGTGCGAGACCGAGTAGCCGATCGTCTCCGGCGCGGAGGTGCCGTGGATGCCGTAGTGGGGCTTCGACAGGGCGATCCAGACCACGCCGACCGGGCTGTTCGGCCCCGGCGGAATCCGGTAGTCCTCACCCGAGCCCTCATTCAGGAGCTCCGGCTGGTAGTGGAACCAGGGCTCCCTCGTCACCGACGTCACCTCGAAGTTCCCCGAGGGGGACGGGTTGAACTCCGATCCGAGCGTGGTGGGGAAGTGCCGGAGGACTTCGCCGTCCTCGTCCACCAGGTGCAGGTAGTGACCCTGCGCGGAGACCACGATCTTCGCGACCGCGCCGCCGCTCCCGCCGTCGTCTTCAGAGCGGACCGCCGGTACGCGGAGGGAGTCACCGGCCGCCACGGCATCCAGGTCGACCTCCGGGTTCAGCTCCGACAGGAGCTCCGGTGAAGAGTGGAACCGCTCGGCCAGCTTCTCCGACAGGGACGAATAGCAGAGGCAATCCATCTCCGCCTTGGCCTCCCAGCCCTGCGGGATGTCGACGAACGGGCCGGAGACGTCCTCCTCGGTCAGCGCGACCGTCACGAGGGGCTGATCCACGGAGCCGGCCAGATCCACGATCCGCCGCCAGGTGGCCTGGTCGACGCGGCTGGTCGGCGGAAGCCCCTCGCGCCGCTGGAGCCAGTAGACCGCCTTCTCGGTGTTCTTGCCCCACTTGCCGTCGATGATGCCGGGGCTCATCCCGGCCAGGTCCAGCATCGTCTGGACGGTCCGGACATCGGCGCCGGCGCCGCCCTGGACGGGAAGGTCGATGTCCAGGCTGTCGGGGATGGTGGCGCTTCCCCCGCTACCCGACCGCGAGGCGGTGCCGCTGGAGCCCGAGGAGCGGGAGTCCGTCGTATCCACGGACGCGGATCCGGTGCCTGCCGCCGTCCGGTCGTTCCGGGCGGTGGCGGACGCCGTGTCGCGGCCGGCGGGATCGGCGCTCCGCGAGCGGTCATCGGAGCCGTTCAACTCCGGAAGGTCGATCGTGTCGAGCGTGTCGAGTCCGACACCCGCGCTCTCCGCCCACGCGCGGTTGAACGAGTCGATCGAGGCCGCGCGGCGCCAGGAGGAGTCCATGCGGCCGAGCTCGATGTCCTCGGCCGTCAGCTCGGGCTCGTCGTCGGACCAGTACGTGATGGCGGCGGTCGTGTCGGCGTCCCCGAGCAGGATCGTGTCGTCGTCCCCCTCGGCCTCGCATCCCGCGGCCGTCAGGCAGAGCGCCAGAATGGCGGGGATCAGGGTCGCGCGCACAGGGTGGGTCTCTCGCATATGGATCCTCCGGTCTCTCCAGGTCATCGTCTCGCCGAATCTCTCGTTGGATCCTAGCGGAGCGGGGCGGAGGGAGCCGTAAGCCCGCTTACCCCGTACACGGTGACCCGGGTTGGCCGGCGCCGACACGGGCGGGCTATCGTTGAAGCGTGATCCGCGCCCTTCTCCTCGCCGCGCTCCTGGGTTCCACCGCCTCCGCCGCCATGGGCCAGGACTCCCACGTCTGGAGCGACCGGCCGTCCGACGGACTCCTGGAGCGTCCGGAGCTCCAGGCGCTGGTGGACCTACAGGTGCTGCGGGACGGCGCCGGCCTGGCCGCGGCGCTGGACCACGACGACCCCGCCGTCCGGGCTCGCGCGGCCTTCGCGCTGGCGGCCGTCCAGGACCCGGCCGCGGTGCCGGCGCTCCTGGCCGCGCTGAACGATCCCGCGCCCGCCGTCCGGGCCGACGCCGCGTTCGCCGTGGGCCTGACGGCGGACTCCACCGCGTCGGAAGCGCTCTTGGCGGCACTGGGGGACGAGACCGACCCGGCCGCGAGCGCACGGCTCCTCGAGGCGCTCGGACGGATCGGAGACGAAGCGGCGCTGGCCCGGCTGGCGGAGATCCAGGCGGGGGATGGGGAAGGCGCCGCCTTCGCCCGGGCCTTCGCCGGCTTCGGCCTCCGTGGCGTCCACCACCCCCACTCCACCGAGAGGCTGGCCCTGTTCCTGGACGATGACGATCCCGCCGTCCGCGAGGCCGCGGCGTATCCGTTCGGCCGGTGGAGCGAACCGCAAACGTGGTCAACTCACGCGGACAGGGTGCGGGCCGCGCTGGACGCCGCCTACCCGTTCCAGTACGGCCCACCGACCGACGTGGCGCCGGAGGGCCCGGCGCCGTCGATTCACCTCCTGGCCGCGCTCGGCCGGCTGGCCGACTCCACCGACACCGGCCGGATCGTCCGCTGGCTGGAGGACGGAGTCGACTGGCGGGCCCGCGTGGCCGCCGCCCGCGCCCTGGCCGGCCGGACGGCCGAGCTCCCGGCCCGGACGGCGCTCCTGGCGGCCCTCGACGACCCGTCCGTCCACGTGGCGGTGGCCGCCGCCGGCGCGCTCTCGGAGGCCGACTCGCTGCCGCCCGACGCGGTCCGCGAGCTGGCGGTCCTGGCGACGATGCAGCCCGGACGCTGGCAGACGGTGGTCGCCGCGCTCCCGGCGGTGGCGAAGGACGGCGCCGAGGCGCTGGCGATCATGTTCCTCATGAACCTGGATCTCCGGGACCCCGGCAACCACTTCGCCCGGGCCGGCGCGCTGCGGGCGATGGGGCACGGCGAAACCCGCGGCGGGTTCCGCGTGCTGGAGGACGAGGTCGGGTGGGAGAGCCCGCTGGTGTCGAGCGCCGCGATCGAGGGCCTCGCCAACCGGTGGCGCCGCGGGGCCACGGACGTGGCGCCCCCCGAGCGCTGGTACGCCGCGTTCGTGGAAGGCGTCGAGCGGGGCGACCGGGCGACGGTGTCGGAGGCGGCCCCGCTCCTCGCCGACTCCACGTTCGTGGCCATGGGATCGGTGGACGTCCTCCTGGGGGCCTGGCGGAACCTGGCGGCGCCGGCCGACGTGGAGGCGATGACCGCGGTCCTGGGCGCCCTCGGGAGCACGGGAAGCCCGGACGCCCGCACTCCGCTGGAGGAGGCCCTGGCGCACCCCGAGCCCTCCATCCGCCGGGCCGCCGCCGAAGCCCTCGCTGAGCTGACCGGCGCACCCGTGGAAACCCCGCCCGGGGCCGACCCGCCGGACCGCACGATCGACTGGGACGGCCTGGCCGCGCTCGGCCCGCGTCCCCGGCTGGTCCTCGAGACCTCCCGCGGCCGGGTCGTGATCGAGATGGACGCCGAGCAGGCGCCCCAGACCACGTGGACCGTGGCCGGCTTCGCCCGGGACGGCCTCTACGACGGGGTTCCGTTCCACCGCGTGGTGCCGAACTTCGTGATCCAGGGGGGCGACTTCGAGCGCGGCGACGGCTGGGGCGGTCCCGGCTTCGAGATCCGCACCGAGCCCACCCGGATCGACTACGAGCGCGGCACCGCCGGGATGGCCAGCGCCGGGCGCGACACGGAGGGGGCGCAGTGGTTCGTCACCCACTCGATCCAGCCGCACCTGAACGGCCGCTACACGGCGTTCGGCCGCGTGGTGGAGGGGCTCGACGTGGTGGACCGTGTGCTGCAGGGGGACGTGGTCACGTCCGCTCGGGTGATCGGAGCGGGCCCTACCCCGTAGTCGACCACACGACTTCGTAGAGGCGGACCGGGTCGGGGAATCCCTTCAGCGTCTTCTCGCCCATGTCGGCGAACTCGAACTCCTTCCCGAGGCAGAGCTCCCGCACCACGTTCGAGACGCAGATCCGGTCGGGCGGCGCGGCGTCGCAGACCCGCCGGGCGAGCTGCACCGTGGCGCCGAACAGGTCCTGTCCCTCGTCCACGGGCTCACCCGCGCTCATGCCGATCCGGACGCCCAGCCGCTGCTGGGGGCTCCGCTGGTTGTGGGTGCGGAAGCTCCGCTGCATGGCGATCGAGGCGTGGAGCGCGGCCGAGGCGGTGGAGAAGGCCGCCATCGTTCCGTCCCCGGTGTTCTTGATCATCGAGCCCCGGCGCGCCTCGATCTCCCGCAGGACCACGCGGTCGTGCGCCCGCAGGATCTTCATCGCCTCCCGGTCGCCGAGCCGCTGCGTGAGCTCGGTGGAGCCCTGGATGTCGGTGAAGACGACGGTGCGGAAGCCTCCGTCGGCCTCTCCGGTCGGCGCCACCATCTTGCCCGTCCCGGCGTCCATGCTGTCGCCCAGGAACGCCTGCACCACTTCGTCGTCCACCTCGATGATCTTGTCCGGAATCAGGCCGTGGGCCTCCAGGTGGCACCGCCGGGCGGACTCGGGATCCGGCGCGTCGACCAGGCAGCAGACGGTTCCGGCGTGGCGGTTGAACCAGTACTTCAGGTATTTGACGCCGAACCGGTCCTGCGCCTCCAGGTCGCTCAGGTGCGCGTCCTGGACGTCATCGGCCGTGGCGTCGATCCCCTTGTGGATGTCCATGTAGAGCGGCATGTCGCCTCCCTGTGATCAGCCCATGAGGGCGCGGTAATGGCGGTACCAGTCGCTCTGGAAGCGCCCCTGAGGGTCGTACGAGTCCTTCAGCCGGAGGAACTCCTCGAACTGCGGGTACGCCTGGAGCACCTGCTCCCGCGTCGCCCACCGGTGGTACGTCAGGTAGAACGAGCCGCTCCGCTCCACGGCCTCGTCGATCAGCTCGCGGAAGGCCCGAGCCGCGCGGTCGATGCCGGCGGGAGTGCGGGGCACGTGGAGGTTGAACACGAGGCAGGCGAAGCGCCGCCGGGCCCACGGCATGAACGTATCCCGGTCCTCCTCGATCATCCGCATGGTGCCGTAGACCACGGGCGTGGACTCCGACGTCCGCAGGATCGCCCGCGCGGCCGACATGAACTCCGGGATCAACTCCGGCTCCACGTACAGCTCGGTGATCATCTCGCTGCCGGAGGAACCGATCCGCGCGTCGATCGCCCGGTGGTACCCCTCGCGGTAGTAGCCGAGCTGCTGGGTGTCGGACCAGTACACCTGCCCGTCCGTCCCCAGGTAATGGGCGATGTAGAGCTCGGTCGCGGCGCCGGGGTTGGTGTGGGCCAGGGTCAGCATCCGCTCCCACTCCTCGGCGGTCAGCACCCGCTGGTCCTCCGGAATCGGCGTCGAGACCGGTACCGGCTCGTAGGTCGAGACGATCCCCCGGCGGAGGAACTGGGTGAACGACGAGGCGTCGATCGAGAACTGGAAGTCGCCGTAGAGATGCCCCTCCGATCCCCGCTGCCGCAGGATGTCGACGGCCTCCTCGATCGTCGTCTCGGCCACCCGCCGCCGGACCTTGGTCCGCCGGATCAGGCGGAGCGTCACCTCGCTCACGACGCCGAAGAGACCGTAGCCGCCGATCGCCAGGCGGAACAGGCCGCCGTTCCGGTCGCGGGTGACGTCGGTCGGGACGCCGTCGGCGTCCACCAGGACGAACCCCTCGACGTCGTGGACGAAGGGCGGCCGGTTCAGCACGCGGCCGTGGGCGTTGGCGGCCAGCGTGCCGCCGATCGTGATCCGGTCGGCGCCGGTCTGCTTCTGCCGGATGCCCCACCCCGCGCCGTCGGAGTCGTGGGTGGTCGCGAGGTACTCCAGAAGCTCTGGCCACTGCATGCCGGCCTCGACCGTCAGGAGGCCGTTCTCGGCGTCGAACGTGCGGACGCCGTTCAGCCCGCGCATGTCGAGGAGCCAGCCGCCCTCCAGGAACTGCTGCCCGCCCATGGCGTGGCGGCCGCCGGAGATCGCCAGGGGGCGGCCCTCCGCGGCCGCCGCCCGGACGGCGTCGACCACGTCGGCCCCGCTCCCCGGCTGGATCACCCGGGCCACGCGGGTCGGGTTGAGCCCCGAGTGGACGTCGTTCACGATGGTGCCGCCCGCTCCGCCGGGGACCGCCCCCGCCGCTCCGCCGGCTGCGGCCCCCCGGCCGCCGGCGCAGGCCAGGGCGCCCAGCGGGCTGGCCACGATCGGGAGCGCCCCCAGGAGCTTCAGGAACCGCCGGCGGCTGACGTCGTCCATGCGGCTCACGCCTCCCCCGGTCCGAAGCCGAAGAAGTCGCGGATCCGGGCCAGGATCTGCCGCTTGTCCTCGGGCGGATCCTCGGCGGCCCGGCGGTGGAGCGCGGCCTGGGAGGCCTCGAGCTCCGCCTGCCGCTGGACCAGGATCTCCGAGATCCGCTCGGCGATGGCCGGGTTCCGCTCCAGGGTTGCGCGGAAGGCCGCGCGGTCGATCACGAAGCAGTGGGAGGGCTCGATCGCGATCACCGTGGCGCTCCGCTCGGCCCCGGTCATGAGACCCATCTCGCCGACGAACGCAGATGGTCCCAGCTCCGCCACCTTCTCGGTCCGCCCGTTCTGGCTCACCACCACCTCCACCCGCCCGTGATCCACGATGTACAGGGAGTCCCCCGGCTCGCCCTGCCGGAGGATCGTGTCGCCGGGGAAGAATGGGGCCACGCGGGCCCGGGTGGCCAGGGCGCGGGCCTCTTCGTCGGACAGGGGGTCGAACAGCTCCACCTGCCGCAGGTGCCGGTAGATCACCTCGTCGTCGGCCTCGGCCTCGGCCCGGTCCGACTCGGCCGTCCGCTCGCGCAGGAAGACGCTCCGGATCGGGAACGGGATCTCGATCTCGTGCCGCGTGAAGGCGTACCAGATGCGCGTCATGAAGTCGTCGGCGACCTCTTCGATTTCGGCGTAGTCCTTCACCCAGTATTTGATCTCGTACTCGATGGAGGAGTCGCCGAAGGACTTCGTCCGGACGTCCACCCGCGGCCGCGCCAGGATCCGCGGGGTCTGATCCGCCGCTTCCTCGATCGCCTCGATGACGTCCGACGGAGGATGCCGGTAGTGGGCCCCGACGTGGGCGAGGTGGGCGTGCAGCCGCGTCGGCGCGCTGTAGTTGACGACCACGTCCTTGCTGATGATGGAGTTGGGGATGATGACCAGGTCGTTCGCCCGCGTGCGGAGCTTGGTCGCCCGCCAGGAGATGTCGGTGACGACCCCCTCCCGGTCGCCGAAGCCGACCCAGTCTCCCACGTTGAAGGAGCGCTCCGTCTGGAGCGCCAGGCCGCTGAACACGTTCCCCAGCGTATCCTGGAGCGCCAGGCCGATCACCACCGACACCACGCCGGCGGTGGTGAAGATGCTGGTCGGGTTCAGGTCCGTCCGCTCCGACAGGATGACCAGGGTGCCGGTGAAGAACACCGCCACCAGTGCCACGTCCCGCAGGATGTTCGGCACCTCGAAGTGAAAGCGGTGGACCAGCAGATAGTCCACCACGAACAGAGTCAACGTCATGAGCGCCGCGGCCAGGCCCACCAGGAGGAGGACCACGCTGCCGTAGCGCCAGGTGGGGTTCTCGACCAGGCCGGGGACCCGCTCGCCCGCGGGCGTGGTCAGGAAGCCGGAGGTCCGAACGGGGATTCCGCTCAGGACGATCTGGAGCACTGCGAAGGCCACGAGCAGCCCCGCCACCAGGAGCGCCCGGCGGCGGATGTTGGGGTCGTCGCTGACCCCCCGCAACGCCAGCGCGGCCACCGTCAGAGCGGCCAGGGCGAGGTAGAGGAGGCCCGACCCCGTGACGAGGCGTTCGAGTATGGTGAGATCCATGGGCGGACCTATGTTACGTCGCCGGTGGCCGCCGTTCCAGAGAGTGGGGTCAGAACGTGTGGGCGCTGGGGCAGAGCCGCGCGAGCGGGCAGCGGCCGCAGGCGGGCTTCCGGGCGCGGCACGTGGCCCGGCCGTGGAGGATCAGCCGGAACGCGAACGGGACCCACTCGCGCCGCGGCAGGATCTCCATCAGGTCGCGCTCCACGCGCACCGGATCGGCGTGATCGGTGAGGCCGAGCCGGCCGGCCACGCGCTTCACGTGGGTGTCCACGACCACCCCCTCGCTCCGGTCGAAGGCGTTCCCGAGGACCACGTTGGCCGTCTTCCGCGCCACTCCCGGCAGGTCCGTCAGCGCGTCCATCGTTCGCGGGACCTCGCCGCCGTGCTCCTCCACGATCCGCCGCGCCGCCCCCTGGATGTGCTTCGCCTTGTTGCGGAAGAAGCCGGTCGGCCGGACGACCGCCTCGAGCTCGGCGCGCTCCGCCGCCGCCAGGTCCGCCGCGGTGGGCCACCGCTCGAACAGCTCGGGGGTGACGGCGTTCACGCGGGCGTCGGTGCACTGGGCGGAGAGGATGGTGGCGACCAGGAGTTGGAGCGGCCCGTCCCAGTCGAGCGAGATGGCGGTGTCGGGGAACTCGCGCGCCAGGATCTTCGAGATCCGCCGGGCCCGCGCCTTCCGTTCGGCGGCCGGCGGGGAGGGGTCCGCCACGGGCTAGCGCCCGGCCGGTGTGGCCTCGGCGCCCTCCGTGCCCGTCCGGGCGCGGAACCGGTCGGCGGCGACCACCCCGTCGCGCCCGGCGGCCCCCATCGAGATCACGGCGCGGTCGGCCCGCTGGCGGCGCTCGCCCACGTCGGGATGCGTCCGCTCGAGAAGCGAGACGTGCTCGTCGCCGCCGAGGCGGTCCAGCTCGGCCAGGAACCGGCCCAGCCCCCGGGGATCGTAGCCGGCCGCCGCGGCGGCGCGGACGGCGAAGGCGTCGGCGTCGAGCTCGTCCTCCTGCGACAGCCCCATGAACAGGGCCTCCGTCCCGGCCTCGACCGCCGCCCGCAGGAACTCCTCGCCCGCCACGTCCACCGCCTCGGCGGCGGCGTCCACGCCCAGGCGCGTGCGGGCGCGGTCGCGGATCTCGTCGATCACGTCGCGGGCCGCCACGTGCCCCACCTCGTGGGCCAGGACGCCGGCCAGCGTGGCCTCGTCATCCATCGCGGCGAGGGCCCCGCGGGTGACGAAGATCCAGCCGCCGGGGGCCGCGAAGGCGTTCAGCTCGTCGGAGTCGAGGACCGCGAAGCGGTAGACCAGGCCGTCGCGGTACGGCGCCTGGTCGGCCACCGCGGCCCCGACCAGTCCCACGTAGCGGGTGAGCCCGGGGTCGCGGAGGACGCCGTAGTGGCCGGCCACGGTGGCGGCCACGCCGCGCCCGATCACCCGCTCCTGCTCCGTCGAGATCGGGATCACGGCGTCGCCGTAGCGGTCGGCGGTCTCGTGGGCGTCCTCCATCGCGTCGGCCACGTCGGAGACCCGGTCCCGGATCTTGCCCAGGAGCTGCGCGTCGGCCTCGGCCGGGAGGAAGAGCGCCAGGAGGAGGAGCGCGGCGGCCCTCACGGCGCCTCCTCGGCCGGATCGGCGTCGCCGGCGGGCGCCTCGGCGGGCGGGAGCGCGTCGTAGGGAGCGAGGCCCGCCTCGCGCTTGAACGTCTCCGCCTCCACCGCCGACGGGGCCGCGCCGTCCATCCACTCGACCGCCGCCGGATCCGGCTCCACCTGCACCTCGCCGTTGGCCGTCCGGACCCGCTCCACCCCGCGGGCGCCCGCCGATGCCACCGCCTGCCGGTCGCCGCCCTCGCGGAAGGAGGAGATGCCGGCGCCCAGCCGGCCGGCCGACAGCGGCGCGCCGCGGACGGCGAAGGCGTCGTCGTCGAAGTCGTCGGAGAGGGGGTGCCGCAGGACGACCGCCGCGATCCCGCCCGGGGCGGGCACGGTGCGGTGGGGCGGGGCCTGGCCCGGGGGGCCCTCCAGCACCCGGCGGACCAGCGGGTCCCGCGCCGGCTCGGTCTCGGCCAGCGGCGTCGCGCCGACCGCCGTCACCAGCCAGTACCCGTCCTCGTCGCCGACCACGACCACGGGATCGGAGAGCGCGCCGCCGGCCGCGCGGCGGATCTCGATCCGCTCGCGGCCCTCGTCGTGGCGGACCGCGACCCGGGCCCCGAAGTCGGTGTCGCCGGGCTCGGCCGCGACGTCCCCCGAACGCGGCAGGAGCCACGTCTCCTGGAAGGCGCCCTTGGCCTCGGGGACCCGGTCCGCCCGGGCGTCCAGGACGGCGGAGAGGTCCTGGGCCGCCAGCGGCGCCGCCGGAATCGTGAGGAAGATCGTGCAGAGGAGAGCGAAGCGGTTCACACGGATCAACATATCAGGCCCCCGGCTCGCCTTCCACGGCGGAGAGTTCCAGGGCGTATACCTGGACCGGCTCGCCGCGGCCCTTCACGTGGCGCTCCCCGGCCGGCGTCAGCGGGAACGCGCCGTCCACCCGCTCCCGCGTGGCCTCCGAAACCAGGATCGCCACGCCGCACTCCTTGGTCAGGCCCTCGATCCGGCTGGCCAGGTTCACCGAGTCGCCGATCACCGTGTAGTCCATGCGCCGCGCGTCGTCCCCGATGAACCCGACGACGACGGTCCCGGTGTGGATGCCGATCCCCGCCTTCAGGCACGGCCGGCCGCGGCGCGTGAAGGACTCGTTCAGCTCCTCCAGACGGGCGGCCATGTCGACCGCCGCCGCGCACGCGTGGCGCGCGTGGTCGGGATCCTCCAGCGGGGCGCCGAAGAACGCCATGATCCCGTCGCCCATGTACTTGTCGAGGGTGCCGCGATGCCGGAAGATGACCTCCACCATGGCGGAGAGATACTCGTTCAGGGTGTCCACCACCTGCTCCGGCTCCAGCTCCTCCGACAACGACGTGAAGTCGCGGACGTCGCTGAAGAGGATCGTCAGCTCCTTCCTCTCGACCTGTCGCCGCACGTCGCCGCGCCCCTCGGCGATCCGCTCCACCACGTCCGCCGGGATGAACTTGCCGAACGCCCCGCGGATCTCGCGGTGGCGCCGGCCCTCGGTCATCCAGTTGCCGACCATCGCCCCGGCGAAGGCGAGCGTGGCCGCGGAGACGGGCGCCGCCCAGGGAAGCAGGTAGCCGCTCACGAGGAACGCCGCGACCGCGGACGCGGAGACCATCGCCAGGACGGCGACGAACGCCGCCAGACTCCCGCCCACGCTCCGGCTCATCGCCGCCGAGAGTCCGGCCAGGAGCGCGATGGCGAGCGTCAGGAGGAGCGCCACGGTGGCCGACGGCGACCGCAGGAAGTCGCCGTTCCGGAGCGTGTCGAAGAGGGTTGCGTGGAGGAGCACGCCGGGCTCGGTGGCGCCGAACGGGCTCGCCATCATGTCGCCGACGCCGGTAGCGCTGGTCCCGACCAGCACCGTCTTCCCGGCGAAGATCGACAGGTCCAGGGTGGGCTCAACGCCGCGGAGGATCGCCGCGTACGCGTCGACCACGGCGGCCGCCGGCACGACAGGATAGGGGCGGTCCGCCCAGGCGCCGCGCCAGTGGAGCCGGAGACGCCCCTCATCGAGCGGCACCGGCTCACCCGCCAGCGAGAGCCGGCCGTCCCGCGAGGCGATCGCGCCTCCCCCCCGCGCGCCCCCCATCGCCAGCGCGAGGGCGAGCGACGGATATACGTCGTCCCCGTGGCGGGCGAGCAGGAACTCGCGGCGCGCGATCCCGTCCTCGTCGGGGAGCCGGTTGATCGCGCCGATCCCGGCCGCGGTCTCCAGGAGGGCCGGCAGCGGCGCCTCCACCTCGGCGAAGTCGGGAGCCGCCCGCTCGATGGCCGGCGGGAGCGGCCGCGGCAGGTGGAGGGCGAAAGGCTCGAGCTCCGGGTGCGCGCCCCGCGCGGCCGCCTCGGCGGGGGAGCCGAAGGTCGTGTCGGCCCCGGTCGCCAGGCCGGCCAGGGGCACGTCGAAGAGCGCCGAGTGGATCACCGGGAGCGCGACGTCCCGGAGCTCGGCGAACAGGGTCGAATCCGCGCCCGGCGACTCCAGGTCGGCCTGCGCGAGGAGCACGTCCAGCCCGATGATCCGCGGCGCGCCGACGGCGATCCCCCGGAGGAGCCCCGCGTACACGTCGCGCCGCCACGGCCACCGGCCGAACCGCTCCTCCAGGGCCCCGATCGACGTGTTGTCGATCGCCACGATCACGACCGTGGAGTCGGCCGCCGCGGCCCCGCCGAGGGAACGCTCGATCGAGAACCGGAGATCCTCCGTCCGGGCCTCCAGCGACTCGGCGGCGTCCAGCTCGAAGAGCCCCAGGACGAGCGTCCCGGCGACCGCTCCGGCCGCCAGCCCGACCAGGAACCGCTCGGTGGTGGTGATGAATCGCAGCATGGGAAGAGGCCAAGGTATGCGGCGGGGGCCGCCGCGACAGGCCCGTACTATGTTGGCGGTGGGCCGCACGGCGCACGCGAGCGAGGAGGAAGCGCGATGAAGAGCCTCAGCTTCAAGGGTCATCCCCTGCACGTCATTCTGGTCGACCTGCCGATCACGCTCTGGATCGGCTCGCTCGCCGCCGACGTCGCCGCGCTCTTGACGGGCGACCCGTTCTGGTCGCGCGTGGCGTGGTGGGCCATGGCCACGGGGATCGCGACCGCGCTCCTGGCCGCCGTCCCCGGCATCGTCGACTACTTCCGCAGCGTCCCGCCCCACAGCACCGCCCGCTCCGCGGCGCGGAAGCACGGCCTGATCAACGTGGGGCTGGTGGTCCTGTTCACCGTGAACCTGCTTTGGAGGGGGAGCGAGCTGGCGCCGGGCCAGCCGGGCTGGATCTGGGCGTTCGGCCTCTCGGTGGTCGGCGTGATGGGGCTGGCCTGGAGCGGATGGTTGGGCGGCAGCCTGGTGTACGACTACGAGATGGGCGTCGAACGGATCCAGGTCGGCGGGAATCCCACCATCTACCACGGCTCCGCCAGCGGCCCCGCCGGCGAGATGGTCGAGGTGGCCCGCGAGGACGAGCTGGAGCCCGGGCAGGTGAAGCAGGTGGTGGTGAACGGCGCGTGGCTGCTCCTGGCCCGGACGGAGTCCGGCTGGAGCGCCGTCGACGGCCTCTGCACCCACCACGGCGGCGCCCTCTGCGACGGCATGCTGGTAGACGGGAAGATCCAGTGCCCGTGGCACGGCTCCCGGTTCGACGTGGCGACGGGGGCGGTCCTGGCGGGGCCGGCGAAGACGCCGCTCAAGACCTGGCGCTGCGAGGTGGCGGATGGCCGGGTGCGGGTGGAGGCGCCGGAAGGCGGCGACTCGGTGGCCGCCGCGGGGTAGGGGTCGTGCGCGGCGCGGGTCAGGCAGGCGGGGCGCACCGCCAGGTGGTGACCTCGCCGGTCGGCTCGAACGCGAGCGAGCGGTAGAGCGCGATCGCCCCGTGGTTGTCCGCGCGGACCCCCAGGTTCGTTCTGCCGCCCTCGAGCTCGCGGAGCGCCGCGACCGTCAGCGCCCGACCGAGCCCCCGGCGCCGGGCCCGCTCCGCCACCACCAGGCTGTGAATCCACCCGCCGCCGTCCTCGTCCCGGACCGCGTGGCAGAGCCCGATCGGCCCATCCCCATCCTCCGCCAGCCACAGCCGGAACCCCGGAGCGCTCCGGAGGAGCGCCGCGTCGGCCGCGTTCATCCACTGGGCGTTCGGGTCGCCGGCGTAGCCCTCGTGGTCCAGCCGGATCCAGGCGGCCTCGTCCGGACCCTTGCCGTCGCTGGCGCGGACCCAGAAGCCCGGCGGAGGCGGAACGGGCTCGGGTGGGTCGCCGTCGCGGGCCATGTCGAGCTCGCGGCGCCACAAGGAGAAGCCGTGGGTCTCGAGGAAGCTCCGGCCCGCGTCCCAGCCGTCTTCGCAGTTCGACTGGAGGACGGCGGTGCCCGGCGGGTCCTGCCCGCGTACGAGGTCCAGCAGGGCCGAGCCGATCCCGCGCCGCCGGTGCTCCGGGTGGACCACGATCCGGAAGTGACGGACCGGCGGCCCCTCCGCCGGCGACATGAGTGTCGACGTGAGGACACCCGTCAGCCGGCCGCCGGTCACCGCGACGGCGAAGTCCCGCGCCCCCCGGTTGAACGACCGACCGGCGAAGCGCCGCCACCCGTCCTCGTCGATCGGCTGGAGGGTCGGGTCCAGCCGGGCCGCTTCCGTGAGAAGCGCGGCGACGGCCGGGGCGTCGGCGGGGGCGTACTGGCGTATCGTAGGGGCGTTCACGGCGCGGAATCTCGGCGGACGCAGGGCCGGGGTCGACCTGGAGCTCCACTCGGCCAGTATGAATTTCGAGATTCATACATCGACTACCAGACGGTGGGCATCGTCCGCTTCGGCTGCCCCGAGGCCGGCCTCTACGTCGGCTACCCGACCATCGTCGGGAGCGACCGGCTGCCGGGGGGCGGGGTTCGGGCCACGGGGATCGTGCCCGACGTGCCGATCGACCCGGCGGAGCCCGACCCGGTTGGGTGGATCCTCGAGCGCCATCGCGAGGCGGGCGGGTCGGGCGGCTCCTGACGCGAGCGAACGCCGGCCGTGTGGAACGGCGCGCAGTCGACGGGTAGAATCCGTGTGGCGGCGCCGTCGATCCATCCGGCTCCGCCGCCCCGCGGTGGGGGCATAGCTCAGCTGGGAGAGCATCGGCTTTGCAAGCCGAAGGTCGCGGGTTCGAGCCCCGCTGCCTCCACCGCGGACCCCGATCGCCCTGCCGCATTTCCGCACGTCGAGGAGGTCCATGCCGTCGAAGGAAAACAACCGCCCCCGGGCCTACCTGGCGGGCGCAATGGAGCGGGCCCCGGACCGAGGCCGGGCGTGGCGCGACCGCATGATGCCGCTCCTCGCAGAGCTGGGCCACGACTGGTTCAACCCGTGCGAGGAGGAGGAGACCCTCCTGACGCAGGAGGAGCGGGATTCCTTCAAGTCCTGGAAGGCCGCTGCCGACGACCGGTTCGTTCCGATGATGCGGCGGATCGTGGAGTACGACCTGGCCGCCCTCTCCGAGTGCGACTACGTGATCTGCCTGTGGGACGAGCACGCGCAGTGGTCCGGCGGCACGCCGTCGGAGTTGACGGTGGCGAGGGTGTGGGGGAAGCCGGTGTACGTGGTGCGGGCGATGGAGATCGGCGACATGTCCTCCTGGGCGCAGGGGTGCGCGACGCGGCTCTTCGAATCGGTGGAGGATCTGGTGCGGTACCTTCGCGAGGAGATGCCCGACCCACGGCCCACCACCCTGCAGCCGGAGTGACCGACGGGGCCGACCTCCGTGTCTCCGATGAGCTCACCCTCCCGCGCTCCGAGCTCACGTACAAGGCGACCCGCTCCGGCGGCCCCGGCGGCCAGCACGTGAACACGTCGGCGACGCGGGTCGAGCTCACCTGGGACGTGGCGGGCTCGCCGTCGTTGTCGCCGGAGCAGCGGGAGCGGATCCTCACGAAGCTCGCCAACCGGATCGACGGGAGCGGCGTCCTGCGCCTGGTCGAGGGGGGCAGCCGGAGTCAGCTTCGGAATCGGGAAGCGGTGACCGCGCGGCTGGCCGAGCTGTTGGCGGAGGCCCTGCACGTGCCGAAGAAGCGGAAGCGGACGCGGCCCTCGAGGGCCGCGAAGGAGACGCGGCTGCGGGAGAAGAAGCGGCGCGGGGAGACCAAGCGCCTGCGTGGCCCCGTCGACCCGCCGGAATGATCGAAGGAGGATCGGCATGATCGGAATCGGCCACCGAACCGCGCTGGCGGCCCTCGCCGCGCTGGCGCTCGCCGGATGCGGCCCGGACGAGACCGCCACCACGGTCGTGTTCGTCCACCGGGAGACGATCTCCGTCCGCGGCGCGGTGGAGATGGTGGAGAACGAGGACGGCGAACGCATCCCGTATCTCTGGGCGCCCGGCACCATCGTCGTCTTCCGCGCGGACCGCACGCTGGGGGGGCACACCGGACTCTACGGCACCGCGTACCGGATCGTGGAGGGAGGCGATCTGGAGGAGATCGGCCCGGTCGACACCGACCGCACCGACGACGCGCTGGCCCGAGAGTTCGGCGTGGAGCCCCCGCCGGAGCCCTGAGCCCCTACCCGTTCAGCCCCGACCGCCCCGCTCCGCCAGCCGCTCCCACAGATACGCGTACATCATCCCGTACACCTGCGCGCGCTGCTCGGGCGTGATCGCCCGGCCGTGGCCGCCCTCCATGTTCTCGTAGTAGAAGGCCTCGTGGCCCTGCTCCAGCATCCGGGCCGCCATTTTCCGCGCGTGGCCGGGATGCACGCGGTCGTCCCGCGTCGTCGTGTAGATGAAGGGGACGGGGTAGTCGGCGGCCGGATCCAGCTTCTGGTAGGGGGAGTACGCCTCGAGCCAGGCGCGCTCCTCCGGCACGTCGGGATCCCCGAACTCGTCCATCCACGACGCGCCGGCCAGCATCCGGTGGTAGCGGAGCATGTCCAGGAGCGGAACCTCCACCACGACCGCGTCGAAGAGCTCCGGCCGCTGCGTCATCGCCACCCCGACCAGGAGGCCCCCGTTGGACCCCCCGTGGATCCCGAGCTGGCCGGGCCGGGTGAAGCCGCGCGCGATCAGGTCTTCGGCCACGGCGATGAAGTCGTCGTAGGCGAGCTGGCGGTTCTCCCGCTGGGCGGCCCTCCACCAGTCGGGGCCGAACTCGCCGCCGCCCCGGATGTTGGCCACCGCGAACAGCCCGCCCCGCTCCAGCCACCCCCGGCCCACGATCGGATCGTAGGCGGGGGTGCGGGAGACCTGGAAGCCGCCGTAGCCGTTCAGGAGCGTCGGCCGCGGCCCGCCTTCGGGGTCCACTGAACCGACCAGGAAGTACGGGACGCGGGTCCCGTCCTTCGACGTGGCCTCGAGCTGGCGGACCTCCAGCCCGGCGGCGTCGAACATCTCCGGCATCCGCCGGACCTCCCGGACCCGGCCGGTCGAGTCGCCCATGTACAGGGTGGTCGGCCGGGTGAAGCCGGCCCAGGTGAAGAAGAAGCGGGGGTCGCGGGCGTCGGCGTCCAGCACGATCACCGACCCCATGTCCGGCGCCTCCACCCGCTCGCCGATCCATCGGCTGTCCTCACAGCGGTAGAGCCACAGCCGGCCCTTCACGTTCTCCAGCGTCTCGATCAGGAGCCGGCCGTGGCTGGCGCGGACGCTCTCCACAGTCGCGCCCGGGCCGGGCTCCAGCACCAGCTCGAACTCCCGCGACCCCGCCAGGAAGGCGTGGTAGGGGATCGCGATCACGGACCCGGTGGCGAACTCGCGCTCCGCCGGGGACCACGGGGACCGGAGCTGGAGCGCCAGGTGCGGCCCGGTCAGGGTGCGGCCGCAGTCCAGCGGAACGTCCCACGCGATCAACTCTCCATCATCGCCCACGACGTGGGTGACGAAGTCGAAGAAGCCGGGCATGTGGGTCACCAGGTGGACCGCCCCGGCCGGCGTCTCGACGCTGCCGACGCCCACCGCCACGTCAGCCGGCGCCGCTTCCAGGAGCACCCGCGCCTCCGCCAGGGGCGTCCCCCGGCGCCAGAGCCGGGCGTGCCGCGCGTAGCCGGACGTTGTGGCGGCGCGCTCGCCGAACGCGGTCGCCACCAGGAGCTCGTCGAGCCCGCGCCACGCCACCTCGGCCTTGGCCTCGGGCAGCCGGAAACCCCCTTCGACGAACGCCTTCGCCTCCAGATCGAACTCGCGGATCTCGACCGCGTCCGCGCCGCCGCGGGACAGCCGGACCATGCAGAGCCGGTGCTCGGGCGGCAGGCAGGTGGCGCCGCCCCAGGCCCAGGGGATCCCCTCCGCGGCGGCCAGCGCGTCCACGTCCAGGACGGTCTCCCACTCCGGCGCCCCGGTCAGGTACGAGGCCCACGACGTCCGCCGCCAGATCCCGCGCTCGTGATCGCCGTCCTGCCAGAAGTTGTAGATCCGGTCCCCGAGGATCTCCGGCACCGCCAGCCGGTGCCGCGAGGTGAGGATCGCGAGCGCCTGGGCGTGGATCGAATCGTAGGCGGGATGGGCGGAGAGCGCGGCCAGGGTGGCCTCGTTCCGGGCGCGGACCCAGGCGAGCGCGCGCTCGTCCTCCACCTCCTCCAGCCAGAGGAACGGGTCGATCCGGTCGGACATCCGAGGGGGCTCCTTCCAGGGGCGTGGCCAGGGTCGAAAACGGAGCCAGTATAGAGCGGGGAAGGCGGCCGGTCCCACGCCCCGCATTGATCCCGCGTGCGCCGGGCGCTACCGTAGCGTCTGCCGAACCACCTGGACCGATCCTGGAGGGGGAGACCGATGACCGATGCGATGGACCGGATCGACGCGCTCGTCCGCGAGCGCCATCTGCTGAAGCACCCGTTCTACCGCGCGTGGCAGGACGGCACCCTGACGCCCGAGGCGATGCGCACCTACGCGGCCCAGTACTACCTGCACGTGCGCGCGTTCCCCACCTACATCTCCGCGCTCCACGCGCGGTGCGACGACATCGAGACCCGGAAGACGCTGCTGGCGAACCTGCGGGACGAGGAGGAAGGCGCCGAGGATCATCCGTCGCTGTGGCGGCGCTTCGCCGACGCGGTCGGCTGCGACGCCTCCACGCTCGAGTCGACCGAGCCGCTTCCCGAGACCGCCGATACGATCGCCGGCTTCCGCCGCGCGGTCGGCGAGGGGCCCGTCGCCCGGGGCCTGGCGGCCCTCTACGCGTACGAGTCGATGGTGCCCGAGGTGGCCACGGAGAAGATCAAGGGACTGGCCGAGCACTACGGCGTCGCCGGCGCGCCCGGCACCGACTACTTCGAGGTCCACGCCACGCTGGACGTGGAGCACGCCGGGGAGACGCGCGCGCTCCTGGCCGAGCGCCTGGCGGCGCGGCCGGAGGAGGCCGCGGAGGCCGAGCGGGGCGCCGCCATGGCGCTGGACGCGATCAACGGCCTCCTGTCGGGCGTCTGCCGGACGGAGGGGATCGCCCGCGCCGCCTGAGGCGGACGGGGCGGCGATGAGCGAGCCGCGGCGGATCGATCTGGACGCCTGGCCGCGGCGGGACCACTACGAGCTCTTCCGCCGCTACGAGCACCCGTTCTTCAACGTCTGCGCCGACGTGGACGTGTCCGCCCTCGCGCGCGCCAGCCGCGCGCCCGGCGGCCCCCGGTTCTCCCTGGCGGCGTTCCACGCGTCGCTGGGGGCGGCCAACGACGTGGAGGAGTTCCGCCTGCGGATCCGCGGGGACGGCGTGGTCGCGCACGACGTGGTCCACGGCGGCACCACGGTGCTCCTGCCGGACGAGCGGTTCGCCTTCGGCTACTTCGACTGGGAGCCGGATTTCGCGACGTTCGCCGCGCGGGCCGGCGAGGCGCTGGCGGCGGTCCGCGCCGCGGGCGGCGCGCTGGACCCCCAGGACCACCGCGACGACCTCCTCCACTACTCCGTCCTTCCCTGGATCTCCTTCACCAGCTTCTCCCACGCCCGGCGGCATCGCGCCGAGGATTCGGTGCCGAAGGTCGTGTTCGGACGCTACCGGGGGGACGCGGGCGCGGAGCGGATGCCGGTCAGCGTGGAGGTCCACCACGCATTGGTGGACGGCCTCCACGTGGGGCGCTTCCTGGATCGGATGCAGTCCCGTCTGAACGCGCTCGTCTGACTCCATATGGAGTAGGCCGGCGCGGAGCAAATGGTCCGATTCCGGGTATCACATCCCGTCATGACACTCCGCCCCAGCCGCTGGAGCGCTCTCGCGCTCGTGCTCGTCCTCGGCGCCTGCGCCGACGAGGAGATCCCGACCGAAGCCCTGCGCCCGCTGGCGCCCGGGAGCGCCGGGTACCGCGCGTACGAGGCGGTGCTCGAGCCGGTGAACGCCGGCGCGCGCGGACGGGCCGCCGGCACCGTGCGGGTCGAGACGGACGGGGAGCGGCTCTACGTCCGGGTCGAGGCGCGCGGTCTCGAATCCGGCGCCAGGCACGCCACCCAGCTCCGGGGCCACCCGGCCGGCGCCGCCGGCGCCTGCCCGACGACCGACGCCGACCTGGACGGCAGCGGCCGGATCGACCCGGCCGAGGCCACGCCCGCCGCGGGGCCGGTCCTGGTCACGCTCGACCCCGACCCCACCGGTCTCCGCGACCCCGCCGCCTTCCCGGCGGCCTCCCGCGTCGGCGTTCTGGAATGGGAGGGGATCGGCCCCGTCTCGGACGCCGAGGCCCGGATTCGCGCCGCGTTCGGCCCCGCGGCCGCGCTCCAGCCGCTCGACCGCCGCCAGGTGGTCCTCCACGCGCTGCCGGCCGAGCCGGGCGGCGCCGGCCTCCCCGTCGCCTGCGGGTCCCTCCACCGGGTACGCTGAAACCATCCGACCTCCTCGCCCGTATGCACGGGTGATTCGGAATTCAAATCCAAGGAGGTCGACATGCTGTACCGCATCTGGAACACCCGCCGTCCCCGCGCCATCTACGTTCGTCACCTCGGCTGACGGAGGAATCCCGTGGAGAGCCCGTATCGCAGCGACAACCCGTTCGCCATCGTGTTCGGCCCCCTCGCGTGGGGCCGGACCTACGGCCGGCTGCTCTACATGTTCCTCTGCCTGCCGCTCGGCGTCGCCTACTTCACGTTCTACGTGACCGGGCTCTCGCTCGGCGTGGGCCTGGCGATCCTGCTGATCGGGCTCGTGATCCTGCTGGCGGTCGCGCTGGCGACCGTTCCGCTCGGTCTCTTCGAGCGGATGCTGACGATCCACCTGCTGGGCGAGCCGGTGCCGTGGCCCGGGTTCCGCAACCCGGACGGGGAGAACTTCTGGACGTGGCTGAAGGACACGCTCTCCAACCGCGTCACGTGGACGTCGATGCTGTTCCTGATGATCAAGTTCCCGCTGGGACTGGCGGCCTGGGTGGCCACCATCGTGGCCCTCTCGGTCGCGTTCGGCGTGACGGCATCGCCGGTGATCGTGGCGTTCGGCGGCAACGTGGAGTTCGGCTTCTGGAACCCCGCCACGCCGGCCGAGGCGCTCGCGCTGGTGCCGGTCGGCCTCGCCCTGATC
>CAZUIY010000270.1:0-7526 GCA_964619975.1 uncultured Gemmatimonadales bacterium
GCGGTCCTCGGCTGCGCCGAGGGCACGGTCAAGGCGAACGGCTATCACGCGATCCGGCGGCTGCGGAAGATCCTCCGCGCCGATGAATCCTTCGGAGAGGCGGGCGAGATTGAGTCCTCTGCACTGTAACACCGTTCAGGACGCGATCTGGGAGCGCGCGGCGAGCGCGGGCCCGGCTCCGCTGACGCCGGCGCTGGCCGAGCACCTGGCCGCGTGCGGCGCCTGCCGGACCGAGAGCGCCGCGGTGCGCCACCTGCTGGAGGTGACCCGCGAGATGGCCGACCCCGACCCCCCCGCCGACGTGTGGGAGGGGTTCGACGAGGCCCTGGAGCGGGAGATCGGCGGCCCGGAGTCGGGCGCGCGTTCGATCCTGCCCGGCCTGCGCATCCACCCGCGGACCCTGCGCGTGGCTGGCGTGGCGGCGCTCCTGGTGCTCGGCTTCGGCCTGGGCGCCGTCACGGTTCAGCTCTCGAGCCCCGACCCGGTCGACGTCGCCGACGCGCGCCGCGAGGCGCTCCTGGCCGAGATGGAGAGCCGGCTCGGCAACGACGCCCGCCTGGGCTCCTACGTCTCCGAGATCGAGGACCTGCTGGTGGCGTACCGGGCGGAGGAGCACGGCGACGCCGTGGCCACCTTCCGCCAGTCGCTCCCGACCACGCTCGTGGCCGGTCCCGGCCTGCCGAGCGAGGGCGACCGCCTGCGCCTCGAGCGCCAGCGGGCGCTCCGCGAGCAGATGCGGATGCTGGTCCTGGGGATGCTGGCGAGCGAGATCGAGGCGGAGAGCCAGGGGTTCGACTATCTGGATCGCCGAATCGCGGCGATCGCGGGGCAGCAGCTTTTGTATTTCGTCCGGTAGTCTTCGGGGGCACCGGCGGGCTTCGTTGTCGGGGCGTTGAGCGGGCGCCATCGGCGAACCGTCCGACGGCTCGCGGGGGCGCCACGTTCTGCGGATGACACTCTGGTTTCCGGGTATTCTCCGGGGACTTTTTTGCATTGAGACCTTCCGGTGGGAAGTCCCCCGCGACCCATCGGACGGCCCGCCGATGGCGCCCCACGCGCACCGGTTGGAACGGGCCGCCATGCCGCCCCCTGACGGCCGGCTGAAAGCAGGCTCCTCCCCGTCGAAGTCGCCCTTGCGCGCTGAAGGGCGCGCTTGGAAGCCCCGTGAGCCAGACCTCCCCCACCCGATTAGACTAGAGGCCCATGACGACCCCACTGGTAGCCATCTATGGGTCCAGCGCCGGGCTCGGCGAGGACCTCGACCGTGCGAAGAAGCTGGGGGCCGCCCTGGCGCGGGCGGGGTTCGGGATCCTGAACGGGGGGTACGGGGGGACGATGGGGGCGGCGGCGGAGGGGGCGCGGTCGCAGGGTGGGGTGGCGATCGGGGTTACGTGCGCGGAGTTCACGTTCCGCGCGGGGCCGAACCCGTGGTGCACCGAGGTGGTGGAGGCGGCGGACCTGTTCGAGCGGATCGCGGAGCTGGTCCGGATGGCGTCGGCCTACGTGGTGCTGCCGGGCGGGAACGGCACGATGGCGGAGCTGGCTCTGGCGTGGGAGCACCAGCGGCGGGGGCTCCTGCCGGCGCGGCCGATCGTGGCGTGGGAGAAGCCGTGGCGGCGCGTGATCGCGGCCCTCGAGGCCACCCCGTACCTGGAGGGCGGCGCGGAGGGGATCGTCTGGGTCAAGACGGTGGAGGACGCGGTGGCGGCGGTCCGCGACGGCGTCCCGCACCCGGTCGGCTAGGGCGCGAGCGGCTCGTCCCTCAGGGGCTGGTCCTCCCAGCCCGGCGCGTCGAAGTGCCACCACTCGCTCTGGAGCGGGATCCAGCCGGCTGCGGTCATGATGCGCTGGAGCCGCTCGCGGCTCTCGATCGCCGCGGGGGGCAGGTCGGTGGCGTTCCGGTGAGCGGTCGGCGAGAAGTCGTCGTGGTCGGTCGGGAGCGGGATCTCCGAGCCGTCGAGGGCGCGGAGCCCGACGTCCACGGCCATGCCACGGTTGTGCCGGGAGCCGGTGGCGGGATCCGCCACGTAGGTGGGATCGGGAAGAATTTCCCACATCGCGTACTGCACACTCCGCGGCCGGTAGCAGTCCCAGACCACCAGGCGGTACCCTTCGGCTCTCAGCGCCATCTCGGCCTCCAGCAGACGATCGGCGGCTCCCTCGGCGAGCAGGCAGCGCGGGGCGTTGTAGACGGCGCGGCCGAGGAAGTTGTCAGGCGTAGCGTAGCGCATGTCGAGGAGGAGGTCCGGCGCGCGCGCGCCGACGTCCACCAGCGGGGGGCTGGAGCCCGCAGGGCGGCCCGCGCAGCCGGCGGCGAGGACGGCGACAAGCGCTGTGGTGCCGGCGCACCGCGAAATCCGGCTGCCGATGCGGGGCTCTTCCATTCCTGCCTCCACGAAGGATCGAGTCCGTGAACGATTCCGCTCCACCGGTGACCGCATTCCAAGCTAGCGCGGCGGCCGTCCTGCCGCAGGACGATCCGGAGGCGGCCCCCGTCCTGGTCCCGGGCCACTTGGACGCCCTGTGGTTCCAGGTCACCGGCACCGTCTGCAACATCCGCTGCGCCCACTGCTTCATCTCGTGCGCGCCCGACAACCGCGCGTTCGGCTACCTGTCGCTGGAGGACGTGGACCGGCGGCTGGCGGAGGGCGCGGCGCTGGGGGTCCGGGAGACGTACTTCACGGGTGGCGAGCCGTTCCTCCACCCCGACATCGTCGAGATCCTGTCCCGCTCGCTGGCGCGGTTCCCGACCACGGTCCTGACGAACGGGATCCCGGTCAAGGCGGGGCACGCCGAGGCGCTGGCCGCGGCCGCGGAGTCAAGCCCATACTCGCTCGAGGTTCGGCTCTCGATCGATGGGTTCGACGCGGCGTCCAACGACGCGATCCGCGGCCCGGGCTCGTTCGACCGGGCGATGCGGGGGCTGGGCCATCTGCTGGAGCACGGCTTCCTCCCCCTCGTGACCGCCGTCCGGACGTGGGAGGACGGGGAGGAGCTGGACGTGTACGAGGGATTCCTGGCGGCCCTCCGCGAGCGCGGATACGCGCGGCCGCGGCTGAAGCTCCTGCCGACCCTGAAGCTGGGCGCCGAGGTCGAGCGGACGGGCGGCTACGGCGTCGAAGAGCGGGTGACTACGAATATGGTCAAGGACTTCGACGTGGGATCGCTCGTCTGCGCGGGGGCGCGGGTCGTGACCGACCGCGGGATCTGGGTCTGCCCGATCCTGCTGGACGCGCCGGACGGGAATCTCGGGGACGACCTGGCCGAGGCGGCGGCGACCCCCTTCCGCCTGGCCCACGCGGCCTGCCACACCTGCTGGCTGCACGGGGCGATCTGCTCGAACTCGGGGCTCGCGGCGCCCGAGGCGGGGGCGCGGTCGTGACGCGCCTGGCCGTCTTCGGCGGCGTGTACTCGAACCACGCGGCGCTGGACGCGGTCCTGGCCGACGCGGCCGCGGGCGGGGCGGAGGAGATCCACTGCCTGGGGGACCTGGGCGCGTTCGGGCCGGATCCGGACCGCTCGGTCGAGACGATCCGGGGCGCCGGGATCCCGGTCGTCGCGGGGAACTACGACCTCTCGATCGGCCACGGTCTGGACGACTGCCGCTGCGGCTACACGGACCCGCGGGACAACCACTTCGCCGCGCTCTCGTACCGCTACACGTTCGCCCGCACCAGCCCGGAGCACCGGACCTGGATGCGGGACCTCCCGCTCGCCCGCCGCCTGGAGCTCGGGGGCCGCCGGGTACTCCTCTGCCACGGCAGCCCCCGCCAGGTGAACGAGTTCCTGTGGGAGTCGACCGCCTCGGACGCGTTCCTCGGCTGGCTCCTGGATGCGGCGGGGGCGGACGTCCTCTGCGTGACCCACACGGGGATCCCGTGGGAGCGGCGGCTGCCGGACGGGCAGCTCGTGGTGAACGTGGGCGCCATCGGCCGGCCGGCGAACGACGGCGACGTCCGGGCGGCGTATCCCGTCCTCGAGCTCGCGGACGGCGAGGCGCGGGTCGAGTGGCGGCGAGTCGCCTACGACTACACCGCCCTGGCCGCGGAGATGCGGGCCGAGGGGCTCCCCGGGGAGTTCGTGGAGACGATCGAGACCGGCTGGTGGACGACGTGCCTGGAGGTCCTGCCGGCGAAGGAGCGGGCGCGGGGCAGGTGGTGAGCGGTGTTCAGTCGCCTTCGATCAGCTCGAAGGGGTTGGACACCCGGTCGTCCAGGGGCAGCAACGGCCCGAACGGCGACTGCGGCTGGTATGACGAGAGCGGCTCCCAGACGAGGCGGTAGACCCCTTCCGGATCGTCGAACTGGAACTTCGGATAGTAATTGCCGGAAGGAAAGCCGGCGAAGAGCCCCAGGCTCCCGGAGTAGGTCGCACCCGATTCGATGCGGAGGACGGGTCCCAGGCACATGAGGCGAACCGCGTTCCAGGCCGCGACCCACCGCCCATCCACCCATTTCTCCAGAGTGGGCGGGTGGGGGCCGTTGCAGGTCATTACGAACACGGGTCCCGCCGTGGAATTCCGATAGGTGAAGGGGATGGCCGTCTCCCAGCCGATGCTCCCGCGCTCCAGGATGAAACGGTCGCCGAAGGTCTGAAGGGCGCCCGAGGAGGTGTCATTCGGGGGACCCGACGGGACAGGGTCCGCCGGGGCCGGGTCCGGATCCACCGGAGCGACCGGGGCATCGGGAACGCTGGACGCGGGAGATCCGGGCACGGAGGCGTCGTACGGCCCCGAAGAACCGCCACACGCCACGGCGAGCAGGATCAATACGCTGAGAATCGGCTTCATGACGAGGAGTATACCGCTTCCGGGGGTGCGACCGAACTTTCTTAGACCACCTCGCCCGTCAGCATCGTCACGAACCGCCGCGCCAGGCGCAGCTCCCGCTCCAGCGCCGAGTGCTGGTAGATGACGGTGAGGTTCAGCGCCATCCGCTCCAGGATCGTCACCACGGGCGCGGGCCGCAGGTACTCCTCGGCCGGCTCGTACCCCGCCCGCTCGAGGAGCAGCAGACACTCCCCGCGGCTCACCTCGCGGCCGCCGTAGAACGGATCCACGAAGCGGTAGGAGGCGCCGGATCGCCGCGCCACGAGGAAGTGCATCGGCATGCCGACCCCGACCGCCTCGACGCCGATCCGCCGGCCGACCTCCAGGTAGACGAGCGCCAGCGTGATCGGGATCCCGGTCCGCCGCGACACCACGCTCGAGAGGAACGAGTTCTCGGGGTCGTAGTAGTCGTCCGAGTTGCCGTGGAAGCCGCAGCTCTCGTGGAGGTAGGCGCGCAGCGCGTCGAAGCGGGCGACCACGCCGCCCCGGCTCGGGACCGCCAGGTGAGCGCCGGCGACGATCTCGTCCAGCTCGTCCCGCGCCTCGGCCTGCTCCCGCTTCCGATGGGGGTGGATCAGCCGCTCCAGCAGGAACGCGCCCTCGCGGAGCGCCAGCCCCTCCTCGACCGCCTGGAGCGCCACCCAGTCGCGCTCCACCTCGTCCAGGCGGATCTCCTCGAGGAGCGAGCCGGACTCGCTCCGGATCGCCGGCTCCAGGTCCCCGGACCAGGCGTCCTCCAGGAGCGGCGCCGCGGCCTCGCCGGCGTCCCGCAGCCGGGTGCGGGCGTGCTCCTTCACCCACTGGTCCTCGTCCCCCAGCAGGTGGATCAGCGCGGCGATGTCGCGGGAGGAGAGGGTGCGGTCCACGGGGTCGTCGGGTCCGGACACGACGCAATATGGGGAGGGCGGCGCGAGCGGCACAAGCGCGTATCTTGGGCCCCATGAGTCCCCGCACCGAGAAGGACAGCCTGGGCGAGCGTTCCGTGCCCGACGACGCCTACTGGGGCATCCAGACGCTCCGCGCGCGGGAGAACTTCCCGGTGAGCGGGCTGACGGAGCACCCGCGGCTGATCGACGCGTACATGCTGATCAAGAAGGCCGCCGCGCTCACCCACGCCGAGCTGGGCGTCCTGGATGCCGAGCTGGCAGAGGCGATCGCGCGGGCCTGCGACGAGGTGCTGGACGGCGGGCTCCGGGACCAGTTCGTGGTCGACGTGTTCCAGGCCGGCGCGGGCGTGTCGTTCCACATGAACGTGAACGAGGTGCTGGCGAACCGGACGCTCGAGATCCTGGGGGCCGAGCGCGGTGACTACGGGCGGGTTCACCCCAACGACCACGTGAACATGTCGCAGTCGACCAACGACACGTTCCCGACCGCCATGCACCTGTCGATCCTGCTTCTGTGGCGGGACTTCGAGCCGGTGCTGGAGGCCCTGGCCGACGCTTTCCACGCCAAGGGCGACGAGTTCGCCGACGCCATCAAGTCGGGCCGGACGCACCTGCAGGACGCGGTGCCGGTGACGCTGGGGCAGGAGTTCCACGCGTACGGCGCGGCGCTCGACCGGGCGGTCGGCGCCATCGATGGCGCGGTGGCGGCGCTGGAGGAGCTGGCGATCGGAGGCAACGCCGCCGGGACCGGCATCAACCTGCCGGAGGGGTACCGGCCGACGATCCTGCGGCACCTCTCCGAGCTCTCCGGCTTCGAGCTGCGCCGGGCCGCCGACCCCCGCGAGCGGCTCCAGAGCCACCAGCCGATCACCGGCGTCTCGGCCGCGCTCCGGAACCTGGCGCTCGAGCTGATCCGGATCGCCAACGACCTGCGGCTCCTGGACTCCGGCCCCCTCACGGGCCTCAAGGAGATCTCGTTGCCGGCGCGTCAGCCCGGCTCGTCGATCATGCCCGGCAAGGTGAACCCGGTCATGCCCGAGTGCCTGAACCAGGTCGCCATGCACGTGATCGGCGCCGACACCGTGGTGGCCTTCGGCGCCCAGGCCGGCCAGCTCGAGATCAACGTCATGCAGCCGGTCATGATCTGGGAGATCCTGTTCTCGATGGAGATCCTGAAGAACACGCTCGAGGTCTTCCGGACCGGCTGCGTGGAGGGGATCACCGCCGACCGCGGCCGGATGGAGGACTACGCCCACAAGAGCCCGTCCCTCGCCACCGCGCTGAACCCGGTGATCGGCTACACGCGCGCGGCGGGAATCGTGAAGAAGGCCCTGGCCGAGGACCGGCGGATCCGGGACGTGGCGCTCGAGATGACGGACCTCTCCGAGGAGGAGCTGGACCGCATCCTGTCGCCCGAGAACCTCACGGGTCAGTTGGAGCGGGACGGGCAGTAGTCGATCCGTACACCCCGAAGTTGGATCTACCGGGACCCTCGTACCGCCAGACCCATCGCGGCGGCGACCTTCACGGCGCCTCCGGGGAGGAACGGGAGGACTCCCAGCATCGCCGCGCTCTGGAAGCCGATTCCCAGGAACGCCGCCAGCCAGGCGGTGCCGAAGCCGAAGATCACGATCTGCGCCGCCACGAAGGTGGCCAGGGCGCGGGCCGGCCGCTCGCCGGGGCCGATCGTGGCGCCGACCAGGGCGGCGGCGATGGGGAAGGAGAGGAGGTAGCCGCCGGTGGCGCCGAAGAGGTGGGCGAAGCCCGCCCCGCCGGCGAAGACGGGGAGACCGGCGGCGCCCATCGCCAGG
>CAZUIY010000271.1:0-4749 GCA_964619975.1 uncultured Gemmatimonadales bacterium
GCCAGATCGGACCGCTGGTCGAGCAGGATCGCCAGTCTCCCGCGGCAGGCGGCGCGATGCTCGTCGGAGGCGTCGGCGCGCTCGGCCTCCTCCGCCATGTGGTAGATCTTGAGCGCCAGGATCGAGAGCCGGTCCACGATCGAGCCGGCGGTCTCACTGTGGAGCGGCGCGCCGTCCACGGCCGGGGCCAGGGTCTGGAGCAGCGCCTCGTCGATCCGCTCGATCAGGTCGTTCCGCCGCTGGTTCAGCCGGTCGATCCGGCGCTTCACCGCGGCCACCGTCGCGTCGTCCACGTCCGGCCGCCGGGCCTCGTCCTCCTCGTGCCAGAGCCGGACGTTGGTCCGGTGCTGCCGCGCCACCATCGCTTCGAGCGAGTCGGACGGCCCGGCTTCCGGCGCGTCTACCGGCTCCTCCGGAGCCCGGTGCCAGGCGCGCACGTCCTCGTCCTGCCCTTCGACGAGGGCCGCGACGTCCAGGGGAGCGCTCACGCTACTGGAACGACCAGCGGTACCGCAGGCCCAGGTACGCCCGCCAGAACTGCTCGTCCGTCCCTTCGGCGTGGCCGAGATCCTTGACGTCGCTCCAGGAGACCTTGCCGGTGGCCTCGAGACCCCAGCGGGGCAGCAGCGCCCACCCCTCCAGGCCCAGCCGCAGCTCGTTCTGGACCACGCCGCTCGGGAAGTCCGGCTTCTCGTCGGTCGAGAGATCGGTCGTCGCCACGCTCGCCTCGCCGTCGCGACGGGCCATCGCCTCGGCCGTCAGGCGCACGGTGGGCCGGTACCACCACGAGAGCCACGCCATCCCCATGTCGGCGTCGGGCCCCAGCATGCTGCCGATCGGGACCCCGAACTGGGTCCAGTTCGTGTTCAGCCCGCGGTGCAGGTACGTGAAGACGTCGACCCGCGTGTACTCGGCCCCCGCGGTCACCGGGAGGCCGTCCGGCCCCCACTCGCCGCCCAGGCGCCACGCCACATCGTCCCGCGAATTGGGGTTGTCGTCCCCGATGTTCACATTCCCCACCATGAGCTGGCCGTAGAGCCGCATCCCGCCGGGAGCGGTGAAGGTGCCATCCAGCTCCACGTACAGATCCACCTGCTCGTCCTCCGCCTCGTCGTCGTCCTTCTGGGTGACGAAGAACGGCGCCAGCAGGTTGGCGTATCTGAACTCGATCCCGCGGTCGATCCCGGTCACCAGCGCGGCCTCGGTGACGGCCACCTGGAGCCGCGGCAGCGGCTGCCAGTCGACGCGGTGCAGGTAGAGGTAGCGGTTGACCTCCTCGCGCTCGCCCTCGGGGGGCGGCATCGAGTTCGAGATCGGCACCCCTTCGGCCGTGAGCGAGCGGTTCTGCGGGTCGGAGGAGAGCCGGGACACGATGCCGCTGAACCGGACCTGCCGCGTGCCCAGCTCGATCCGGGCCTGGTCGAGGGGCGGGATCGAGTCCGAAACGAACACGGCCGAGGCGCGTCCCGGGCCCCACTCGAAGGCGTTCCGGCCCACCGTGACCCACAGCGGACCCCAGTGGGCCGTGCCGTAGGCGTCCAGAATGGCGAAGCCGAACTCCTCGCCCGAGCGGACCTCCTCCTGGCGGAACCGGGTGGGATCGTTCCGCACGTTCGAATCGAGCGCGTAGCGCCACCCCAGGACGAACGCGTCGCGGAACTGGACGCCGAAGTCGTGCTGGACGAAGCCGCGCGCCACCGGGTTTCCGACGCTGTCGCCGAGCTGGACGCCGAGGAACGAGGGATCCAGCGTGGCGTCGTCCTTCCGCACGTCGGCGGCCCCGAAGATCGACACCTCGTTGTGGTAGTACACGTCGTCCTCCGACGGCGGATCGGGCGGGAACGCCTCGGCGATCAGGTCCAGCCACGCCACGACCCGCGAGGAGGCGACGCCGGCGCGCACCCCCGGAGCGTCCCGCTCCACGATCCGGTACCCGGGTTGCGCCTCGGGCACGACCGCATCGCCGGGCGCGGCCGCGGGATCCGGCTCCACCGCCGCCGTCCGCAGGCCGGTGGAGTCGGCCCGCGCGATCAGGGCCCGGAAGTCGGACTCCCGCCACGGCCGGTTGGCGAGCCACAGGTTCCGCCCCAGCTCGGGGTGGCGCAGGAGCACCTGCTCGGCCACCTCGTACGCCCAGTGGTCGGAGGGCACCGTCCTCAGCCCCTGGGCGCGGGCGGGCGCGGCCAGGACCGCGAACCCCAGAACGATCCCTCCACAGAGCGCAGCGAGCCGGTCGATCCGCCTCATGCCGTTGTCCTCCCGTTTCATGTGGTCGAGAAGCCGTGAATCTATCACCTCAGGCGCCCCCGCGGCCCGAGAGCCGGCGAATCCAGCGCCCGATCGGTCCCGGCTGGGTCCCCTGCCGCGTCACGGCCGGAACCGCCGCGAGCGGCTCGCCGCGCAGGATCCGGCGCGGATTCTCCCGCGTCAGGACCTCCCACGCCTCGGCGGCGCCGGCCTCCTGGAGCATGGCGCGGGTGGCTTCGATCTTCGGCTCGCCCCGCGAGTGATAGTCGCTGGCCAGCAGATCCGCGCGGGACGACCGCAGGAGGCGCCAGGCCAGTGACCCCGCCCCCGAGCCGTAGAGTCCCAGGAGCGACGGCTGGTTGACCTGGATCGCCGCCCCCATCTCGCGCCACGCCAGGATCGTCTCCATCGGATCCCCGTCGTAGTGGTACCGCTCGGCGTGGGCGACCACCGGCAGATGGCCGGCCATGCGGATCCGCCCCAGCGCCTCGGCGCTCCCGGGCGGGATGTTCAGCCGGGGGAACTCCAGCAGGACGTAGGGCCCGCCGGCCAGGCGCACACCCGGATCCTCCAGGTTCACCAGCGGGGTGTCCAGCATGATCTCCCGCCCCAGACCGAAGCTGAGCTCCGGGAACCGCGCCCGCGCCGCCGCCGTCACCGTCGCCCAGCGCTCCTCCACCTGCCGCTGGACCCGCTCGAACACGTCGGCCCGGGCGATGACGCTGGCATCCAGGTGCGGCGTGGTGACGATCGAGACCACCCCCTGGGCCGCCATGAGCCCGATCGCCTCCAGGGATTCCTCCAGCGTACGCGCCCCGTCGTCCACCCCGGGAACCAGGTGGCTGTGGAAGTCGAACACGCCCGCGGGCCGCGAAACCGTGGCCATCAGACCTGCACCCTCGCGTCCAGCTCGTCCAGCAGCTCGACCCACTGGTCGTGGATCCGACCCCAGTCGTGGAGGCTGGCGCGGGCCCGCGCCGAACGGGAGACGACCGTCGCGAGCTCCGGCTCGTTCAGGAGCCGCGTCACCGCCCGGGTCATGGCCTCCACGTCATCCGGCGGCACCAGCAACCCGTCCACCTCGTCCCGAACGATGTAGGGAACCCCTCCCACGTCCGTGCTGACGACGCAGAGGCCGCAGGCCATCGCCTCGAGGACACTCACCGGTGTGTTGTCCACGAACGTCGTATTCAGAAAGATGTCCCCTCGATCCAGCCACGCGGGCACGGCGGACTTGGCGACCGCTCCCACGATCTCGACGGCGTCCGTCACACCCAGATCGGCCGCCACGGCCCGCACCTCGGCCAGGCTGCCGTCTCCCTTGTCCGGTCCCACGAAGACGAGCCTCGCGTCCGGAAACGCTCCCCGGAGCCGGGCCAGCACACGTACGGCCAGGGAAGGGTTGTATACGCGGTGCAGCGCCCGGAGCCAGATGAGGACCGGCGCGGGCCGCTCTCGCAGCCGGTACGCGTACCGCTCCAGCTCGATCGGATTCAGGAGGATCTGAAAGGGTCCACCGTAGGGCGCCAGAGCCTCGGACAGAAACGCCGAAGGAGACGTGACCACCGCCGCGGATTCGATGAGCCTTCGGACACGCCCGGGCCAGCGACGGGCGAAATCCGGCAGGTTGCCCCCATGGAGCGTCAGGACGTACGGCTTTCCGAGCCGTCTCAACACGGCGCAGACCGCCTCCGCCCAGACGAACGCCGGACCGCTGTACACGGCCACCTGAGCGACCCGGTACTCCCGCCGTCGTCGCCACGCCGTCCACAGCATGTCCGCCATCCGCGACATCCGCCCGGAACGTCGGGACGCTACGACCACCCGCCAACCGTCCGCGGACAGACGCTGTCCCAGATCCTCGCAGAATTGATGACTGCCGGACCCGCGTGGCGGGAACGTTCCCACCAGCAGGACGGAACGCCGCGCCGGATGGATCACCGCGCTCGCGGACGGAGCCGCTCGATGTCGGCGTCGACCATCATCGCGACGAGCGCCTCGAACCCCACCGCCGGCCGCCAGTCCAGCTCCTCCCGCGCCCGCGTGGGGTCGGCGCGCAGGTGCTCCACCTCCGCCGGCCGGAGGCGGGTCGGATCGACTTCCACGTGGCGCTCCCACTCCAGCCCTACGTGCTCGAAGGCCACCCGGCAGAGGTCCCGCACCGAGTGCGTGTCGCCGGTCCCGACCACGTAGTCCCGCGGTTCCTCCCGCTGGAGCATGCGCCACATCGCGTCCACGTAGTCGCCGGCGAAGCCCCAGTCCCGCTCCGCCTCGAGGTTCCCGATCGGCAGCCGCTCGGCGAGGCCCAGCTTGATCCGCGCCACCCCGTCGGAGACGTGCCGCGTCACGAACTCGAGGCCGCGCCGCGGGCTCTCGTGGTTGAACAGGATCCCGCTGACGGCGTACAGGTCGTAGGACTCCCGGTAGTTCACCGTGATGAAGTGGCCGTACACCTTGGCCACGCCGTACGGGCTCCGCGGATAGAACGGCGTGCCCTCGTGC
>CAZUIY010000272.1:0-1280 GCA_964619975.1 uncultured Gemmatimonadales bacterium
TGGCGGTGGTGCCCAGCTCGGCGTTGACAATGTAGTTGCCCGAGCGGCGCGCCTGCACCACTTCGGCCACCACTTCGGCGCGCGACTTGTCGGCGCTCGACTTCGCCGCAAACACGTAGCCCTGCTCGGCGTCGACGAACACCTGCTCGGCGCTCAGCGTGGAGTGCGGCGCCGGCGGGTTGTAGCCCGCGTCGATTTCGTTGTTGGCGATGGCCGGCAGCGCAACGAAGCTGCCGATGGCGAGTGCGAGGATTTCACGTTTCATGTTCAGGTCCCTTTTAAGTGGTTGAGTTGGTCGCTGCAACAACGCTGCAGCCGTGACCCCACTTTAGGCAACCCCGGCTCTGCCGGAAGTGCGTTTACGCACCCGATCGGCGAGGTCGCGGGCCCTTGGGCGGCGCGGGCCGCAAAGTGATGCCGTCCCAGCGAACTAGCCCGGCGACGATGTATAGCGGCAGCGAGAAGGCGGAACAGGGTGCGAACCCGCTCTTCCCCTGCGGAGTAAGTGCGGATGTCACCGTGACCCACCCGTCCTCGGCGCATTGCGCCGAGCGCGCACGCTCGTAGAGCCGGTGGACGCCAGTCGCTCGGCGGTCTGGGTCTGGGGTTGAACGATCCCAGTCCGTGCCAACGGAAAGGTCCCCGCCTGCGCCAACGGAATCGACCACGCCAGCGCGGTGACGCTCAAAATGGTGCGAGTGGTTCTATTGAGTTTCATGTGCGACGCCTCTCTGTTTTTGTCTGTCGAACTCGAACGCTGCGAGCCCCGCGCGGACTCGCAGGGGGTTGACCGCAAAGCGCGTGCCAAGTTTCGTGAACGAGGAAATACAGGGGCTTGCAGCGCTCGCGCATGCGCGCGGCGTCGCCCTGGGGCGACAGATCCGGGCTTGCGCCTAGGTTCCCAGCGCGCGATCAATGCGCGTGTACAGATCCTGCCAGTCGGGTTCGCCGACGTAGGTTGCCAGGATGCGCCCGCGGCGATCGAGCAGGAAGGTCGTGGGGGTCACGCTGACGTTGCCGAAGGCGCGCGCCACCGCGCCGCCGGTGTCGAGCGCGACGCGAAACGGCAGCGCGCGCTGCCGTGCGAACTCCGCGACCGCGTTGGGGTGGTCGTAGCTCATTGCCACCGCCACCATCTCGTAGCCGTGCGGCGCAAAGCGCTTCCACGTCTCGACCATCTTCGGCATCTCCGCCACACACGTGACGCACGTGGTGGCCCAGAAGTTCACCAGCACCACCTTGCCTTGCAGGTCCGCGGTGCTGAAATTGCCGCCGGCGAG
>CAZUIY010000273.1:0-3852 GCA_964619975.1 uncultured Gemmatimonadales bacterium
CGGCCTGGCCGAATTCACCGTCTTCACCAACGGTCCCCCGCGCCCGGACCCCTCCACCAAGGAGGTCTGGTACGCGCTCATGACCGGCGACCCGGACGAGGCGGTGCTCGAGGTCACGCCGCAGGACGTCCGCGGCATGGCTTCCTCGGGCCAGTTCACGCTGCCGGCCGGGGACTTCGTCGAGATCTACAGCGCCTACTTCTTCGCCAACGCGTCCGGGTCTCCGCCCGCCGACCTGCGGGGCGAGGCGTACAAGGACCCTCAGGGGAACATCGACCCGACCGCCAACACGGACCCGGCGTTCGACAACTTCAAGATCGTCCAGCAGACCGCGCAGGCGACCTTCGACGCGGGATTCGTGGTCCCGACCGCGCCGCCGAAGCCGGAAGTCACGCTGGTGCCGGGGGACATGCAGGTCACGATCCTCTGGGGCGGTGACCCGATCGAGGCCGTCAACCCGTTCGCCAAGGTGGCGCGCGACCCGTTCGCCCGCCTGGGCACCGGCGAGGCGGATCCCGACGCGCCCGGAACCGGCGTCTTCCTCGAGTCGGGCCAGATCGTCTACCTGGGCGAGTTCGACCAGGGCGGCACCACCGGCTTCGTCACGGCCGGCGAGGCGGGCATCACCGGCGATGAGGTCACCAACCCGGCTTTCAACCCGAACTTCGTGATCCAGGACTTCCAGGGCTTCCGGATCTACCGGTCCTTTACGGGACTGGCCTCGGACGCCGAGCTGATCGCGCAGTTCGATCTGGCCGACGCGATCGTCGGCGGAACCTTCTGCGTGGCGGCGCAGGCGGTCTTCACGCCAGACGGCGAGTTCGTGCAGAACGTGTGCACGGATCAGGCGGAGCTGGCGATCGGGGAGAACACCGGCCTCGGGTTCGCGATCGTGGACCGCGGCGGCTCGTTCCCCAACCCGGCCAATGGCCCTGGGCTGATCAACGGCATCCCGGTTCACTACACGGTCACGTCGTACGCGGTGAACTGTGGCCAGTCGCCGGTCGATATTCCGGAGGGTACCACGGTGATCCCGGGGGCCGCGTGTCTCGTCCTGGAGGCGGGTCTCTCGCCCTTCCAGACGGCCACGCCACGCTCGGACCCGAGCTCGCTTACCACCGCCTCGGTCGGTAGCGCCGAGCTGATCGACGGCGACGGCAACGTCGTCGAGGATCAGGGGGACATCCCGATCGTGGATGGCGTGCTGACCGGACCGATTCCCGCCGCGCGCGATTGGGACATCGACGTCTCCATCGTCCAGCCGCTGGCGGTCCCTGCGAACTTCACGTTCCAGGTCATGATCGACTCGGTCTCGGTCTCCCCCGGATACGGCCATCCGAACTCGGGCTGCGCCGCACCCCCCAACCTGACGTCGGACAACTGCACCTGGGGGCTCCCCGGGTTCTTCGACGAGATCCCGGCCGGTGACAACCGCGCCTGGCAGGTCTGGATATCGGTCCGGGACGAGGACGGCAACGTCCTCGAGACCCCGACCGGACCCGCGGTCGCGGTGGCCCTGACGGACTTCGTCTCGTTCACCGGCATCACGAACTTCAGCAGCGCGGAGATCCAGGTCCTGTCGCCGATCGACCCCGATCTGGGGGTCGCGTTCACGGTGGTGTACTCGTCCTCGATCGGACGCCGGACAGCGCAGTGCTCCCTGATCGGCGCCTGCGTGCTGACCACCCCGGGCGGCGGCGACGCTCCGCCCGCCTCGGTGGCCGACTTCGGCTTCTCCCGCGGCATCTACGGCCAGTACACGGTCGCGGACATCGAGCTCACGTGGGGACCCGGCCTGACGCTGACGTCCGTCCGGGACGTCTCCAACAACACGGAGGTGCCGTTCCGGAGCGGCTTCGGCACCGCCGGCTGGGGCTTCTCCCTGCCGACCGACCTGAAGGCCTTCGAGGACGAGATCGCCACGGACGTCGGGACCGCGCGGACGGACGACGGCCGGGTGCTGTTCCCGGATCCGTGGTGCTCCGCCAACACCGGCGGATTCCCGGCGGACTGCACGTTCTACGGGTTCCTGGCCGCGTTCACGCAGTCGGACCCGGTCTTCACGGACCTGCCGTTCAATCCGGACGTGTTCAACCTTCTGGCGCCGTTCATCGGCACGTACGCCCCGCTGCCGTACCACCAGCCCGGGGCGCTCGGCATGACGGCCACGCTGGTCAACGTGGACGGCCAGGACGGAACCCGGCTCTGGATCGCCGGTCACTGGCTGGACATCGTGTTCAACCAGCTGCCGTCCGACGGCGAGACATGGCTGATCCGCCTGCCGATCGGCGCAGGCAGCGGCGAGCCGCCGCGGCCTCCGGTGCCGGGCATGGCGGTCCGGGCGTCGCTCTCGGGCGCCACGAGCGAGCTGGCAGACGCCGACCTCACGCAGGTCACCGTCGTGCCGAACCCGTTCATCGCGGCGAACGAGATCACGCGGGGCCGCGGGCTCCAGCGGATCCTGTTCACGAACCTGCCACCGCAGGCGACGATCCGGATCTACACCATCAGCGGAAACCTGGTGCGTGTGCTGGATCATTCTGACGGCTCCGGAACGGCCGAGTGGGACGTACGCACCCGCTTCGACCTTCTGGTGGCGTCGGGGAACTACTACTACCACGTCACGACCCCCGATGGCCGCACGCACCTTGGACGCTTCGCGGTCGTCAACTAGCGCGGCGAAACGGAGCGAGCCCGGCCCGGATGGGCCGGGCCGCCGCTCCGGCGCAGCACTCGAACTTGGAGGAAGGTTTTTATGAGGAAGCTCTTTAGAAGCGTTCGGCTGGGAGGCCTCGTGGGCGTGATGTTGCTCGCCGCGGAGCTGCCTGGTCTGGCGCAGGAGGAGCTGCCCCCGATTCTGCGCGGTCGCCAGGAAGGGTTCTCGTTCATCGGTAACGCGGGTGGCGAGTTCCTGACGATCCCCGTCGGGGCGCGAGGCGTGGCGATGGGCCAGGCATTTACGGCCGTCGTCGATGACATCAGCGGACTGTGGTGGAACCCGGCGGGTCTCGGCTTCATGCGGAGCCCGGCGGCGTTCTTCACCAACATCGACATGCCGCTGGACGTGCAGTTCAACTACCTGGGGGTGGGCGCCCCGGTGTTCGAAGGCAATGGCGTGGTCGCGGCTGCGTTCGGTCTGATGTCGACCGACGACATGCCGGTGACCACGATCCTGGAGCCGGAGGGCACCGCGGCCACCTTCGACAGCTGGAGCTCGAACACTCAGGTGTCGTACGCGCACAACATCTCCGACCGCTTTACTGCGGGCGCGAGTGTGAAGTGGGCGCATGAGAACGTGTTCGGCATCACGAGCGACGCGTTCCAGTTCGACTTCGGCACCAACTACCACACGACGTTCGCGGGCCGGGGCATCCGGCTGGCGTTCGTGGTGCAGAACCTGGGCACGAACTTCAAGAGCGAAGGCTCGCGGCTCCAGACGGCCGGCAGGCCGCCGGAGTTCCCGACGTTCCCGAACGCCGGACAGCTTCCGCTCGAGTTCAGGACGGAGGACTTCCGTCCCCCGACCACGCTGAAGACGGCGCTGGCTTACTACCTCGTCGAGAACGAGTCGAGCCAGTTCATCGTCAACGGCGAGTTCGCCGCCCCCCGTGCCCTCGAGACGACGTACTCGATCGGTGGGGAGTGGAACCAGGTGCTGATTCCGGCGAACAACGGGGGCGTGGCCACCACGGTCGCCGCCCGCGCCGGCTACACCTACCAGCAGGACGAGGAAGATCTCGACCTGGCGGTGGACGACAACGCCGAGCTCCGCGGATTGGGCTTCGGGGCCGGGCTGCAGCTGGACTTCATGTCCTTCGGCGCCGGCTTCGACTACGCCTACCGCAACTGGGG
>CAZUIY010000274.1:0-2872 GCA_964619975.1 uncultured Gemmatimonadales bacterium
GCTGTCGTGGGCCGCCGAGGTGGCGCAGATGGAGGTGAGCCAGGCGCTCGCCCTGGCGCTCCTGGCGCTGATCGCGATCCTGCCCGAGTACGCGGTCGACCTCTACTTCGCGTGGCGCGCCGCCGAGGACCCGATCTACGGCCACTACGCCGCGGCCAACATGACCGGGGCCAACCGGCTGCTGGTGGGCCTCGGCTGGCCGGTCATCGTGTGGCTCTTCTGGTTCCGCTGGAAGAAGAGCGGCATCGAGCTGGCGCCCGCCGACCTGATCGCGGTGCGGTTCCTCGGCGTGGCCACCATCTACGCCTTCTTCATCGCCGCCGGCGGGCGGTTCTGGTGGCTCGACACCGTGGTCCTGGTCGGGCTCTTCATCTGGTACCTGATCAGAACCGGTGGGCTCGGGGTCCAGGAGCCGGAGCTGGTGGGCCCCGCCGCGTTGATCGCGACGCTTCCCCGGCGGGAACGGCTGGTGGCCAACCTGGCCCTCTTCGCCTTCTCCGGGGCCGTCATCTTCGTGGCCGCCGAGCCGTTCGCCGAGTCGCTGATCGACACCGGGCACCACTTCGGCATCGACGAGTTCCTGCTGGTCCAGTGGATCGCCCCGCTCGCGAGCGAGGCGCCGGAGTTCATCATCGCGGCGCTCTGGACCATCCGCGGCCACGCCACCATGGCCCTCTCGGCGCTGATCTCGTCGAAGGTGAACCAGTGGACGCTCCTGATCGGCACGATCTCCCTCGTCTACTCGATCTCGTCGGGGCGCGTGGCGGCGCTGGAGCTGGACATGCAGCAGCGACAGGAGATCTTCCTCACCGCCGCCCAGTCCCTGTTCGCCGTCATCATGCTGATCGACCGCCACCTGAACTGGTGGCAGGCGCTGCTCCTGTTCCTGCCGTTCGCCACGCAGCTCATGATCCCCGACCTCAGGATGGAGATCGCCTACGTGTACCTGGGGCTGTCCCTGGTGTGGGGGATCAAGTACCGTCACCATCTGGTGGTGATGATCCCGGGACGCCGTCGGCGCGGGCCCGGCACGCCCGCGCCGCGCTAGCAGGTCAACGACCTGCTAGCGGCGATAGCGGTTGGTGATCGGCATCCGCCGGTCCTTGCCGAACGCGCGGGTCGTGATCTTGATGCCGGGAGGCGCCTGCCTGCGCTTGTACTCGCTCCGGTCCACCGCCGCCACCACCCACCGCACGGTCTTCTCCGGGTACCCCAGCGCCGCGATGTCGGAGGGTGAGAGGTCCCGCTCCACGTACGCCTCGAGGATCGGATCCAGCACGTCGTAGGGCGGGAGCGTGTCCTGGTCGGTCTGGTCGGGCTTGAGCTCCGCCGTGGGCGGCCGCTCGATGGTGCCGCGCGGGATCAGCTCCCGCCCGGCCTGCCGGTTCAGCTCCTCGGCGATCGCGTACACCTGGGTCTTCGTCACGTCCTTCAGCACCGCGAAGCCGCCCACCATGTCGCCGTAGAGCGTGGCGTAGCCGACCGACATCTCGCTCTTGTTGCCGGGCGCCAGGACGAGCCAGCCGAACTTGTTGGAGAGGGCCATCAGGAAGTTGCCGCGGATCCGCGCCTGGAGGTTCTCCTCGGTCGTGTCGGGCAAGGCGTCGCCGAAGATCGGCGCCAGGGTCTCCAGGTACGACTCGAGCGGCCTCTCGATCGGGATCTCGCCGAAGCCGACGCCCAGGCTCTCCGCCAGCTCCCGCGCCAGCCGGCGGCTCAGCTCCGACGTGTAGCGCGAGGGCATGGAGTAGCCGTGCACCCGCTCCGGCCCCAGGGCGCGGGCGGCGATCGCCGCCACCACCGCCGAGTCGATGCCGCCCGAGAGGCCCAGGCAGGCGTCGGCGAACCCGTTCTTCCGGAAGTAGTCCCCGAGGCCCAGCGTGATCGCCTCCAGGATCTCGGCCGCGCGGGAGGCGTGGGGCTCGATGGCCGGCGGGGGGACATCCGGCCGGTCCTCCGCGTCCCGGGCGTCCCCCAGGTCGACCCGCCGGAGCTCCAGCTCGCCGGCCCGCTCCCGGACCTTCCGCCGGCGGGAGTCGTGGATCCGCTCGCGGAAGACGCGGTCGAGCGGCAGGTCCAGCACCAGCCGGTCCTCGCGGAAGGCCGCCCCGCGGGCCAGCAGCTCCCCGTCCTCGTCCACCACCAGGGACTGGCCGTCGAACACCAGCTCGTCCTGCCCGCCCACCAGGTTGCAGTAGGCCACGACCACCGCGTTGTCCTCGGCGCGGGTCGCCACCATGCGCTCCCGGTCGTGGCCCTTCCCGGCGTGGTAGGGTGAGGCGGAGAGGTTGACCGACAGGACCGCCTCTCCCAGGAGCACCTGCGCCGTCAGCGGCTCGCCCGGATACCAGATGTCCTCGCAGATGTTGACCGCGAACGTGACGTCGCCCAGCCGGTAGACTGGGATCGAGTCGCCACGCTGGAAGTACCGGTTCTCGTCGAAGACGCCGTAGTTCGGCAGGTAGCGCTTGCGGTAGATGTCCCGGATCTCTCCCCGCCTGAGGACCGCCGCGGCGTTGTGGACGTCGGCGTCCCGCTCGGGAAAGCCGACCAGCACGACCTCCTCCCCCACGTCTTCGGCGAGGGCGTCCACGACATCGCGGCAGTCGGCCAGGAAGGCCGGCCGCAGGAGGAGGTCCTCCGGGGGATAGCCGGAGACGGCCAGCTCGGGGAACGCCACCAGGTCGGGCTGGAGCGGTGCCGCGTCGGCCAGCGCCGCGCGGATCCGCGCCAGGTTCCCGTCCAGGTCGCCGACGGTGACGTCGATCTGGCAGAGGACGATCCGGAAAGGCCGCATGGCGCCAACCTAGCGGCTTTGGACCGGTCCGCGCGACGGCGCTAGACTCCCCCACCGTGACCGACCCCCACCGCC
>CAZUIY010000275.1:0-44510 GCA_964619975.1 uncultured Gemmatimonadales bacterium
GGAGGCCCACGAGGCGGCCGAGGCGATCGAGTCCGGCGACGACGCCCAGTCGATCGACGAGCTCGGCGACCTCCTGCTCCACCTCGCCTTCCAGATCTCGATCGCCGACGAGGAGGGCCGCTTCGGCCTCCCCGACGTGGCCGGCCGGATCATCCAGAAGATGGTCCGCCGCCACCCCCACGTGTTCGGCGACGCCGAGTACCAGGGCGGCGGACACCAGGCGATGTGGGAGCGGCTGAAGCGCGAGGAGAAGGAGGAGGCCGCCGCCGGGGGCGCCGCCGCGGGCGAGGAGCCCGCCGCCGGCCACGACGACCCCGTCTCCGTGGTCGGCCGGATCCCCGGCGGGCTCCCGGCCCTGGTCCGCGCCCACCGGATCCAGCAGCGGGTCGCCACCGTCGGCTTCGACTGGAAGGAGCCCGGCGGGGCGCTGGAGAAGGTGCGGGAAGAGCTGGAGGAGACGGTGGCCGCGTGCGAGGAGTCCGACACCGCGCGGCTCGAGGAGGAGTTCGGCGACTTCCTCTTCGCCGTCGTCAACTGGGGCCGGCTCCTGGACCTCCACCCCGAGCTCGCCCTTCAGCGCGCCAACCGGAAGTTCGAGACCCGGTTCCGCGCGCTCGAGACGCTGGCCCGCGAGCGGGGCCTCGACCTGGAGTCGATGTCGCTGGAGGCGCTGGACGGGCTGTGGGACGAGGTCAAGCGGGCTGAGGCCGGCTCCGGCTAGACTCCGCCGCCCGCATCGCCTCCCCCAGGCCCATCCGTTCCACCAGGCTCGCGAAGCGCGGATGCGTTCGGAGCATCGCGAGCTGCGGATCGACGTGGACGCTGGCGTAGAACGGATCTTCGATCGTCGGCTCGAGGGCGTCGACCGCCTCGTCCAGCCGCCCCAACCGGGCCAGGGCCAGCGCCATGCAGAGGATCCTTTCGGGGAGGTCCGGCCGCGAACGGTACGCCTCCAGTGTCGCCTCCCAGTAGCCGCGTTCGCCCCTCTCCTCCCAGCCGCGGCGAATCTCCGCGATGAGATCCTGCGATCGATCCTGAAGCCGGTCCGAGATCTCCGTCTCCTCGATCGCCTCCGGGTACCGGTCCTGGCTCTCATACAGGACCGACAGATTCACGTGTAACAACGGGGAACGCGGCTCGATCTCGAGCCCCCGGCGGTAGACGCGCTCGGCCTCCTCCACCCGACCGGCGCGGTAGAGAATGCTCCCCATCATCAGGTGTAGGGGCAGCGAGAGAGGATCCAGCTCGAGCGCCCGGCGAAGCGTCGCGATCGCGTCATCGAACCGTCCGAGAGTCGCCTGCTGCATGGCGTACCAGTGGAGGGCCGAGGTCAGGCCCGGCTCGAGCTCGAGCGCCCGACGGAACTCGCGGTCCGCCTCGTCCCACTGCCTGGCGGAGTGCGCCGCGAGACCCAGCGCGGCGTGGGCCTCCGCGAGGTCGCCCTGCAGCTCGAGCGCGCGTCGGGCGGACTCCCGGGCCTCGGCCACGCGCTCCCATCTCAAGTCGTACCGGATCAGGAGAGCTTGCGCCCGAAGCGCCCACGCCAGGGCGAAGGCGGGATCGGCCGCGATCGCGCGGTCGAACGCCTCCACTGCCCGCCGCAGGGAGTCGCTCGTCCGTTGCGCCAGAAGCTGGCGCCCCTTCAGGAACCACTGGTACGCCTCCACGCTGTCGGTGGGCCGCGACTCGATCCGCTCACGCTCCGCCGGCGTGAGGGCGCCTTTCAGCGACCCCACGATCCGCTCGGCCACGTCGCTCTGGATGGCGAACACGTCGTCCAGGTCCCGGTCGTACGTCTCCGCCCACAGATGCCGATCCGTCCGCGCATCGATGAGCTGGGCGGTGATCCGCACGCGCTCGCCGTGCCACCGGACGCTCCCCTCGACCACGTGCGCCACTCGGAGCTCCTCGGCGATCTCCACGATCCCCTGCGCGGTCCCCTTGTACCGCATGACCGACGTGCGCGAGATGACCTCGAGGCTCCGGACCTTCGAGAGGACGGTCAGGATCTCCTCGGTGATCCCGTCGGTGAAGTACTCGTTGTCGGCGGCGTCGCTCAGGTTGGCGAACGGCAGGACCGCGACCGACCGCTCCGACACCTCCCGGACCGTCGCGACCGCGGCGGCGGTGCTGGAGAGCCCGGCGGCCGCGGGCTCGGGCTCCGCCTCCCGGATGGCGGCGCTGGAGCCGACCCGCTCGATCCCGTCGGGCGTCACCTCCAGCGCCCACGCCAGGACGAGCGCGATCGGGAAGCCGAGGAGCACCCCCGCCACCATGAGACGGAAGGACCAGTCCGGCACGCTCAGGGTCGGGAGCAGGAGATCCGCCCCCTGGAGCACCGCGAAGCCGACGGTCACGTACACGATGGCGATCTTGATCACGTGGCGGCGACGGAGCTCGGCGAAGAAGCCCACCCCTACGGCGTGATCCGGTTGATCAATCTCGGGAACGGGATCGCCTCCCGCAGGTGGTCCAGCCCGCAGATCCACGACACCGTCCGCTCCAGCCCCAGGCCGAACCCCGAATGTGGTACGGACCCGTACTTCCTGAGGTCCAGGTACCAGTCGTACGACTCCATCGGAAGCCCGGCCTCCTCGATCCGCGCCACCAACCGGCCGTGGTCGGCCTCGCGCTCGGAGCCGCCGATGATCTCGCCGTAGCCTTCGGGGGCGTACAGGTCGTCGCAGAGGACCAGGTCGTCCCGCTCCGGGTGCTGTTTCATGTAGAACGCCTTGATCGCCCGGGGGAACGAGTGGACGAAAACGGGCCGGTCGAACTGCTCGGCCAGGAGCGTCTGCTCGTCGCCGCCGAAGTCGGTGCCCCACTCCATGTCGCCGCCGGCGCCCCGCACCACCTCGACCGCCTCGTCGTAGGAGAGCCGCGGGAACGGCGCCACAACGCGCTCCAGAAGCGCGAGGTCGCGGCCGAGCGCCTCCAGGTCGGCCCGGTTCTCCTCCAGCACCCGCGCCACCAGGAACGCGATCATCTCCTCCTGCAGGTCCATGTTGCCGCGCCAGTCGACCCAGGCCATCTCGGGCTCCAGCATCCAGAACTCGGTCAGGTGGCGGCGGGTCTTGGACTTCTCGGCGCGGAACGTGGGGCCGAAGCAGTACACCTTGCCGAACGCCATGGCGCCGGCCTCGATGTAGAGCTGGCCCGTCTGGGCGAGCGACGCGGTGCCGAGATCGAAGTACTCGGTCTCGAAGAGCTCGCCGGCTTCTTCGCCGATGGCGCGGGTCAGGATCGGCGAGTCGAGCCGGAGGAAGCCACGCTCCCGGAAGAACTCGTGGATGGCGAAGATGAGGGTGTCGCGGACCCGCAGGGTGTGCCACGGACGGGTGGAGCGAAGCCACAGGTGGCGGTGATTCAGCAGGAAGTCGACCCCGTGCTCCTTGGGGCCGATCGGGTAGTCCTCCGAGATCTGGACCGGCTCGACGGCCGAGAGCGAGAGCTCGTAGCCGCCCGGCGCGCGGTCGTCCTTCCGGACCGTGCCGCGGACGATCAGCGACGACTCCTGGGTCAGCGTCTGGGCCGCCTCCCACGCCGCGGCGTCGACCTCCTTCTGGACCAGGACCCCCTGGACCAGACCGGTGCCGTCGCGGACCAGCAGGAACGCGATCTTGCCGCTGGAGCGCTGGTTGTACAACCAGCCGCGGACCTCGACCGTTTGTCCCACGTGCCGGTCCAGCCGGTCGATCGTAACGTACCGTGCTTCTTCCTGGGCGTCTTCAGGCATGGGCGCCCGAACATACCCCGGAGGTTCCAGGTTGTCGATTCGCATCGCAGCGCCGTTCGCCGCCGCTCTCGCCGTCCTCGCGCTGGCCCCGCCGCAGGGCTGGGAGCAGGCGTGGCGGCTGGATCTCTCGCGTGGCGCCTCGGCCGCGCCCGTCTGGGCCGACGACATGATCCTGGTCGCCAGCCTCGACCGGAACGTCCACCTGGTCGGCCTGGAGCCGGAGCCCCGCGTGGTGTGGAAGAAGAACTTCCGCGGCGGCTTCGAGGCGTCGCCGGTGGTGGACGGGGCCCGCTTCTACCTGGCCGAGACCACCCGCGGCCGGCGGCTGATCGCCATGGACCGCCGGACGAACGAGGAGCTCTGGACCGCCGACGCCGGGGACATGATGGCCCGCCCCGTGGTGGACGGGGAGCAGGTGATCACGGTGTCGTCGGTGGGCGTGGTGGTCGCGTGGGCCACAGGCACGGGCGTCGAGCGGTGGCGGACCGAGCTGGAGACGCGCGTGTCCGCCACCCCGGCCCTCATCGGCCAGCGCCTCGTCGTGGCCGCCTCCGACGGCCGGCTCTTCGCGCTCGAGACCGCGTCCGGCGAGCTGGCCCGCGAGGTCGACTCCGAGGCCGGCCCCATCCAGGGCGACCCCGTCCCCTCGCCCGAGGACCCCGGCGCCGTTCTCTTCGCCTCGCTGGAGGGCCAGCTGATCGAGGTGAACGGCGAGCTCCAGGTGACCGACCGCCGCTCGTTCCCCTCCACGTTCCGCGCCGGACCCGTGGTCGAGAACGGCGTGGTGCTCCTGGCCGGCCACGAGGGCACCGTGTGGTCGTACGACTGGGCGGGCTCGGACGTGCTGTGGCGCCACGAGGGGTTGGGCGCTCTCCGCGCCGCGCCGGCACCGGGCGATGGCATCGTGGCGATCGGCGACCTGGGAGGCCGGCTCTACGTGCTGGACCGCGCCACCGGCGAGCGGCTCTGGCACGCCCGGCTGAACGACGCCGTGACGGCGCCGGCGCTGGTGTCGGGGGAGCGGGTGTACGCGATCACGGAGAAGGGGCGGCTCTACGCATTCCATCCTACGGGGAGCGGCACCAGCGACTGATCCGGCGCCGGCCGGCTACCGGAAGGCGTGACGCCAGCGGAGCGCCACCGCCGCTCGCCAGTACCCCTCGTCCCGGCCGGCTTCGTTCCCGATCCGCGCCACGTCCCGCCACGAGAGCCGGCCCGTCGCCTCCACGCCCCACCGCGGCAGCAGCGTCCACCCCTCCAGCGCCAGCCGCAGCTCCCGCTGGGTGACCCCGCGCGGGAAGTCGTAGCCGGCCCCGCCCACGCTCTCCAGCGTCTCCATCGAGTTCTCGCCGCCCCGCCGCGCCATCGCCTCCGCCGTCACACGCGCCGTCGGGCGCGGCCACCACGTGAGCCACGCCAGGCCGGTGTCGGCGTCGGGGCCCGGCATCGACCCGATCGGCACGTCGAACTGACTCCAGTTGGTGTTGAGTCCCCGGTGCAGGTACATGAACGAGAGGACCCGCGTGTACTCCATGCCACCCGTGACCGGCCACCCCGGCGGCCCCAGCTCCCCGCCCACCCGAAGGGCGTACTGGTCCGGCGTCTCGTTCTCGCCGCGGTTGAAGAGCTGGAAGTCCTGGACGAACGCGTGGCCGTACACCCGGAGTCCGTCCACCGGCGTCGCCACCAGCTCGGCGTCCACGAACAGGTTCACCTGGAGGGCGTCCGGCTCGTCCTCGTCCTTCTGCGTGATGAAGAACGGGGTCAGCAGGTTGGCGTAGCGGAACTCGAGGCCGCGGTCGAAGCCGGTGACGAGCGCCGCCTCCCCCACCGTCACCTGGACACGCGGCCAGGGCTGCCAGTCCAGCCGGTGCAGGTAGAGCTGGCGGCCGACCTCGCGGCGCTCGCCCTCCGGCGGCGGCTCGGACCCCTGGACCGGCTCGCCGTCCTCGTCGATGGCTCGGTTCTGGAGATCCGACGAGAGCCGCGCGATTACGCCCGTGAACCGGACCTGCTTCGTCCCCAGCTCCAGCCGCGCCTGGTCGATCGGCGGGATCGAGTCCGACACGAAGATCGCCGAGGAGCGCCCCGGCCCCCATTCGAACGCCATCCGGCCGACCGAGATCCAGAGCGGGCCCCACTTGCCGGTCCCGTACGCGTCCAGGATCGCGAAGCCGAATTCCTCGCCGGACCGGACCTCCTCCTGCCGGAACCGTGACGGGTCGTTCCGGACGTTGGAGTCCAGCGCGTAGCGCCACCCCAGGACGAACGTCTCCCGGAACTGGACCGCGAAGTCGTGCTGGGCGAACGCCCGCGCCAGCGGCTCCCCCACGCTGTCGCCGAAGGCCGGCGCCAGGAACGCCGGCTCGAATGTGGCCTCGTCCTTCCGCGCGTCCACCGCGGCCCGGACCGAGACCTCGTTGTGGTAGCGGACGTCGTCCACCGCGGCCGCCTCGGGCGGGAACGCCTCCGCCAGGAGCGCCCGCCACTCCCCCGCCACGCCCGCCGAGTCGGCCCGCGCGACCAGCGTCCGGAAGTCGCCCTCGCGCCACGGTCGGTTGGAGTGCCACAGGCTCCGGCCGAGCTCCGGGTGCCGGAGCAGCACCTCGTCGGCGACGGCGTAGGCCCAGTGGTCGGTGGGGACCAGGCGCAGCGACTGGGCGGACGCCTCGACCACCAGGCCCCAACCGAAGAGAACCAGGAGCAGGGCGCCCGCTCGCATGGCTAGTGCCTCTGCCAGACGACGCGGTTCACGTAGTCGATGTGGCTCAGGATCACGGCCACGACGGTATCGGATACGCGGGACGGCTGGTAGTCCGGCACCGGATTCCCCGGCCGCTCCAGCGTCATCATCACTTCCACCGCGTGCGCGATGGCGTCTCTCTGGATGGGTGCCTTGATCAGCACTCCCGCGTCCGTCCCTTCGGGGCGCTCGTGGGCATCCCGCAGGGTAACGGCGGGGAATCCCAGGATGGCAGCTTCTTCCGTGATCGTTCCGCTGTCCGATAGCACGCACCGGGCCTCCTGCTGCAGCTTCACGTAGGCGAAGAATCCGAGCGGCTTCAGGAAGCGCAACCCCTCTTCCTCCAGATCGAAGCCGAAGGTCCGCAGCCGCTCCAGAGTGCGCGGGTGGGTCGAGACGATGACGGGGAGGTGGTGCTTCCGGTGGAGCTCCCGGAGTGCCTCCACGATCTCGCGGAGCCGGTTCTCCCGGTCCACGTTCTCCTCACGGTGGACGCTGGCGAGGAAGTAGCCGCGGGCGGACAGGTCCAGCTCCTCCAGGACCCGCGAGCCTTCGATCTGCGCGGAGAACCGCTCCAGCACTTCGGGCATGGAGGAGCCGACCCGTACGACCCGCTCCGGCGGCGATCCCTCCGCGATCAGATATCGGCGGGCGTGCTCCGAGATCGTCATGTTCACGTCACTCAGATGATCCACGATCTTGCGATTCAGCTCCTCGGGCACCCTCTGATCGAAGCATCGATTGCCCGCCTCCATGTGGAAAAGGGGGATCTGCCGCTTCTTGACGGAAATGGCGGCCATGGCCGAGTTCGTGTCCCCGTAGATCAGCACGGCATCGGGCCGCTCTGCCTCCAGCACTCCATCCACCTCCACGAGCACGGCCGCGATCGTCGCCACGGCGGATGGGCGGGCGCAGTCGAGGACGTGATCGGGGGGACGGATCTCCAGCTCCTCGAAGAAGACCTGATTCAACTCACGGTCGTAGTTCTGTCCGGTATGGACCAGAACGTGATCCGTGGCACGATCCAGGGCCGGGATCACCGAGGACAGCTTGATCAGCTCCGGCCGGGTGCCGACGATCGTCAGGACGCGGGGGCGGCCCGCCACGTCAGCCCGTCCACTCCGCATTCGCGGGCGACTCCCTCACCGGGGCCAGCAGGCCATTCCTCTCCAGGAGCTCGTACGTCTCCCGCTCCCCCAGCACGTTGTCCTTCGACGAGTACTCGCTCGACAGACCGCTGTCTCCTGGCCGTGGCTCCGGGCAGAGCTCCGGAAGCATCGGCTGGAGGGAGTAGTACGAGCCGCTGCGGTTCGTCCGCGGCACTTCCTCTTCGGACAGCATGATCTCGTGGAGCTTTTCACCCGGCCGTATTCCGGCCGTGTCGATTCTGACGTCCCGGTCGCCGATCAGGGCCTTCGCCACGTTCACGATGGTGGCTGCGGCAACGCGGGGCACGAAGAGCTCCCCGGGCTTCCCGTGTTCGATGACCGCCATCACCGTGTCGACCGCCTGCTCCACGCTCAGCAGGAAGCGCGTCATTCCAGGGTCCGTGACGGTCACCGGTCCTCCCCGGCCGATCTGATCGAGAAAGAGCGGAACCACCGAGCCCCGGGAGGCCAGGACGTTGCCGTAGCGTACGCACACGAAGCGGGTGTGGGGGGCATTGATGTTTCCGGCGATGAAGATCCGCTCCTGGATCGCCTTGGACATGCCCATGACGTTCACGGGCTTGCAGGCCTTGTCCGTGCTGACGCCCACCACGGTTTCGACGGGAAGCCGAAGATCCCGTATCGCCCGAACGATGTTCTGCGCGCCCAGGCAATTGGTCGTGACGGCCTGCGCGGGAAAGTATTCACAGGTGGGAACCTGCTTGAGCGCCGCCCCGTTGACGACCAGATCCACCCCCGGCAGGGCTCCGCACACGTCGCTGTATCGGCCGATGTCACCGATCCTGAATTCCAGGATCCGTTGAAAGTTGCTGTAGATGACCTCGTCCGTCGCGCGCTCCGCGTGAAGGTGACCCAGACGCATGTAATGCTGTTTCGCCTCGTCCCTGGAAAAGACGATCACCTTCTTCGGCAGGCCATGCGTACCCGACAGGGCCCGTCGGACGAACGCCCGGCCCATGGATCCGGTGCCACCGGTGACCAGAATGGTCTTGCCCTGCAGGATCAAGTCCGGTACCAGCCTTCATGCCGCTCGACGTCGCGGGCGACCGCGGCCAGCTGCTCGCGCCAGCTCGATGGCCGGATGCCGATGTCGTCGAAGAACCGGCTCGGAACGAGGACCTTGTTGGAGACCGGTGCGTCCACGGGCTCCACCTCGACCCCGAGGCCGAGGATCTCGCTGGCGAGAGCCAGAAGCTCGCACTTCGATATCGGTTCGCTCGCGAGCTGCTGGATTCCTCCCATCGGAACTCCCGTAGCCAGGATTTTCTTCACGGCGGTGGCCATCGTCCGGGTCGTGACGCCGGAATATATCACCCGCCGGTACCCCGATACGCGGCGCCCCCGTTGCGACCGCAGCCACTCGAGCAGTTCGGTATCCCCTTCCAGTTCCAGCCCCACGGTGGAAGAGCGGATCGTCAGGATTCCTTCCCCTGCCACCTCCCCCAGGGCCTTCGACCGGCCGTACAGATCCGCGGCGTCCGGGAGATCGTCCTCCGCATAGGGTCCATCTCTTCCCGAGAAGACACAATCGGTGCTGAAGTGAACGAGGCGGCGCCCGCGATCGACGCACCACTCCTGGAGCCAGTGCGGCAGAACGGAGTTGATGGTGATCACGTCGGACGCGGGACATGCGGCGATCTTGCGCGTGGTCAGCCCGATGCAGTTCACGATGGCGTCGGGGTCCAGTCTCTCCAGGAGACCCCGGACGGCCGCCGGATCACGGGCGTCGAACCGGTCGGTCAGCTTCGTCTCGTCGAAGATGCCATAGGGCGCGTAGTGATCGGCCGACTTCCGGACCACGGGGAACGTGTCGGTGAAATCGGGCGCGAGGGTCCGATAGATCACGTGCCCGAGCATGCCCGCCGCACCCAGAACCGCGATCCTCATTCGACGGCGTCCGCCGCGAGGGAGGTGAGCAGCCGGTTGATCGATCGCATGACCCCCGCCTCGGTGAAATGCGCCTTGTAATACGCGTGCCCGTTCCGGCCCAGACGCTCCCTCTCGGCGGCCGGCATCTCGAAGAACCTCACGACGATGTCGGCGAGACCGCGGGCGTCTCCGGGCGGGCAGACGAGTCCCGCCCCGGCCTCCCGCACGACCCTGGCCGCTTCACCCGAAAGGGCTCCCAGAACGGGCCGCCCGGCAGCGAGCAGTGTCGGGATCTTCGAGGGGACTGTCAAATCGAAGACCGGATCGTCGGCCAGGGATACCAGCGTGGCGGCAGAGGCCTCGAGCACCTGTGGCATCTGCCGGGCGGGCCGTCGCGGCAGGACGCTGATCCGGCTCGACAGTCCGCGGCGCTCGATTTCCTCGATCAGCCATTCGCGCAATGTACCGTCCCCGACGAATACCCAGTGAGCCTCCGGCACGATGTCCGCCACGATGGCCGCCGCCTCGACCATCGTCTCCAGCCCCTGGGCGCGACCGAGGTTTCCCGCGAAGACGAGGGCGTTGGCCGGGAGCGGCTCCGGCTGGACGTCGACCCACCGTTCGCGGTCGTAGAGGTCGTCGGCCCAGTTGGGGACGTGGACGATCTTCCCCGGAGCGCCTCCGTGCGCGAGCACACTGGCTTCGAACGCCGGAGACTGGATCCAGATCTGGTCGCTGGACCGGTAGATCCGCCGGACGAGGCGCCGCAGCCCGGCGAGCAAAAGCCTGTTCTTCGAACGGGTGATGGCCTCGACGGTGTCCGGCCAGAGATCCTGCACCCAGATGGCGGTCGGAGTGCCCCGATGCGCCCGCTGCACCATGGCGGGTATCGCGGCCGTGATCGGGGACGTGCACCAGACGATGGAGACGTCGAAGCGACGCCGGAGCCGTGGCAGTCCAAACGCCACCGCGGAGACCACGAAGGACAGATAGTTCAGGGCGAGCCGCCACAGCCTCCCGCCCCCACGCGACAGCAGGGGCACCCGCACCACGTCGACGCCCTCGTACCGTTCCCGTGCCGGCGAGAAGGCGCGGTAGCCGGGATACTGCCCGCGGGTCGGGTACGACGGCTGCCCGGTCAACACGGTCACCTCGTGCCCCCCTTCCCCCAGGGCGGAAGCGAGCCGGTTGACCAGGAAGCTCTCGGGGTGGAAGTACTGGGTGACGATCAGAACCCGGATACGCCCCCCGCTCGCCCCGACCGGTGGGTCGATTCCCCGGCAGACGCTACGTTCCACGCCGGGACCCCGGTGTTCACGCGCCCTCCCGCTGAAGGCGTTCGAGGAAGGTCCCGGAGGGGGCGGGCAACTCCTTCCACGCGCGGATGTGCTCGTTCCAGAGATGAACGGCGATGGTGTCGGGTCCGATCCTGTCTTCGAGCCGATTTCGGGGATCGCGGATCCACGCCGCTTCCTGCCAGGGGACGGGGTAGAAGATGGACGGCGGCAACGCGGCGCTCGTGAGGCCCCGTTCCTTCAGGAGAGCGGTCAACGCCTTCGGACCCGCGGTCCCCCAGGGCATCTGGGACAGGCCGGTCCGTCCAGTGCGCCATTTGCGGAAGCGCGCCGCCCAGCGGTATCGAAGTGGAAGCCATGGCGGTACCTGCCGTTCCTCGAAAATGGCGAGCAGCGACCGCAGCAGGGGCGATTCCGCCGGGATTCGCAGCACCGCCGTGTTGATCGTGTGGGGGCTTTCCCAGCCGAACAGGTGCGGCGCATCGCTCTCGATGGGGCGGAGCAGGTACAGATCGGCGTCGATCCACGTGCCGGCCCCGCGCCTCTGCAACTCGTATCGAAACAGATTCGAGAACAACGCGGGGCTGCCATTGTCATGAAGGATGATGCGATCCTCGGGGACGATCGCGGCGGCGTCCCGGACCTCGACACCCTCGGGGATGCCCGCCGGGACCCCGTAACTGTAGAGTGTCACCGGGTGCCCCTGGCGCAGAGCCGACCGGAGGCACGCGCGCTCGACGAGCCCCAGCGAGGGACCGAGCCAGAACGTGCTCAGGGGCGGCAGCGTGGAGACTGTTTCTGAAATCATTGGCCAGACCTGTAGGCGAGTGAAGCGACAAGGTAACTGAAGTGGGGCCAGTCCGAACATTGTCCTCTTACGAGGCACTGAGCGCGCTGTGGGGGCGCCTCGGCACGACGCTGAGGCGGCGGCTCGCCGCGTGCACGCTCCTGATGCTGTTCGCCTCCGCGGCCGAGCTGGTGGCCATCGGGGCCCTGTTGCCGTTCCTGGCGCTGCTCGTCCACGGGAGCGGCGAGGCGCCTCTGCCGCTGATCGACGGAATGCTCCCCGAAGGTCTGATGGGGGACGTCTCCCTTCAGTGGGCCCTCGTCCTGTTCGGCGCGGCGGCGATCACCTCCACGCTGTTCCGCCTCTTCACGCTCTCCTACAGCCAGCGAACCGCGCTCGAGATCGGGCATCGCCTCGGATGCCAGGTCTTCGGCCAGGTGATCCGCCAGCCCTACAGCGTCCAGCTCCGGCGCGATCCGGCCGAGATTCTCGCCACCGCCCAGAAAGTGAGCCGCGTGACCTGGTCGCTGCTCCTGCCGGTGATGAACGGAGTGGTCGGCGCCGCGGTCGCGCTGCCGATCACCGCCCTGCTGCTCCTGCTGGAGCCGGTGGGTGTCGGCATCGCGGTCGTCGTCCTGGGCAGCGGCTACCTCCTCATCAGCTGGATCTCGCGGCCCCGGCTCGACGCCAGCTCGCGGCTCGTCGCCGAGGCCGGCACCGCGAAGATGGCGGTTCTGCAGCAGGCGGTCGGTGGAATCCGGGACATCCTGATCAGCCACTCGCAGGCCGCGATCGAAGCGCGCTACAAGGAGTGCGACATGGCCGGGAACCGCGGACAGGGTGCCGTGCTGTTCATGGTCCTGGCGCCGCGGTACGTCGTCGAAGCGATCGCGATCATCCTGATGTGCGTCTTCGCGCTTTACTTCGTATCGCGTGACGGCGACTTCATCGCCGCGGTGCCGATTCTCGGTGCCCTGACGTTCGGCGCGCACCGCCTGCTTCCGGTTCTGCAGCAGGTCTACGTCGGCTGGAGCGAGGCGCGGGGCAACATGCAGTCGTTGAAGGATCTTCTGGTGCTGCTCGACGAGGAGGTACCCGAAGAACCCGCGGGTCCGGTGGAGCCGCTGCCGTTCCGGGATCACATCCGGATGGACCAGGTCACGCTGGATTATGGTGAACGGCAACCGGCCCTGCGCGAGGTCTCTCTCGTCATTCCCCGTGGCGCCCGTGTCGGCCTGATCGGCCCGAGCGGCTGCGGCAAGAGCACGCTGATCGACGTGATCACGGGCCTGCTGCTCCCCACCGCCGGCCAGGTTCGCGTCGACGGGGTGGCGCTCGCCCCGGATACGGTGGCCGCATGGCAGACGAGGGTCGCGGTGGTGCCGCAGGACGTCTATCTGGCCAACCTCTCGGTCGCGGCCAACATCGCCCTCGGCGAGGAGCCGGAGCGGATCGATCAGGCGAGACTGCGCGAGGCCGCCCGGCAGGCCAGGATCGACGGGCTGATCGACTCGCTCCCCGACGGCTACGACACGCGCGTGGGCGAGCGGGGCGTCTCACTGTCGGGTGGACAGCGCCAGCGGATCGCCATCGCCCGTGCCTTCTACCGGGTGGCCGACGTGCTGATCTTCGACGAGCCCACCTCCGCCCTGGATGCGGAGGCCGAAACGGAGATCATGGCGACGATCGCGGCGCTCCCCGCCGACGTGACGGTGATCCTCGCGACCCATCGGGCGTCCCCGTTGGGGTTGTGCGACCTGGTCGTGCGGCTCGATCACGGCCGTGTCATCTCGGTCGAGGGTCCGCTCCTGGCCTCGGTGACGTCCCCGATGGCCTGAGCGCGGAAAATGCCCGTGCCCCCCATTTCAGTGGTCATGCCGGTGCGGAACGCGCTTCCCTACCTGGACGAGGCCGTCTCGAGCATCCTCGACCAGACGTTTCGGGATTTCGAGCTCGTGATCGGCGACGACGGCTCCACCGATGGCTCGACGGTTCGTCTGCGGGAGTGGGCGGCCCGGGACTCCCGGATTCGCCTGCTGGAGCGGAAGCCGCCATCGCTGGGGCCCGTGGGCAGCGCGGACTGGGTGGCCCGCGCGGCCACCGCTCCCTTCGTGGCCCGCATGGACGCCGACGACGTCTCCCGGGCGGATCGGCTCGAGCGACAGGTCGAGGTGCTTCGCTCGAACCCGGACGTCGTCATGGTCGGAAGCCTCTGGGAAGGGATCGACGAGCGCTCGAACCGCGTGCACGGGCGCGACCGCTCACGCCTTATCGCCCCCGGAGACCACCCGTTCATCCACGGCTCGGTCGCGTGGCGCCGGGAGACGTTCGAGGCGGTCGGGGGGTACCGCCCGGGCACCGACTACTGGGAGGACGGGGACCTGTTCGTCCGCATGGCTGCGGCCGGCCGGGTGCTCGTCATCGTGCATCCTCTCTACCGGTTCCGCTGGTCGCCCGGCAGCACCCACTTCGACGAGCGCCGGTCCCGGGTCGAAGAGTCACTCCAGGTGGGCCTGCTCTGGGGAGAGTCGGAAGATCCGGCCCGGGTGGACGTGAAGACGCTGGAGCGATGGCGGGCCGAGGTCCGGGGAAAGCGGGTCGATCCCCGCATCTTCCTCCTGGCCGCCTACCGTCGGGTGTGGTCGGGGCGACGCGCCGGCATCCTGCTTCCGATGCTGAGACGAGGGCGGCTGCGGCTGGACAGGACGTCGCTGCACGCCCTTCTCTGGGCGGTCGCCGGTGGAATCGCCCCCCGCCTCCTCCGCGAGATCGTGCGCCGACGCCTCGTGGGCCGCGACCGGCGGGCCGCGCATTTCGTCGCCGACGACGACTGCGTCGAATGGCCGCTCGCCCGATCCGGGTGATTCGCCCTTGACTATATTTGTAGTACACCTTCTCCGGGGTTCCGACCCCGGCAACTACAGCGTGGAGCGGATTTTCGAGGACGTCCGCGGGGAGCTGGACGGCAGGTTCTCGATCTCGGTCTGGCGCAACCACCTCGCGAACCGCGGCATCCTGCCGCGCCTTCGCGCGGCTCTCGAGGCGCGGAGGCAGAAGGCCGTGGTGCGCCACGTGCTGGGCGACGCCCACTTTCTCGCCTGGCTCCTGCCGAAGCCCGGCACCGTCCTCACCATCCTCGACTGCGGCAGTCACGGCCGGCTGACGGGCTGGCGGGCACGGCTGTATCACCTCCTGTGGTACACGTGGCCTATGCGACGGGCGGCCCGGATCACCACGATATCGGAATTTTCCCGCTCCGAGATCGCGCGGCTCTGCGGGTGCGATGCCGACGACCTCGTGGTCATCCCACCCCCACTCTCTCCGGAGTTCCATTACTCGCCGCCGCGGCCCCACTCGGAATGGTCCCGCATCCTCCACTTCACCGCACTGCCCAACAAGAACAGCGATCGGGCGGTCGAGGCGCTCGCGGGCCTCGACGTGACCTTGGTGACGGTGGGGGTCGTCTCACCCCGCCTCGGGGCCTCCATCCGTCGACTGGGCATACGGCACGAACCGCACGTGGACGTCACCCGCGACCGGCTGGCTGAACTGTACCGGAGTTGCGATATTCTGCTCTTCCCGAGTACCTATGAAGGGTTCGGAATGCCGGTGATCGAGGCACAAGCCACCGGGCGGCCAGTCGTGGCCGGGAACGTCGCCGCCCTGCCGGAGACCGCGGCCGGCGCCGCCTGCATGGTCGACCCCCATGACGTCGGTGCGATCCGGGATGGAGTGGTGAGGGTCTTACGGGACTCCCCGTACTCCATGCGACTGATCGAAGCGGGTCGGGTCAACGCGCAGAGGTTCCGGATCGATGAGATCGCGCGCCAATACGAGACCCTGTACCGGCAGGTCGCGGCCGAGGCGGGAGCCGTGAACGACACACCTCCCCCGGGCCGTCGACAGGAGCCATCGGCATGACTCACGACCTTACTCCCCCCCAGGGCCGTGACGTCACGCGCTACGTCCACCACGATCCCCCTCCCGGCCCGGGCTATCCGCCGACTCCGCTCCCGGACGAGGAGATCCGGCTGGGGGCCCTGTGGGCGCTGATCAGCCGGAACCGGTGGACCATCGCCATCTTCATCGGGTGCGCCCTGTTCCTGGCCGCCCTGTACAACGCCCTCGCCACGCCGATCTGGCGGGCCTCCGCGACCATCCGGCTCGAGGAGATGGAGCGGAACCCCCTCGCCAGCGAGACCGCCGCCCTGATCGGCTTCAGCAGCGACGAGGAGATCGAGACGGAGATGGAGGTCCTGCGGTCGAAGACCATGGCCGGACGGGTCGCCGATTCCCTCGCGCTTCAGGTCCAGGTCGCCCGGCCGGAGGAGCACGCCCGCGCGCAGATCTTCGCTTCGGTGCATTCCGTCCCGGACGCGGTTCCGGGTGCCTACGTCCTCGAGCGGGACGGAGACGGCTTCAGGCTCCATTCGGACACCGGCGAAGACCTCGGTCCGGCCCCGATCGGCAGCCCGACTACGGTGGGCGGCGTGACGTTCTCGCTGGCTCCCTCCGCCCGGGAGCACGACCCGATCGAGTTCACGGTCCTTCCGCGGCGGGAAGCGGTGAGGGCCATGGCCAGCCAGCTCTCGATCCGGCAGGTCAAGCCGGACGTCAGCATGATCGAGGTGGTGTACGAAGGCCCGGACTCTTCTCTCGTGGCACAGATTCCCAATCAGTATGCCAGGCTGTTCATGGCTCAGAGGCGGTCCGAGCACCGCACGGAGGCCAGCAGCACGGTCGACTTCCTGCGGGAGCAGATCGACTCCATCTCGGTCGATCTGATCGAGGCGGAGCAGGAGCTGCGGGCCTTCCAGGAAGCCGAGGGCGTGGTGGCTCTCCAGGCGGAGGGAGAGGCGCGGATCGGTCAGGTCGCCGCGCTCCAAGCTCAACGGGATGCCCTGGAGGCGGAGAGCTACTCCATGGGCCGCCTGCTGCAGGAGGCCGAGAGCGCTCCGGCCGAGCCGGGCCAGCCTTCCCCGTACCGGGGCCTGGTGGCCTACCCCCGCCTGCTGGCCGCCAGCGCCACCTCGAGCCTTCTCTCGAACCTCGCGAACCTGGAGAACGAGCGGCAGGGGCTCCTCACCCAGCGGACCGAAGACGACATGGACGTCCAGGCGCTCACGGCCCGGATCGAATCCATCGAGGACCAGCTTCACTCGATGGCCACCACCTACCACCGGGGCATCACCCGGGAGGTCTCCTCTCTCGAATCCTCACTCGGACGGGAGGCCGGCATCCTCTCGACCATTCCCCGGAAGCAGCTCGAGATGTCGCGGCGGCAGCGGGAGACGCAGCTTCTCCAGCAGGTCTACACGCTGCTTCAGACCCGGCTCAAGGAGGCGGAGATCGCCGAGGCGGTGCAGGACCCCTCCGCCCGGATCGTGGATCCGGCGAGCATCGACGGCGGACCGGTCAAGCCACGCTCGCTGATGAACTTCGGGCTGGCCCTGGTTCTGGGAGCGATGGCGGGTCTCGGCGCCGCCGTCCTCCGCGAGGCCCGGGACAAGACGGTCCACACGCGGGAAGACCTGAAGCGGCTGACGGGGGCTCCCGTGCTGGCGCTCATCCCCTACCTCGACTCGTCCGACAGGAGCCTGACGCGCGGGAGGATGAAGTTCCTGACGGACCGGTTGGGCGGGAACGGGCAGGGCGAGGAGGGGGACCGGCGCGACATGGTGCTGGCGGCGGGGGAGTCCCGCGGCGCCGTGTCGGAGGCGTTCCGAACCCTCCGGACCAACGTCACGTTCACCGCGGCCGACGAGGTTCCCCGCACCCTCATGATCACCAGCGCCCTCCCGAGCGACGGGAAGACGATCACGTCCATCAACCTCGCGCACGCGTTCGCCCAGCAGGGTCTGTCGGTGATCATCGTCGACGCGGACCTGCGGCGGGGTCAGATCCATTCGGTTCTCGAAACGGATTGCGAGCCGGGATTGTCGAACGTGCTGATCGACGCGGCGACGATCGACGCCGCGGTCCGGCGCCTCACCCTGCAGGAGGTGGAGCTGGACGTGCTGCCGCGGGGCACCAGCCCGCCGAATCCCTCGGAGCTGTTGGGCGGATCGAGAATGCGCTGGCTTCTGGAGCAGCTGGTGGAGCGATACGATCACGTGATCTTCGACACCCCGCCCGTCAGCCTGGTGGCGGACGCCTCCGTTCTCGCCCCCCTCATGGAAGGCGTTCTGCTGGTCGCCCGGGCAGGCTACACGGAAGAGGCGGCCATCAAGAACGCCATGGAGCAGCTCCTCCACGTGGGAGCGCCGGTGAAGGGGACGATCCTCAACTGCATCGACGAACGGTCGCAGCGGTACTCCGGCTACTCCTACGACAACCGCTACCACGCCTACTACACGGCCGAGTAAGCGCCAGACGGGTCAGTCGGACCGCAGAGCCCGTTCGAAGATCCCGCGTTGCGCCTCCGCGGCGTGTTTCGCCGTGTCCCTCTCTCGCACCCAGGCACTCGCCCGGGCCGACATCCGCCCGTGCTGCTCGGGCCCCATGCGATACACCTCCTCCAGCACGCGCGCGAAGGCGGCTTCGTCCCCCAGCGGGAGATCCCATCCGACGCCACTTTCGGCCAGATTCCGCCATGGTGTCCGGTCACTGATCAGCACCGGGCATCCGGCGGCCAGCGCTTCATCGATGACCCACCCGTAGTTCTCGCCCAGGGTCGGGAGGAACAGGACGTCGTGGGTGCCGTACGACTCCCCCACGCGCGCCGGGTCGATCGGACCCACGTACTCGACGGTGATCGACTCCGGGAGCTGGCGCATGGACTCCCGACACCGTCTCCAGTACTCCTCGTCCTTCACCGGGCCCGCGATCGTCACCCGCACCGGCACCGTCACGGATCCGAGGACCCGGATCACCAGGTCGAGGTTCTTGTTCCGGGCGATCCGCGAGAGAAACAGCACCCTCAGGCTGTCCGCCTTCTTGGGCGCCCGGCTCGCTCCCTGCTCGTGAACCGGAATGTCCTCGCCGATGTGGATCTCGGCGTTCGGGAACCACCGCCGGAAGCTGCGCTCCTCCTCGGCGCTGGAGGCCTGCCATATCACTCCGCGGTGCAGGTCGAGGGCGCGGGCCACCCTCAGGTACGTCCGCTTCCTCGACCCCTTCAACGCGAGAGCGCCGGGCAGCAGCTCCCCCCGGGGCGCGAGGACGACGGGAGCCGCAGGCAGGAGACGCAGCCGTCGCAGGACGAGAGGCAGGATGGAGAACAGGGGCGAGAAGAAGCTGTTGAGGTAGAGGATCTCACAGCGGGCGCGGCGCAGCAGCGCGAAGAGCCGCAGCGCCCTTCGCGGGGATGCGGCGAGATACCGGACCCCGGCCCCGTCCACCTCGTACCAGAGCTCCTCCGAGATGCCGGGGTAGGCCGTCCGCTTCCCCAGATCGTTGCCGCGCGTCACGATGCGGATCTCGTACTCCATCGCCAGGCTGCGGACGAGGTTCCGCACGCTCTTGACCGCGCCTCCGCCCCCCTGACCCGGATGGTAGTAGTCCAGCAGGACGAGGATCTTTCCACGCCGGCCTTCGGCCGGTGTCGTCATCCGCTCCGACTCGACATCTCGGCCTCGATGTACCGGAGAACCCCCCGCGCCCTCGAGTCGATCGAGTAGGCCGGCACCGCCCGCGCGTGCGCTCTGGCGGCGGCTTCCCGCCGCTCGGCATCGCGTCCCCGGTAGTGCCGGACCAGGTCAGCGAGCTCCTCCGCCGACTCCCACATCGGAACCTCGGTCTCCTCGTCGTAGACCGTCCGGAGGTAGTCGCTCCTCTTATGGAGAAAGAAGGTGTGCGCGGCGGCCAGCTCGTAGGTCCGCATCGTATCCACGTCTCCGGGCTGGCGTTTCCCGTCCACCACCACCCGGCGATGGACCGGGGCGATCACCATTCTGCCCCGGCGCACGAACGAGCCGTAGGCGCGCCCGAAGATGCCGTCGTGGAACTCCCATCCCTTCGGCCGCTTCGGCCACCGACTGATCCATCCAGGCCCGGCGACAGCCACCGTGAGATCGTCTCCCCGAACCGCCCGATGGAACTCCTCCAGCAGCTCCCCGTATTCCGGGCGCCAGAAGGCCGCCAGGACCACGTCGAAATCGTGAGATTCGGCCGGCCCGCTCCAGTAGTGGATGGACGGGTCGTACCCGTGCGCGACGAACACGCACTTGTTCGAATACCCGTAGATCGGCCGCCAGCTCTCCGGGTGGAACGGCTTGGTCGAGACGACCAGATCGTAGCACCCCATGGCCTCCGCCAGACCGCTACCGAACGCGTGGGGAGAGTAGTCCGGAAACACGTTCACCGTGAGGATTCCGCGGGACGACGTCTCCCGGATCAGGGACGCGGAGACCCACTCACCCTTGTAGACCAGCAGAACCTCCGGCTCCAGGACGTCGATCTTCCCGCGTATCTCCTGTTCGAGCTCGGCCTTCTGCCATCGCTTCAGCACGCGGTTGCCGATGCGCGGGATCAGCGTCCGGTACCGCGGGACGAACTGATCTTCCCCGACCTCGCCGACGTGGTCTTCGGACAGGCGCTCTACCGCCTCCCGGAGCGACCGGGCCGCCGACCCCTTCCAGCTCTCCCCGACGTAGAGGATCTTCACGAAGTCCGCGCCTCCGCCTCTCGCAGAATCGTCGCGAGAGCGGTCCCCGCCAGCAGGACGTAGAGAACCAGGACGAAGGGGCCGAAGTAGTCTCCCAGGAAATGACCGTCGATGCGGAACGCCATGTACATCCCGAGGAGCACGAGCGGTAGCAGCAGGGCGCTCCTGTGCCGTACCACCGTGCCCGCGATGGCGGACGTCTGAGCCAGGATCCAGCCGCAGACGGCCGCGACCGCGATCACGCCGATCCAGCCCGCGTTGTAGTAGCCGCTCATGAAGATCCCCTGCCCCGTCCACGACCCCTCGTGGCCGGTGATCTTGGTGTGGAAATCGGCGCTGGTCTGGGTGATGCTGGGCTTGCTGGAAGCCAGGATCCGGGGCACGAACAGCCACGGGATCAGCTCCAGGTCGTCTCCCCCATCTCCCGCCTCGTAGAAGTGCATGGCCGCGGCCTGGGGCGATACGTACGACAATCGGGACCATGGATGATAACGGGCGCGGACGTCGTCTTCGCCCGCCAGGGCCAGGCCTTCCCGGACGAGAGCCAGTCGGGTGGCCATGGTCTCGGCGAGCCCACGGCCCTGAGTCCCGCCCAGGCTGCCCCGGCTGAAATTGACCGTCCCGCCCAACCCTCCGAACACGAGCAAGGCCACCAGGATGCCCGCCGCGGGAACGAGAACCCGGCTTCGATAGCGGATGGAAAGAGCGATGGCCAGCGTTCCCAACGGGAGGAGCACGCTGGCCTTGCTGAGGGCCAGCAGCCCCATGGCCGCTTCGAGGAGGGCGACCGTGACCCCGATGGCCCGCATCGCCTTCTCGCCGGACCCCCTGTACGCGACACTCAGAAACACCGCGACCAGCGGGAGCTCGGCCAGCAGCCGCCAGGATCCCGAGACGCCGCCGTCGCTCAGGCCCAGATCCGCCACGAAGACACGGAGGGACGCCCCCATGCCGATCACGAGGAATATTCCGACCGCGTGCTTCGGACCGAGGCTGGACGTCATCCGGGATATCCTGGCGGTGGCCGCGGCCATCAACCGACCGTGGCTGAAGGCGCCCGCGATCAACGCGATCCCGAACCCCAGCCCGTTGACCGCGTCCACCCGGAGGGCATCGACGGCCGTGATGGAGTAGTACGTCAACGCGAACTCGATCTCCTCCTCGGGTCCGATCACGGGCAGGAGCGCCCCGAAGAGGAAATAGACGGCGAAGGCCCCGGCGAACATGGTGAAATGATCGGTCACGATGGGGCTCAGCCCACGCACCATCGCCCCCCACATGGCTCCCAGGACCAGGGCCAGCGCCACGCCGCACCACACGCCGTGAACCCACCACGCCTCCGGTCCGGCGAATACGGAGAGCAGCAGCGCGGCCAGCCCCAGGACCACGAAGGCGATCCCCAGCTCCAGGAGTCGTCTGCGCGGCATGTCAGCGTGCTGGACGCGTGCCGGGCAACAGGACGTTCAGGGAGAGACCGAGCAACCTGGGCTGGGCGGAGAGGAGGGCTCCGGCGGTGGCCGCGTAGCTGTCCCGATCGTGAAGGGCCAGCAGCTCGTGCAGTCCGTCATTGAGCAGGTCGATCAGCCGGTCGTAGTGGTGATCCTGGAATCGATCCATCACCCACCTCACCACGTCGTGGAGCCAGAGCTCGCGGTGGAGGGGCCCGAGGCAGCTCCGGTACGAGGTGCCTCCGATCAGCGCCTCACCGGCCGCGCTGGCCCCCCAGACGCCGGACACGACGCCGCCGACCGTGGTCACCTTGACGTGCGCGGCGGCATCCCCGACCAGCAGCACCCGGCCCTTCCCCATCCGCCACTCGATCTGGCGCCAGGGCTGGTGCAGCGGGATCATGGCGCCCTGGTAGCTCAGGGGCTCCATTCGCTGCTCGACCAGAAACTCGTCCAGCAGCCGGCGGGCGCTCTCCGGCCGCTCGGCGATCAGCCCCAGCACGCCCGTCCCGGTCGACTCGGGAATCAGCCAGTAGAAGAACCGCGTTCGACCGCGATCGAACCAGACGCGGGTGACGTCCGGGTCGTGATCCGCCGGCAGCCGCACCTTCGCCTGTACGATCGGCACCGTGCGCTGGTCCTTCGCCTTCATCGCCTCGGCCACCACGCTCCTGACCCCATCGGCGCCGACCAGGTGCCGGGTCCGCAGAGTGGAGGGGATCCCGTTGCCGTTGCCATTCAGCCGCACCACGAAGCCGGATTCGCCCGGCTCGATCCCCCGCACACGGTGGAGCAGCTCGATCTCCGCCCCCGCCTTTTCGGCCCCACGAGCCAGGATCCGCCGGAACTCCGCCCGCTCCACCACCAGGTCCGGATCCTCGAGCGTCACCCGCCGCTGAGACCGACCGCTCAGGAGCTCCATCACGCCGGTACGGTGCACCACGCTGGAGGACAGGTCGGAGTCGACCAGTTTCTCCAGCTTCCTGGTGACAATCCAGGTCCGCTCGGGCGCGCCGAAGCACCCGCGGGCATCCACCACCAGCGTCTTCATGCCGGCGGCGGCGGTCTTCCGGGCGGTCACGAGGCCGGCGCACGAGGCGCCGACCACCACGACATCGTAGTCCGGCCGCTTCAAATCTTGCGCTGCCGGTGCTCCCACCGGCCGGTCAAGCTGATCCAGTACGACAGGGCGATCAGGCGGAGGTCCAGGGGAAGGCTCTGCAGTCGGACGTAGGCCTGGTCGTAGCGGAACTTCCGCGCCGGGTGGACGTCCTTCGGCAGATAGATCGTCGCGAGGCTCGTGAGCCCGGGCCGAACCGACAGCCGCAGCCAGAAATTCAGCATGCTCTCGTACGAGACCCGTCCCCCGGCTCCGTCCTCCACGATCTCCCCCACCGCCAGTGGCCGGGGACCCACGAACGACATGTCCCCCTTCCAGATCGAGAGGATCTGAGGAAGCTCGTCCAGGCCGAAGCGGCGCAGCACCCGACCGACCCGCGTCACCCGGTCGTCCGACTCCCGGGCCTGGAGGAGTCCGTACCGCTCGTCCGAATCGGGGATCATGGAGCGGAACTTGAGGATCCGTATGCGGCGGCCGAGACGGCCATGGCGCTCCTGGGCGTAGAAGACGGGGCCGCCGTCGTCCAGCTTTATGGCCAGCGCGATCAGGATCCAGGCGGGCGAGGTGGCCACCAGCATGGCGGTGGAGAGCAGAAGGTCCACGAGCCGCTTTCCCCGCGGCTCCCGGCGGATCGGGATCCTCTCCACCGGAATGGTCGGACTCTGGACCCCCGCCCGGGCACCCCTCCGAACCTCGACTGCCTGCCTCGGCGTGCTCGAATCCACCTGCGCCATCCTCCTCGTACGGAGGGAACAACGTAGGGGTCGCCACAGGGGCATGTCCAGCCGCAGGCTCACGCAGAATGGGGTCTCTCGGGGGGTGACACGGTCGATCAGGTACGCGCTCTATCCGACCGGGAGCTAGTCCTGCAACGTCGGGTCCGCCGGGGGAGGGACGAGCAGGCTACCGTCGATGCCCTGCCTGTAGAACCACGTTCTCTGCCACGCCCATAGAGCCCGCGCCGACCATCGGTTGCCCTCCGTGAACGGACGCAGCACCTCGTACTCCCGTTGCGCGTCGCGAGGGTCGATCGAGTTGTCGGAGACTCGCCGGAGCAGCGCGGCCAGGCTGTGCAGCAGTTCCCGTCCGCCCTCCGGCGCCCCCGGCCCGGACCGGGGCTGCATCCCGGGCTCGGACCTCAGCCGTGCCCCCGGGCGTGCAGCGCGGACCAATCTCTCCAGGCTTTCGAGGCCGAGGGAACGAAGAGCGAGGAGATCCCGGAGCGCCGCCACCTCGGCGACGGTCACCGGTCGATCGAGCCCCTCCAGGCGGTTCGATTCAGTGAGGTACGCCCGCGCTCGCTCCTGCCGCAGATGCGGGGGGAGCCAGACGTCGAGAAACCAGTGGGTAAAGCCGGGCCCCGGCATCAGGGGCCGAATGCAGGCGGATGCACGGCCGTCTCTTCGCTGCGGGACATGGTGACGATCGTCCCTTTGGTAGAGCGACCGACGCAACCGTCTCAGGAGCCCTGGAGGGGGCGGGCCCGTGCGGCGCTCGCGTCTGCCTGTCAGATCAGTAGTTGTACCCCACGTAGAACGAGAAGTGGGTGTCCTCGTCCTCGCCCGGGAACAGGTTCCGCTTGTCCTCGATTTCGAACCGACGGGCCCAGTCGAGCCGCAGGACGAACGGCCCCGCCAGCGGGTAGCGGATCGAGGCGCCGTAGGAGCCCAGCAGCCCCGGCCACATCCCCAGCTCCTCCAGCTCCCCGTTCTCGTTCCGGCCGAACTCGTCCTCCAGCCAGGCGTTCCCCATGTCCACGAACATGCCGCCCCAGACGCCGTTGGCGATCAGCGTGGAGAGCCCGCGCCGGAGCGGGTTGGGTCGAATGATCGGGAACCGCCACTCCTGGTTCAGGAGCACGGTATGACTGCCGTTCAGGACGTAGGTCGGGTAGCCCCGAAGGGTCAGTGGCCCGCCCAGGAAGTAGAACGTGGGGATGTCGCCGAAGGAGGCCCGCCCGCGGGCCCGGACGGCGTACGTCGTGTGGAGCGAGGTCCGGAAGTACTTCCGCAGGTCCATCAGGACCTCAGTCGACTCGATCTCCCCCTCGGTCATGTTGTAGTAGGCCGATCCCGAGATGTTGGCGCGCGCGCCGTCGATCGGGCCCGAGGCGTTCCAGAGCGTGTTGTCGAACACCCATCCCAGCGAGGCGATCGAGAGCCAGGCGTCGCGGAAGAAGAGCGGCTCCACGTCGGTCGGGTCCGCCCCGGGGATCTCCGTCATCTCGTTGTTCTCGACCGTCAGCTCGCCCTCCACCCGGGTGAACTTGGAGATCGGGTACGAGAGGAGCCCGCTCACCCCCCAGCGCTCCTCGAAGAAGTCGTCCCGCGGACCGATCCCCTCGCGGTCCAGCCCACCGCCCGGCGCACCGAACTCGGTACCCAGGAGCGAGGCGAAGAACGAGCGCAGCCGGTAGCCTCCCACGCCCCAGTTCAGCCGCCGCTTCAGGTTCACGTAGGTGGCCGAGCCGGTGAAGCCACTCAGCAGATCGCTCCGGCTCTGCTGGCTGTTGACCGACGCGATGATCAGGTGGTCGCCCATCATGTCGCTGAAGAACATGCGGGCGCCCTCGGCGCGGCCACCGTCGTCGGCGAAAGCGAGCGCGGCGTTGGCGAAGTCGAGCTGGAACTTGTGCTCGTAGGGCCGCTCGGCGAACTGGTCCGGCGCGGGAATCGTGTCCTCCCACCGCCACTCCGGTACCGACGCATCGACCGTCAGGGCGACCGTCCGGGGCGCGTTCGTGCGGAGCGGGAGCCGGTAGATCCGGTAGCCCAGGTCCTCGTAGACCGTGAACACCAGCTCGTCGGACCCGGCCGGCGTCCGGTGCCACCGCGGGTGCATGGCGCCCGCCGCCAGATGGGACGCCCGGTAGCCGGTCCCCATCCGGTCGACCACGTACAGGTCCAGCGCGCCGGCCCGGTCGGAGGCGAACACCACCTGGGTCCCGTCCGGCGACCAGTGAGGATCCCGGTCCACCCAGCGGCCAAAGGTGAGGGGGCGGATCTCGCGGGTGGCGGCGTCCAGCAGGTAGAGGTTCCGCGCACCCTCGGCGCCGAACGGGTTCCGATCGCTGGCGAAGACGATCGCGTCGCCGCTCGGCGACCAGGACGGCGTCGCCTCCAGGAACCGGTCGTTGGTCAGCCGCTCCAGGCGGTCGGTGTCCAGGTTCCAGGTGTAGAGGTCGGCGTAGCCGGAGCGGGTGAGCCCCACGAACGCCAGCCGCCGGCCGTCCGGCGCCCAGGTAGGCGAGCCGAGCGAGACCAGGTCGTCCCACTCACCTTTCTCCTCCCGGTCGCCATCCCGCAGGTCGTGCACGTAGATGGCGTCCCGGGCGCCGGTCTTCCCCACGAACGCCACGCGGCCGTCGGTGGAGACGTCGATCTGGGACAGCAGCGGATGAAGCGACTCGAGATCCCCCGAGCGGCCCGCCGTCACCCGCTCGATCACGCGGGAGTTCTCCCCCGCCAGGTCCGCCATGTTGATCGTGGTGTAGCCGGAGCGGAGCGAGACGTAGGCGATGCCGGGGCCGCGCTCGTCCCGGGCCGAAGCCGGCACCACCGCCGGCGAGAAGTTGAGCCGACCCTCGGTCACGACCGGCGTGGCGGTGGTCGCCGCCGGCGTCTCCAGGGCCAGGGTCGGGAAGTACGTCTCCCGCAGGTGCCGGTGCCACTCCACCGTCAGCTCGGCCAGGGTGATCCCGTAGACCCGGCGGAAGGCGGTCGAGAAGTTCGGGTACTTCCACTCGGTCTCGAGGAGCTCCACCAGCCGGGCGTCGCCGTAGGTCCGCCCCAGGTACTCGTGCAGGTTCTGCCCCAGCTTGTAGACGGCGAAGGAGCCGGCGTAGCGGTCCATCCCGGACACGCTCGGCACGCGGCCGTTCACGAGCATGTCGCGTACCACCAGGTCGCCCTCGGCCGTCCAGGGGCCTGACCAGTACTCGGCCAGCCCCTCGGTGAACCAGGCCGGCGAGGCCCACTCGTGCCCGCGCGGGTGGAGCCGCTTGATGTGCGCCCCCTTCCGCGCCTGGAACACGTGGACCAGCTCGTGCCGGATCACGCGGGTGAAGTCGGCGTAGGAGCCGTTGAATGGGAGCGCCACGCGGCCCTTCAGGAACTCCGTGAATCCGGCCACGCCCTCGGGCAGGAAGAACGGCACGATATTCGTCTGCTCGAAGTCCGTGTGGCTGGCGTAGACGACCAGCGGGATCCGGTCCTTCGGGTGGTAGCTGAACTGGATCACCAGGTCGTCGAACGCCCGCTCCGCCTCGGCCAGGGCGATCAGCGCCAGCTCACGCTCTTCGGGGTAGTAGTAGAGGTCGACGTTCTCCCCGGCCAGGATCTCCCACTGGAAGTCCTCGTACTGGATCTTGTTCTTGCCGAAGCCGGAGATCTGGGCATGGGCGGGCGGGGCGAGAAGCGCTGCGAGCGCGAGCGCGGCACCCGCGGCGGCAAGGCGGAGATAGGGCAAGAAGATCCTCCTGAGAATCCATGAGCGGCCGGCTTCCCGGTCCGCGGAGAGCGCGGAAGGCAGACGATGCATCGGCTGTGTCCCCGCCACAAGGGTCGGACCCAGGTGCGATCGAGCCGCGCAGGGGAATCGGACCGAGTGAGGATACGGGTCCAAACGCGTCCGAGAGAGGGTAGGTTTAGCGACTGCGGGTGAACCGCGGAGGATCAGTACCAGGGGCTGAGGGGGTTGTCAGTCCAGAACCCGTCCAGCAGGCTGGCTACTTTGGCCTCCCCGCTGGCCGACGGGTGGATCATATCCGACTCGAAGTCTGCCGGCATCCATGCTACGCCTGCAGGATTCGGCTCGGCCCCGTTGGACCACAGATACGGGCCCCATCCTACCCAGGGGGCCGTCTCGCCCAGATGCCGCAGCACGAACTCGCGAACCTCTATGCCAGACTTCCAAGCGGCGGGTTCGCCTCCATCGGCATAGCCCCCGAAAGAACGGCTCGACACGAACACCTGTCTGAGGTTGGGCAGCACCGTGCGAGCGGTGGCGAGTACCGCATCCAGCTCGTCCGCCGTCGCGACGCTAAAAGGATCCGGCGCAAGCTTCATCCAGACCACCGAAACCTCGCTCGCGTCGTATCCCGAATTTCTGAGCCTCTTCGCCATGACGTTCCATCCGGTATCACCCGGCTCGTCCCATTTATTCGGTCCGCAGCCACCGCAAGCCGTGACCAGAGGCGCGACCCGGCCTCCTCGAGCCACGAGACGCCGGAAGGCGTGAAATTCCTGCCTGGCGTTCGACATGCCGATCACGACCATGACGGTGCGGCCATCGGCCGCCGCAAGGACTTCAGACCCGGCCTCGACTCCGGCCTCCTGGTGGAAAACCGGGGGTTGATTCTGACCCTGCCCGTAGAGTCCATCACCGGCAGACAGCGGTTCGAGAGCTTCCCCATCCGGATCAGGATCCGATGGAGGGGGGGGACTGTCCGGTATCGAATCACATGCTGCGCCGACCAGTTCCCGTTGCACCACGATCGGGTACGGCCGCAGTGCGTCGGGTCCAGTGGGAGAGCAGGCGGTAACGGGAAGGCCGACGAGGAGAAGTACGGGGGCAGCCGTCAAGCGAGGCAAGATCATCTGCTCCGGCGATGGGACGTCGAAGCGCCGCTCCGACCTGGAGAAGCGCGCTCACACTCGTCCTGTAGGAGAGGAGCGAGCATCGTCTCACATGCCCCTGGCCCGCTCAAAGCAGGCGAGGCTGGACAGATCCCCGCATCGCTCCCTACGTTGTGCCCCCGCACCGCTCAAACCGAGGATCATCGGCTCCCGAAGGCCGTTTCCGCGCAACTCATGTGGGCGGAGCGGGCGCTGTACGTGCGCTTCGGGCGCCGGGTGACGGTCCTGGCCGTGCCTCCGGGCCATGCGCGCCGGGTCCTGCGTCTCGCCTTCTTCGAAGGGCTTCCCCCGCGCGAGATGCGCCACACTCCTGAGCCGCCCCATTACGGACCAGCCACGTGATGAATTGCGAACGAGTCGAGCGGGAAGGACTCCTTGAGCTCTACCTGGCCGACCGGCTCGACGAGTCGGACCGGGAGGCGTTCGAGGCTCACTTCTTCGAGTGCCCCCGCTGCTTCCAGGGCCTGGAGGACGCCCGCCGGATCCGCGCCGGGTTCGGCGAGATGGCTCCAAGCGTTCGGAGCCAGGCCCGACGGTGTCCGGGCGTGGCGGCCACTCTGCTGGCAACGGCGGCCGTCCTGGTCCTGATCGCGCTGGCCGCGCTCCTCTCGCGCGAACCGGATCCGGACTCGGAGCTGGTCGCGCTCGGACGTGTGAGGGCCGCGGACCTGCCGCCCTACGTGCCGGTGCGGCTCCGGGGGGAGATCGAAGCCACGGAAGCGCACGCGCGCGGCCTGGACGCCTACCGCCGCGGCGATTTCGATGCGGCGGCGGCGATCCTGGAGCCGATCACGGGCGCGGACGCGTCGCCGATCCTCCACCTCTATACGGGCGCCAGCCTGCTGGCGAGCGAGCGTCCGGAGGCCGCAATGCCGCATCTGGAAGCCGCCGGGGTCCAACCCATGCTGGCGGATACCGCCTTGTGGCTGATCGCCAGGGCACACCTCCAGCAAGGGGACGCGGAGTCGGCTCTGGAGGCGCTCCGGCGGCTATCGGTGGGTGATGGGCCATGGGCCGAGCGGGCCCTGGAACTCCGGTCGCGCGTCGAAGCGGAGGTGGCCGGAATGCGATAGACCGGCGGCGGGGTGAGACCGTCCCACCCCTCCCCTATACTCCATGGCACGTCCGGGTCGTTGCTTGCCGCGTATGTCGTCGCGGCGTCTTCGGGAACGGAGAACCGTCTTGCTCGACGAGCAGGGCCGCAAAGCCGCCGACGAATCCGGCGATCCGCACTGGCGGTTCCTGGAGCCGCTGGAGCCGCGTCTGCGCCTGCTGGCGGCCGCGCGCCTGCCTGTGGACCGCGTAGAGGACTTCGTCCGGGATACGATGGCCGAGGTGGCCCAGGCGCTCGAGAGCGGGGGCCTCCAGCCGGGGCCGGACCTTCCGGCCGAGGTCTACGGAATGGCGTGCCGGCGGATGGCCCGCGGGTCCATACGGGAGACGTTCGATCCATCCACCCTACAGATCGAAGGAGGAGAGTGTCTCGTCGTCGCCCGGTGCCTGGAGAAGCTCGAGGCGGCCGACCGCGACATTCTCTACCAGGCCTTCGTCGAGGGGCGCTCCCCTTCCGAGATCGCCGCGCGGAAGGGATGGACTCTGGAGGAGGTCCGCCGTCGGAAGGTACACGCGGTGGAACGGTTCCAGGACCTCTATCGTTCCTCCTCGGAGCCGTGATCACCCTGGGTGGGGAGATCCGTTGGACCGATCGAAGATCGAGCTCGAAGGCTACCTCGAGCGCTGGCTGACAGGCCGCCTGCCCCTCCCCGAGCGGCGGGCCTACGAGACCCACTGGTTCTGCACCGACTCCGCCTTCCGCGACCTGGAGACCGGAGTAGCCATCCGCTGCGGCTTCTGGGCGGGCGCCTCACCGGACGAAGTTCCCCCCGCCGCCTGACCCTGCTTCTCGCTCCACAGTTGATCCACGGGTAAGTTCTCCCCTTCCGAAACCAGGGTCGTGGGGGGGGACGAGGGCCGATGGACTGCCTGCGTGTGGAGAGGCTCGGGGTGATCGAACGCTACCTGGCGGACCGTCTCGACGAGACGGACCGGGAGGCCTTCGAGCGCCACTTCTTCGAGTGCGACCGGTGCTTCGCCGCCCTGGAGCGGGCGCGGACGGTCCGGTCGGGCTTCAGCACCCTCGATCGCGTGCAGGCGCTCGAACGACTGGGAGAGATCGAGCCGGCGGACCTCGATTTCCCGCGGGTGGATGTCGACGGTGCGGAGCTGGCAGCGGACGCGCTGGCGGCCCTCGAGGCGGGCGCCGGGGCCCTGGCAGCAGGGCGGGCCGGCGACGCCATCGACCACCTCCAGCGGGCGCGCCTCGATCCGGACCTCACCGATCAGGGTGGCTGGCTTCTCGCCAAGGCCCATCTCCAGATCCAGCAGCCACGTCGCGCCCTCTGGATCCTTGGCTCCCTGGTGGACGCCTCGGGTCCCTCCGCCGGCCGCGCGGCCGCTCTCCGGACCCAGGTCGAAGACCTCCTTCGATAGCCCTCCGCGCGCGGAGTGCGGGAGACGTTTCCCTGGAGAGCGGTACTGCGTCCTAGGGGCACCAGCCCGCTCTCCCCCCACTCCAGCATCGCCGACAACCCCGCCGGAGGACCCAGGCCTGGTGACTGATTCGGATGGAGGGCACCCGCCCGGAGATTCGCCCCAGGACGTAGCCCTTAGATTCGAGGGGCGGGTCCGCGTGCTGGTGGCGATCTACGTGCCCCCCGGCGACGTCGACGACGGGGTCGCCGCCGTGATGCGTGACCTGGAGGCCGCGGTGCGGGAGGGCTCGCTGCCGGCGGATCAGACCCTGGGGCACGAAGTGCTCCGCATCACCCGGGAGCGGATCCGGCGGATCGTGCTATCGCCGGAGTTCGACCCCGAGCGGCTCGTGCACCACGCCGACGGCGGACGCGCCGTGGCCGAAATCCTCCATCGAATGGACGCGCCGGACCGCGAGATCCTGCGCCGGACGTGCGTCGAGGGGTCGACCCCGGAAGAGATCGCGGAATCGGATGGGTGCACCGTGGACGAGGTCTGCCAGCGGAAGAAGCATGCGCTGGACCAATTCCTCCTGATCTACAGCCGATTGGACCACCTTCGTCCCCTGTAGGGCCTGATCTGGACTGGACAAGTCCCCGCACCACATCCTATGCTACTTGCCCGTTATCGAACAAACGTCTCGCTGCTTCGGGTCATGGCATGGACGCATCCTCCGCCAGCAGAGCTGAGGACCACCGGCTTCCGGAAGCCGTCTCCGCGCATCACGCGTGGGCGGAGCGCGAACTCTACGTCCGCTTCGAGCGACGGGTGACGGTCCTGGCCGCGCGCCGCGGCGTTCCCCCCACCATGATCGAGGACGTGGTCCAGGAGACCCTGATGGGGGTCCTGACGGCGCTGCGCGAGGGCCGGCTGGAGGACGACCACCGGCTGGCCGCGTTCGTCTACGGCACCGCGCGGAACGTCATCAGCAACATCTGGCGGCGGCACTCGCTCTCGGCGTGGCCGGAGGCGGTGGAGGATCCCGACGTCTATGCCGGCAACGGCCCCGACCCCCTGGTCCAGCTTCTCTCCCGCGAACAGCGCCGCGCCGTGGCCAGCTGCCTCGAGTCAATGCGGCCGGAGGACCGAGAGGTCCTGCGGCTCGCCTTTTTCGAGGGGCTCCCCCCGCGCGAGATCGCCGACGCGCTGGGCGTGGCCCCCAACGTGGCCCGTCAGCGAAAGTGGCGGGCGCAGCAGCGCTTCGCGGAAATCTGGCGCGACACACGGCACCACTGATCCTCCCCCCGGACGAGCGAAAGCGCGCGGGTGAACCCGCTCTACTCGGCGGCTCCTTACATCAGGGTCGGCGACCAGGTCCTGTCGGGGTCGCACCCGGTCTTCTGGGCGCCGTTCGTCCTGATGGGGCTGCCGGACTGAGGAGCCCTTTACCGATGTCTTTGAGCATGCTCCGCACTCCCAGATACCCCCGCTCCCGCTTACCGTAACAGCCACTTCGTATCATGTCTGTCAGCCGGCCCCAATACTCCCTGCGGCTCCTGCTGGCGTACAACGTACCTCGACACGACGTCGCCGTTGCTTTGTTCGACACGTACCCGAGAAGGTGTTCCAACCCCACCAGCCCGGCATCACGAGAACACATTTCCGCTAGGACGTCACGCTCGGCACCCCAACGCGCCCCCATTCGTGCGTACGTATGTGAATCCGTGACCCCTGCCTGACGAACATATCCCACGAGTCGGTCGCTGCGGTTTGCCATCATGTGCGTTCTTGCCGTGGCATTGTGTTGATGCACTCGGTACTGGACGAGGATCTCGGGACTGCATACCACACGCCCGAGACTCCGGGCCACTGCATACAACAGAATATCGTGCCCCAGCAGGTTACCATATTTGTGGTACCAGTGACTGTACGCCTCAGCCGGCCACGCGGCGACCAGCCTTGCGATGAGATCTCCCCTGAACACGAGCGCGAAGCCGTGAATCAGGTTATGCACGACCGGGGGATCCATACGCTCGTGTACGCGGTACGCGGAGATATCGGGATGTCGAGGACCTTTCCTCGTGAGCTCAGCATTCATCATCTGACCGGAATGAATGAGCATCAGCGCATCTTCGCGTTGAAGCATGCGGATGCTGAGCTCGAGCTTGTCCCGTCGCCATATGTCATCCTGATCGGCGAGAGCCACGAACTCACTGCCGGCACGTCGCATGGCGTGGATGTAGTTGGCGGTAAACCCGAGCCGACTCTCGTTCTGTATGATGTGTACTGGAACCGGTGCATTGCGCGCGAAGGCCTTCAGAATGTCCATCGTATCATCACGCGACCCGTCGTCCGCGATGATGATCTCACTCGGCGGCAACGACTGCCCCATGATGCTGTCCAGCTGCGCTTCGATGTACGGCGCACCATTGAACGTACACATCACCACAGAGACCGAAGGCTTCATCCCATCCCCCGCGTCAGGTCGAGATCGTCTCGGTGAGCACCTGTTCGAATCCGGGTGAGACGATTCCGTAGTCCCGTTCCAGCGCGTGCGTGGACAGGACCGAGTACGGGGGTCGCCGGGCCTCCGTGGGAACCATCGAGGTGGAGACCGGAACCAGCTCGAGTCCCGTCGAAGGCGGGCGGTGCTCGAACACGAGCCGGGCGAAGTGATACCAGGTCGTCTGACCCCGGCAGGCGAGATGATAGAGCCCGGAGGGCTTTGCGGTGTCATGCCAGGTCCTCAGAATCTTCGCCGTGGTCTCCGCGACGTAGCCGCTGGACGTCGGTGATCCCACCTGATCGTCCACCACCCGGATCTCGTCGCGCGTCTCGGCCAGCCGGAGCATCGTGACGACAAAATTCCTGCCGTGGAGTCCGTAGACCCAGGCGGTGCGTAGAATGAGATGATCTCCCCCCACCTCCTGGATGGCGCGCTCCCCCTCGAGCTTCGATCGTCCGTAGACGTTCAGGGGATTGGGAAGGTCCTCCTCGTCGTAGGGCTCCCCTTTCTCGCCATCGAACACGTAGTCCGTCGAATAATGGACGAGCAGGGCGCCCACGTCCCGAGCGGCTTCCGCGAGGAGTCGGGGAGCCGTGCTGTTGACCGAGAAGGCCAGATCGGGCTCCTTCTCCGCCCTGTCGACGGCGGTATACGCGGCCGCGTTGACGATGACGTCCGGCCCGTGCTCTTCGACGGTCCTCCGGATGTCGCCCTCCCGGGTCAGATCCAGCTCGGCCCGGCCGAGTCCGATCACGTCTCCAAGAACCTCGAGCGTACGACGCAGCTCGCGACCCACCTGGCCGTTCCGACCCACCAGCAGGATCCGTCTGGTTCCAGACCCGTCGACCGCGTTCATGACTGCGCCTCTGCAGACTCCGGAAACAGCCGTTTCCGGGGCACTTCCCTGAGAGCGACCCCCCTGGCGTCCCTGCTCGAAAGGATCGGATCACGGACCGGCCACGTGATTCCCAGATCGGGATCGTCCCAGCGGAGGGTGACCTCGTCCTCCGGTGCATGGAAGTCGGTGCACTTGTAGGTGACCAGGGCGTCTTCGCTCAGGACGACGAACCCGTGGGCGAAGCCTTCGGGGATGTAGAGCTGCCGATGATTGTCCCGGGACAGATGCTCTCCAACCCACCGTCCGAACGTCGGGGAGCCGAGGCGCAGATCCACCGCCACGTCGAACACTTCCCCACTGGGAACCGATACCAGCTTGGCCTGGGGATGCGGGTTCTGAAAGTGAAGGCCCCTCAGGACTCCCCTGGTCGACCAGGACACGTTGTCCTGAACGAACCGCGCATCCAGGCCGTGCTCCTCGTACCGCCGACGGTTCCAGCTCTCCAGGAAAAACCCGCGCTCATCGTGGAAGACCTCGAGCTCGATGACGACCACACCCGCCAGGGAGGTCGGAGTGACCTTCAACGAGCCGTGTCCGCGAAGATCATGTCGAGAAGATATCTACCGTAGCCGTTCGACCTCAGCGGCTCCGCCAATTCCGCCACGTGGCTCGCGTCGATCCATCCGGACCGGTAGGCGATCTCCTCGGGACACGAGATCTTGAGGCCCTGCCGCTGCTCGATGGCCTCCACCAGATTGCCGGCCTGCAGCAGGCTCTCGTGGGTCCCGGTATCGAGCCACGCCATCCCCCTCCCGAGCACCTCGACCTCGAGTCGCCCCTCCTCCAGATACGCCCGGTTCACGTCGGTGATCTCGAGTTCGCCGCGGGAGGAAGGCTCGAGCGAGGCCGCGATCTCGACGACCCGCTCGTCGTAGAAGTAGAGGCCGGTCACGGCGAAGCTGGACCGCGGCCGGGCCGGCTTCTCTTCGATGTCGACCGCACGATTCTCCTCGTCGAAGTCGACCACTCCGTACCGGCCGGGGTCCTTGACCCGGTACGCGAAGATCGTCGCTCCGTCCCGCTGCGCGCTCGCCTTTCTCAGGACGCCGGTCAATCCCTGGCCGTAGAAGATGTTGTCCCCGAGGATCAGGCAGCTGGGTCCACCCTCCAGGAAGCTCCGACCGATGACGAACGCTTCCGCCAGACCTCGCGGCTTCGGCTGCGCCGCGTACGAGATCGAGAGCCCCCATTGGGAGCCATCCCCCAGGAGGGCCTCGAAGAGCGGGAGGCTCTGCGGTGTCGAGATCAGGAGGATGTCGCGGATCTCCGCGAGCATGAGCGTACCGAGGGGATAGTAGATCATCGGCTTGTCGTAGACGGGCAGGAGCTGCTTGCTGATCGTGCGCGTGATCGGATACAAGCGGGTCCCCGCGCCTCCGGCGAGAACGATGCCCTTCCTCTTCATCGCTCGCACCAGTCCAGGTGGTCCAGGTACCATTCCACCGTCCTCCGCAGTCCCGTCGGAAACGTCTCACGAGGTGTCCAGCCGAGCTCTTCGCGGATCCTGGAGGTGTCCATCGCGTATCGCAGGTCGTGCCCGGGTCGATCGGGAACGAAGGCGATCAGCTTCGAGTGGGGGGCGGACCCTGGCCGGAGCTCGTCCATGATCTCGCAGATCGACCGGACGACCTCGAGGTTCATCCGCTCGCTCTGGCCCCCGATGTTGTAGGTCTCTCCCGGGCTTCCACCCTCCAGCACGGTGACGAGCGCGTCGACGTGATCGTCCACGAACAACCAGTCCCGCACGTTCCGGCCCTCCCCGTAGACGGGGATCGGGTCGCCCTCCAGAGCCCTCAGGATCGCCAGTGGGATCAGCTTCTCCGGAAACTGACAGGGCCCGTAGTTGTTGGAACAGTTGGTGATCAGAACCGGCAAGCCGAAGGTGCGATGCCACGCGCGGACCAGATGGTCCGCTCCCGCTTTCGAAGCCGAATAGGGTGAGCTGGGATCGTACGGGCTTCGCTCGGTGAACGACCCGACTTCCCCCAGGCTCCCATAGACCTCGTCCGTCGATACGTGCAGAAACCGGAACCCCTCTTTCTCCGGCCCCTCGAGGTCCCGCCAGTACGCGAGCGCATTCTGAAGCAGCGTGTAGGTGCCTACGAGATTGGTCTGGACGAACGCGCCGGGACCGTCGATCGAGCGATCCACGTGGCTCTCGGCCGCGAGGTGGAGGACGCCGCACGGGTGGTATTCGCGAAAGAGGCGCTGGATCTCGCTCCCGTCACAGATGTCCACCCGCTCGAACACGTGCCGGGGATGTCCGTCGACGGGCGCGAGCGAGTTCAGGTTGCCCGCATAGGTCAGCTTGTCCGCGTTGACCACGCGATAGTCCGTCTCGTGTATCAGGTGTCTCACCAGCGCCGACCCGATGAACCCGGCCCCTCCCGTGACCAGGAGGGTTCCCGACCCTCTGGGCCGCGGGTCGTGCCGTCGATGCGTAGCCGTCACCTGCGACCGCGGAGCCTTTTCAGCAGCCTGTATCCCCCTCGATTCAGCCAGGACAGGACGTAATACTTGCATGCCGACAGCGATAACGGATTCCACATGATGGCGCGACGAAGATATTTTCTTCCCCTCTTTCCATCACCGAAACGAAACGCCGCGATGTATCCCATCCTGAAGAAATGCGCGGAGACGGCATCCCGTCCCAGCTCCTCCACCCTGTCGCGGTATTTGGCCAGTATCATCTCGTGTCCGGCCAATACGGCTCCCAGGTCTCCGGTGATGCTCGCTTCATGGCGCGTGACGGTACCCAGGATTCCACCCACGTACTCCGCGGACCCTTTCTCCGACATCCGAATCCACAGATCCCAGTCCTGGCAGCTGGGCAGGCGCTCGTCGAATCCTCCGAGCTCCCGCACCACAGGGGTGCGCACCATGACGGTGCTCGTCGCTGGAATGCAGTTCTCACGCAGCATCCCCGGCGAGAGGTTCCCCCGCGCTCCGGACGGTTCCACGTTCGCGGTCGAGCCATCGTCGTACCGATACCGGAATCCGCCATGCACCAGCACGAACGCGTCATCCAGCCGCTCGAACACCTCCATCTGGCGCTCGAGCTTGTCGGGAACCCACTCGTCGTCCGAATCCAGAAAGGCGATGTACCTGCCCCGCGCGATCCCGATGCCCGTGTTTCGCGCTGCCCCGCCGCCCCTGTTCCCCGGGTGCTCCAGGTATCGAATGCGAGGATCACCGAAGGACCGGACGACCTCACCGGTCTCGTCCATCGAGCCGTCATCCACGATGATGAGTTCGAACGGGTAGAAGGATTGACCCAGCACGCTTCGGATGGCCAACGGCAGATGGACCGCCCTGTTGTACGTAGGGATGACGATGGACACGGCGGGCTCCATTCCCATGCCTACCGGGGCGGCGCCGCCTCCATCGCCGCCACGATCTCCGCCGGAATCCGGCACGGCCGTCGCTCCCGGTCGATCGCGATCAGCGTCGTCCGGCCGGTGGCGATCCGCCGGCCCTCCACCGAGATCTCGTAGGCGAACACCACCGCGCGGCTCCGGAGCTCCTCCACCCGGGCGACGACGGTGACTCGGTCCTCGTAGCGGGCGGCGCCGCCGTAGCGGCAGGACGCCTCGCTGACGGCGAAGAAGAGCCCCTCTTTCTCCAGCCGGTCGTAAGGAAAGCCGAGGGCCTTCAGGTACTCGGTCCTCGCGATCTCCATCCAGACGAAATAGTGGCCGTGGTAGGCGACCCCCTGCTGGTCGGTCTCGGCGTAGCGGACGCGGACTTCGATGGAGCTCACAGAGTGGGAGGCGCCGCGTCGGTGGGGTCCTCGAGCTCCGCCAGGAGGCGCTCCACCAGCTCCTCGCGCCCCCGTCCACCGGCCACGGCGCGGGCGGCGGCCTCCAGCGATGGCCGCGGGACCCCGGTCCGGAGCGCGCCCAGGAGGTGCGAGATCAGCTGCCGCTCGGCTCCGAGGGCGATCAGCGTGCCGACCGCGGCGGCCTCGCGCCGGGGGGCGTCGGGGCCGGGGCGCGAGAGCACCTTGCCGTACCCCTCGACTACGGTCCAGTCGGCGATCATCGGGTGGAGCCGGGCCATCCGAACCTGGAGCGCGTCGAACGACTCGCCGTAGACCCGCCGGCACAGCTCCTCCCCGCGCCGGCGCCAGCCGTCCACGTCGTCGGGCTCGACGAAGGCGTGGCCCCGCTCCCGGCCCACCCGGGCGGTCCAGCCGCGGTAGGTGAAGAACGCGTTGATCGCGCGCGGGAACCCGGCGAACAAATATGTTTGTAGGATGATCTCCTCGAGATCGTCGGGGGTGGCGCCGGCGGCGTCCGCCGCGTCCAGCGCGTCGATCAGCCCCTCGGCGTCGCCGTCGCCGGCCGCGGCCCCGATCCGCGCCAGGGCGGTCGCCTCGGCGGGTCCCGGCGGGCTGCGGTCCACGTCTGGGGCGTCCCCGCTCATCGATCCAGGGGCAGGCGGGCGTCGATCCGCCCGACCTCGGTTCCGGCCCGGTTGGTGACCGCCGGCCGCGCGTGCGTGGGGAGCGCGCCGGGGTCGAGGGCGCCCAGATCGGCCAGGAGGGCGAGCACCGCCACGTCCTGGGCCCGCTTGGCGCCGTCCGCCACCTTGAGGGCTAGGCCCGCGGGGGCCCGGCCGTCGCGGCCGCGAAGGGCCGCGCAGTAGACCCCCTCCGCCCCCGTCTTCAGCACCACGCGGTCCCCCGCGTGGGCCATCAGGTCGGTGTCCAGGCGCCCGGTGCCGCCGACGTATTCGGGGTGCGCCGCCATGGCGTCGAATATCGTCCCCACGGCGGCCTCGCGGTCCCCCTGCCGCCGGGTGTCGGCGCCGGCCAGCCACGCCCAGGACCGCGCCATGGCGGCCACCGGCAGAATGAAGGTGGGCGCGCCGCAGCCATCGACCGCCACGCCGATGGCCGGCCGGGCCATCCCGCTCATCTCGGCCAGCGTCTCCAGGATCCGCCGCTGGAGGGGGTGCTCCGGGTCGAGGTAGGTCTCCATCGGCCACCCCATGGCCTGCGAGACCGCCAGCATACCGGCGTGCTTGCCGGAGCAGTTGTTGTGAATCGGCCGTGGGGGCTCGCCGGACGCGCGCAGCGCCTCGGCCGCCGCCGGCTCGATCGGCTCGTGGGCGCCGCAGCCGAGGGCCTCCTCGGGGATGCCGGCCTTCTCCAGGATCGACCGCACCGCCTCCAGGTGGAACGGCTCGCCGGAGTGGGAGGCGGCCATGACCGCGATCTCTGGTCCGGTGAAGCCGAAGCGCTCCACCAGCCCCTCCTCCACCAGCGGCAGAAGCTGGATCGGCTTGGCCGAGGAGCGCAGATACGCCCGCGTGTCCGGCTCGCCGTGCCGCGCCACCACGCGCGGGTCCTCCACCACCGCCGCGTGGACCCGATGGAGCGACTCCACCTCGTCCCCGCGCCAGACCCGCACGCCGATCGGTCCTTTATCCGCCATGGTCTCCCCTCACAGGTTCGCCGCGGCCATCTCGTCGTCGACCGGGCGGCGACGGACCGTCAGCGCGATGCCGGCCAGCACCAGCGCACCGCCTGCCCAGGTGCCGGCCCCCGGCATCTCGGCCAGGAAGATCGCCGCCCAGAGCGCCGCGCCCACCGGCTCGCCCAGAATCGCCACGTTCACCTCGTAGGCCGGAAGATACCGGAGGGCGTAGTTCATGGACGAATGACCCAGGATGGTCGGCCCCACCGCCAGGCCGGCCAGCGCCGCCCACGTCTTCCACCCCCACCCGGCCAGGGGCGTCGAGCTCGCCAGCGCCCCCGCCAGGAGCCAGAGCGCGGCCAGGCCGTACACGACCGTCACGTAGGGCACCAGGTCCTTCGTCTTCCGAAGGTAGCGGGCCAGCACGTAGTAGGCGGAGATCCAGATCGCGCCCATCAGGGCCAGCAGGTCCCCCAGGAGGGCCCGGCCGCCGCTCCCCCAGTCGGCGCCGGCGATCACCGCCGAGCCCGCGAACGCGACCGCGATCCCGAGCCAGGCCGTCGGGGCCGGCCGCTCCTTCAGGAACGCCCACGCCAGGAGCGCCACGAAGATCGGCTGGGTGCTGACGAGGACCACCGACGCCGCCACCGTCGTGTAGTCGAGCGAGGCGATCCAGAACGCGAAGTGGAGCGCCAGCAGGAGCGCCGCCGCCGCCCCGGTCCACCCGTCGATCCCCCGCCACTGTCGAAGGACCGACGTTCTCGTCGCCGCCGCGATCGCGATCAGCATGCCGGTGGCCAGCGCCAGCCGCCAGAAGGCGACCGCCAGGGCCGGCGCGTCGGCCCACCGGATCAGGACCGCCGCCCAGGTGATGGCGAACACGCCGACCAGGAGGGCGAGGCGAGGGGAGACGGTCATGGATGGGCGCGAAGTGCCTGGCCCGAGGGGAGAAAGGCGCCGTCACGGATGGTGGACGGCCACTCTTCTTCGAACGGAGTATGAATCTCGAGATTCATACTGACCCGAGTGACGTCCCAGCCTCTCGATGAACGCCCGCCGTCACGCCTTCGTGTCCCGACCCAGAATCCGCTCCTCCAGCGCCGACAGGCGCCGCGGCGGCAGGGTCGAGTGGAGGACCGCCGAGGTCCGCGGGTAGAGCTCCTTGAGCCGCGCCGCGGAGGCGCCGGCCAGGAGCTCGAACAGATCGATCGGGGTGTCGATGTCGCGCTCGACCGGGAGCCAGGCCGACGTCAGCTCCGACTTCTCGATCCGCTCACGGGTCGCCTCCAGCACGTCGCCGGTGCTCCACGGCACACCCTGGAACAGCTCCGGGTGGGGCCGCCGCATGCCGATCAGGTAGTAGCCGCCGTCCTCCGACGGGCCGACTACCACGTCCGCGCTCACGAGCGCCTCGGCGGCCTCGGCGATCCGGGCGCCGCTCAAGGCCGGGCAGTCGCTCCCCACCACCAGAACCGCGCGCTTCCCATCCAGCAGCCGATCGAAGACGTATGCCAGGCGGCTCCCCAGGTCACCCCCGGGGCCTTGTGAGATCAACCGCCTCCGGAGCCCCAGAAGGCTCGCCAGGTGCTGCTTGGCGTGGGTCGGCGTGTAGGCGACCACCATCTCGGCGGCCGCGGGCTCCACGGCGTCCAGGGTGTCCAGGAGCAGTGCCCGGTAGAGGTCCGCCGCCTCCTGCGCCCGGAGCGCCGGCGTCAGCCGCGTCTTGACCTGGCCGGGGACGGGCGCCTTGGCGAAGACGGCGACGACGGGACGCGGGATTCGCGGCTTCGGGGGCCGCGCGGGAGCGCGGGGGCGGTCGGTGCGGACACGGTCGGCCCGCGCACGCTCCCGATCGGTCCGCGGACGACCGGACCCCTGCCGGTCGGACTTCGGCCGCCCCGACCGGGAGTCACCGGTCCGCGAGCGCTCTCCGGTGCGGCCCCGGGGCTTCTCGCCGGGCTTCCCCTGGTGGCGCGGGCGGCCGCCGGGCTTCCCCGAGCCCCCCGGCTTCTCCCCTGGGCGACCCTTCCCCCGCGGCTTCTCCCCCGGCTTCCCCTGATGGCGCGGCCGGCCGCCGGGCTTCCCCCCGCCCCGCGGCTTCTCACCGAGCTTCCCCGGCCTCCGCGGCTTCTCCGGATTCCCCGGCCGCGCCGCCGGAGCGTCCGCCTTCCGCGCCCCGCCGGGGCTGGCGGTGCCGGGCTTCCGGGTGCGTCGGGGGCGCTCATCTCCCTTGCGGGGTGGCTTCCTACCGCGCTTCTCTTCGTCCTTCGGATCCTTTTCGTCTGCCATCGCGGTGAACCTACCGCCGCCCCTCGAGCGCCGCCGCCAGATGAGGGGCCAGGCGGGGCCAGGCGGCCTCGGCGACCAGGCGGGCGCCGTGATCGTTGGGATGGCCGTCGCGGGCGATGATCAGCACGTCCATGTCTCCCCCCGCGGCGGCCTCCACCTCCCCGGAGATCTCGTGCCAGGGGATACCGTGGGCCGAGAAGAACGAGTCGGCGGAGGCGATGAAGCGCTGGTTGGGATCCACCGCCACACGCGGCGCGGACCAGACGGGCTCCCCGGCGGCGTCCCGCTCCGGATAGCCGTAGCCGAGGTAACCGGAGCTCAGGACCACCAGCGGGACGTCCCGCTCCTCGGCCCACTCGGACAGGCGCACGAACAGCGCCCGCGCCAGCTCCGCCGTCGTGGCCGCGCTCTGCTCGGCCACTTCGCGCGGGACCGCCTCGTCTCCGCGAGCGATCAACCCCAGCCGGTTCACGCCGGCCCGCACCGCCAGGTACAGGTGGGAGCGGCGCCGGAACGCGTCGAAGCCGGGAATCCGCTCCAGCGCACCCGTGATCGGCCCCTGCCGCGGCACCGGCGGCACCCGCTCCACCAGCCCCCCGTCCTGCACTCCATAGAGCCCTCGCCCGGCTCGGGCCACGTCCAGGAAGTTGAAGAAGATCACGATCATGTCGGGGTCGATCGCCTCGCCGTACCGCTCGACGAACGCGACGTAGTCGGCGGTCCCCCAGTCGGCGGTGCCGCCGTTCAGAAACCGTACGGCGCCGGCGCCGAAGGCCGAGGCGGCCCGCGCCTGGAGCCGCGCCACCGAGGTCGAGTCCTCCTCCAGCAGCCAGCCGAAGGCGAACGAGTCCCCCAGGATCAGGACCTTCAGCCCGTCCTCCGGAACCGGCCCGCCGCGGAGCCGACGGTCGTTCAGCCGGTACTCCGTCCGCCGACCGTAGGCGGCGTGCTCCACTACCTCGCCGGCCCTGTTCACCATCAGGCCGCGGGCGTCCCGCTCCTGCCAGGTGATGCTGTACATCTGGGGAATCGCGGCCCGGACCACGAGCTCGGCCAGGACCAGGCAGACCGCGAGGCTGCCGCCGAGCAGGGCCAGCCGGACGGCCCACTCGCGGCGTGTGGCGCTCATTGAAGCCGGATCAGAATCCGACGAGGCGGAGGATGTCGGCGGTGAACGCCCAGGCCATGAGGAGGACCAGGAAGGCCAGCCCGACCTGGGAGAGCCGCAGCTTCTGGCGCATGGAGAGCGGCCGCCCGCGCACGGCCTCGAGGCCGAGGAACGCGATGTGGCCGCCGTCCAGGACGGGAATCGGCAGCAGGTTCAGGATCGCCAGGTTGATCGAGAAGAGCGCCACCCACGCCAGCAGGCTCGACGTCCCCTGCCGCGCGAAGTGCCCCGTGAGCTGCCCGATCGCCACGGGCCCGCCGAGGGAGCGCATGCTGACCCCGCCCGTCACCAGGTCCTTCAGGCCCGTCAGGATCAGCGTGCCGGCGCGCCACGTGGCGCGGGTGCCGGCCACGACCGCCTCGCCCGGGCCGAGGTCGATCCGTCCGATCTCGGTGCCGACGCCGAGATAGCCGGTGTCGACGAACTTGCCATCGGTCGGCCGCGGCGCCTTCTCGACCCCCGTCTGGACGGTCAGCGAGAGCTGGCGCGGCTCGTCCGAACCGGCCACCGGCCGCTCGACCACGACGGGCACGAGCTGGCTCGGCCGCTCGCGGATGATCCGGCTGACGTCGCTGAAGGCGGGGGTCTCCTCCCCGTCGATCGAGATGATGCGGTCGCCGGCGCGGAGCCCGGAGGTGGCGGCCGGGCTCTCGGGCCGGATCTCCGCCACGACCGGCGGGACCAGTGGCTGGAGCGACATCGCGATCCCCTCCCGCTCGTCCCCGTCCGCGGCGTCCACCACGACGCTCTCGCCGCTGGCAAGCGTGATCTGGATCGGGCCCTCACCGTCGATCATGGTCTGGTTGATCTCGTGCCAGTTGCCGACCCCCTGTCCGTCCACCGCCACGATCTCCCCGCCCGCCACCGACGCCAGCTCCGGATGCGCCTGGAGCGCCGTCGAATCCACCCCCGCCACCTGAGTGCCGTTGACCGTGGGGATCCCGTCCGTCCAGGCGAGCCCCACGTAGATGAACCAGCCGAGGGCGAAGTTCATGATGACCCCGGCGGAGAGGACCAGGAGCCGCCAGGCCCGGGTCTTGTTCTCGAACCGCTGCTCGGGTGGGACCTGCTCCTCGAGGTCCTCGTCCTCGATCGCCCCGCCCTCGACCGCCTCGAAGGCCTCCTCCCCCTCCATGCCCGCCATCTTCACGTAGCCGCCGAAGGGGACCGCCGAGATGCAGTAGTCGGTCTCCCCCACCTTCACGCCGAAGAGCCGGGGGCCCAGCCCGATCGAGAACCGCGGCACCGCGATGCCGGCCCACTTGGCGGTCATGAAATGACCCAGCTCGTGGACGAAGACGAGGACGCCGAGGACGAGGATGGTCAGGAGAAGGGTCTGCATGGTCCTT
>CAZUIY010000276.1:0-1497 GCA_964619975.1 uncultured Gemmatimonadales bacterium
TGCCGGGAGAGCGGCTTGACGGCGAAGAGGAAATCGATCTTGGGAACGCGGACCCAGCGACGACCATCGCGAGAGAAGCCGCCGCCGGGAACCAGGCAGTGCGCGTGAGGGTGGAACGGGAGTCGTTGACCCCAGGTGTGCAGAACGGTGAGGACGCCCATGCGGGCACCAAGCCGAGAGAGGCCGAGGTCGAGCAGGGCCTGGCCCGCGCAGCGAAGCAGGATGGCATAGACGACCTCGGGCGCGTGACGAGCGAGGACATTGAGGATGGCCGGGATGGTGAAGACGACGTGAAAGTACGGGACGTCGAGAACCTCGTCGCGCCGTGCGTCGAGCCACTGTTGGCGGGCCTCACCTCCGCAGCCCGGACAGTGACGATCGCGGCACGAGTTCCAGAAGACGTGCTCAGACGCACAGAAATCACAGCGGTCGCGATGACCGCCGAGGGCGGCCGAGCGACAGTCGGCGATGGCGCGCATCACCTTGCGCTGGGCGGAGCTCACGGGGAATTTGGCGAGAAGCTCACCGCCCTTTGCGCGAATGATGGCACCGAGTGAAGCCTCGGAGCCCATCGAAGATCAGTCGGTCTTCGTGGGCGGAAAGATCCCGTCGAGTGGACTGCGAACCTGAGCCGGGGTGACGTGGGTGTAGATCTCGGTGGTGCGGCCATGGGCGTGCCCGAGCATGACCCCGATGGCGCGGACGGCGTTGCCCTGTTCGACCAGATGCGTGGCAAACGAGTGACGCAGGGTGTGAGGAGAAATGCGTTTGGTGAGGCCAGCATCGCGGGCGGCGACCTTGACCGCGCGCTGCACGGTGGCTGGGCTGAGGGGGCGTGACGCATCGTTCTTGTTCGGGAAGAGCAACCCTTTTGGATGAGCACTCGCGCGCCACCATTCGCGAAGCAGGTTCAGTGCGATCGGCGACAACGGAGCGAAGCGATCCTTGCGGCCCTTGCCCTGACGGATGCGCAGAAGCATGCGGGACGAGTCGATGTCGTCGACACGAAGGCCGCAGACCTCGCCCAGGCGAATGCCGGCCGAGTAGAGGACGGTGATGATGACCCGATCGCGGAGTGAGCGGATGGCGGCGAGGAAGGCCAGGACCTCATTGACGGAGAGCACCACTGGGAGGTGTCGTTCCCGGTGACCGTATGGGATGCGCTGGACCAGCGCGGGCCGATCGAGGACGTAGCGATAAAAGAAGCGCAGCGCACAGACGCACTGGTTGTACCAGCAGTACGAGACCTTCTTCACATCCCGAATGAAGAGCAGGTACTCCTCGATGTGGGGACGCCCGAGCCGGTCGGGAGAACGGTGGAAGTGAGCGGCGAACCCGGCGACCATGTGGATGTAGATGTACTCGGTGCGGTCGGACATGTTGCGGATGCGCAAGGCTCGGCGCATCTGCTCGCGGAGAGGGGTGGTGGTGGTGATCATGAACGATCTCCTTTCAGTGAGATCGAATCAGTGGACCACCCTTGGCCCCCGCCGGGAC
>CAZUIY010000277.1:0-1840 GCA_964619975.1 uncultured Gemmatimonadales bacterium
ATCACGGCCTCCGTGGTCAGCAGGAGTCCCGCGATCGACGCCGCGTTCTGGAGCGCCGTCCGGCTCACCTTGGTCGGATCGATGACGCCGGCCGCGACCATGTCCTCGAACACGAGGGTCGCCGCGTTGAAGCCGACGTTCTTCTTCTCCGCCTTGATCTTCTCGACGTAGACGGCACCCTCGAGACCGGCGTTCTGGATGATCCACTTCGCCGGCTCCTCCAGCGCCTTCTTGATGATCTGGACGCCGAGCTGCTCCTCGTCGTTCTCGAGCTGGAGCTTGTCCAGCGCCTTCTGGGCGCGGATGAAGGCGACCCCGCCGCCGGGCACGATGCCCTCCTCGACGGCCGCGCGGGTCGCGTGGAGCGCGTCCTCGACGCGGGCCTTCTTCTCCTTCATCTCGGTCTCGGTCGCCGCGCCGACGTTGATCACGGCCACGCCGCCGGAGAGCTTCGCCAGCCGCTCCTGCAGCTTCTCCTTGTCGTAGTCGGACGTCGTCGTCTCGATCTGCTGCCGGATCGCCTTGATGCGACCCTGGATGTCGTCCGCCTTGCCGGCGCCGTCGACGATGGTGGTCGTGTCCTTGTCGATGACGATCCGCTTGGCGCGGCCGAGGTCCTTCAGCACGACGTTCTCGAGCTTGAAGCCGACCTCTTCCGAGACGACCTGGCCACCCGTCAGCGTGGCGATGTCCTGCAGCATCTGCTTGCGGCGGTCACCGAAGCCGGGCGCCTTGACCGCGGCCACCTTGAGCGTGCCACGGATCTTGTTGACCACGAGCGTGGCCAGGGCCTCGCCCTCGACGTCCTCGGCGATGATGACGAGCGGCTTGCCGCTCTGGGCGACCTTCTCCAGCACCGGGAGCAGGTCCTTCATGGTGGAGACCTTCTTGTCGTGGATGAGGACGTACGCGTCCTCGACCTCGGCCTCCATCTTGTCCGGGTTCGTCACGAAGTAGGGCGAGAGGTAGCCGCGGTCGAACTGCATGCCGTCCACGGTCTCGAGGAACGTCTCGAGGCCCTTCGCCTCCTCCACCGTGATCACGCCGTCCTTGCCGACCTTCTCCATGGCGTCGGCGATCAGCTCGCCGATCTCGGGATCGTTGTTCGCGGAGATGGTGGCGACCTGGGTGATCTCGGTCTTGCCCTTGGTCTGGGTCGAGAGCTTCTTCAGCTCTCCGACCACGGTCTCGACCGCCTGGTCGATCCCGCGCTTCAGGCTCATCGGGTTGATGCCCGCGGTGACCGACTTCAGGCCCTCGCGGAAGATCGCCTGGGCCAGGACGGTCGCGGTGGTGGTGCCGTCACCGGCGATGTCGCTGGTCTTGGAGGCGACCTCCTTGACCATCTGGGCGCCCATGTTCTCGACGGCGTCCTCGAGCTCGATCTCCTTCGCCACCGTGACGCCGTCCTTGGTCACCGTGGGCGAGCCGAACTTCTTGTCCAGCACGACGTTCCGGCCCTTGGGGCCGAGCGTCACCTTGACCGCGTCGGCCAGCTGGTCCACGCCCCGCTTGAGGGCGGACCGGGCCTGGACGTCGAATTTCAGTTCCTTGGCCATGTGGAATCTCCTCCTGGAATGTCTTAGTACGTGGCGAGGATGTCGGCCTCGCGCAGGATCAGGTAGTCTTCGCCCTCGACGGTGACCTCGGTGCCGGAATACTTGCCGTAGAGCACCTTGTCGCCCTTCTTGACCTCGGGCTGGATCCGCTCCCCGGTCTCGCTGAACTTGCCGGGTCCGACGGCCACGACCTTGCCCTCCTGCGGCTTCTCCTTGGCGGTATCGGGGATGATGATGCCGCCCTTCTTCTGTTCCTTCTCCTCGAGCGGCTTCACGACCAC
>CAZUIY010000278.1:0-13194 GCA_964619975.1 uncultured Gemmatimonadales bacterium
CGCCGAGCTCGACATGGTGCAGAACGTGGGGGCGCTCAAGTCCCGCGAGTACCGCGCCGTCGAGCGCGACATCCGCGGCGTGGTCGAGGCCGCGAAGGGCCGCGCCCGGGTCAAGGTGATCCTGGAGACCGCGCTCCTGACGGACGAGGAGAAGGTGAAGGCCAGCGTCCTGGCCCAGTCCGCCGGCGCCCATTTCGTCAAGACCTCCACCGGCTTCGGCCCCGGCGGCGCCACCGAGGACGACATCCGCCTCATGCGCCGCGTGGTCGGCGGAGGCATGGGGGTCAAGGCCTCCGGCGGGGTCAAGGACCAGCCGACCGCCCTCGCCATGATCGAGGCCGGGGCCACGCGGATCGGGGCCAGCGCAGGCGTCAGGATCGTGCACGGCAACGGCGCCGGGGGGCCGGAGCGGCCGTACGGCGCCGAGGCGGCCGCGCCGGCGAAGGGCGGGCAGGAGGGCGCAAGGGCGGTCGCCGCGCCACGGGCCACCATCCACCGGCTCTGAGTTTACTCGGCACCTCGGCAGGAAGGTCGTGAGAGAGCCCGGTCCCTCCGTCCCCCCTCCTTCGATACGGCCAAAGTCTCTGGAGAAGCTGAGTGGGCGAGAGCCGTTCAAGGGTCTCGATGCCACCGTCGTGGACTTCTGGGCTTGGGCAATGGGCGATCTGAGAATGAACACGGTCCGCGCGTCGCTGGCCGAATTCGTAGTTGGAAGAGCGGTGGGCCAGGTCGCCGATCTGCGAACAGAGTGGGCGGACTACGACGTGCTGTCCCCGGATGGAATCCGGATCGAGGTGAAGTCCTCCGCCTACTTGCAGAGCTGGGGGCAGCGCGCGCTGTCGAAGATCAGCTTTGGACGTGTGGGTACGAAGCAGGCCTGGGACGCAGAAGCTGGCAGATATGTAGGGGAGTCAGCGCTCCAGGCCGACGTTTTCGTCTTCTGCAAGCAGTGCTGTACGGATCCGGATCTGTACGACCCGCTCGATGTAGGCCAGTTGGAGTTTTACATCGCACCCGCCAAAGCGGTTCTTTCTGTCCTCAAGAGGACGCTGAGCGAGAAGCTGGTGGCCAGTCTGAGCACAGGCCCTGTCAGGTTTGAAGAACTGAATGCGGAGATAAAGAAGGTGTTTTCGGAACGAGGAGACCGATGACGGAGAACAAGTCCCGGCCCACCGACGCCAGCGCCGACGACTTCATCGAGTCGATCGAGGACGACGAGAAGCGGCGGGATTGCCAGGCCGTCGCCGAGCTCATGCGCGAGGTCACCGGCGAGGAGCCGCGGATCTGGGGCCCCGGCATGGTCGGCTTCGGGAGCTACCACTACAAGTACGAGAGCGGCCGGGAGGGGGACTGGTTCCTCACCGGCTTCGCGCCGCGGAAGCGGGAGCTGACGCTCTACATCATGCCGGGCTTCGAGCGGTACGAATCGCTCATGGCGGATCTCGGAAAGCACAAGACCGGCAGGTCCTGCCTCTACATCCGCCGGCTGGCCGACGTCGACATGGGGGTCCTGCGTGAGCTGGTGGAGGATTCCGTCCGCCACATGAGAGCGGAGTCCTGACACGATCCTGGCGATCGTCCCCGCGCGCGACGAGACCCCGCGGATCGAGCCAGTGGTCCGGGGGGCGGCCGAGCACCTGCCGGTCCTGGTCGTGGACGACGGCTCCGAGGACGGGACGGCGGATGTCGCCCGCGCGGCCGGCGCGGAGGTACTGAGGCACCCCGAGGGGCAGGGGAAGGGTCAGGCCCTCATGACCGGCTTCAGCGCCGCCCTCGCGCGGCAGGCCGAGGCCGTGGTCACGCTGGATGCGGACGGCCAGCACGACCCCACCGAGATCCCCGCTTTCCTCACCGCCTGGCGGGACACCGGGGCCGATCTGATCGTCGGCGCGCGCGACTTCCGCTCCATGCCGCCGGCGCGGCGCCTCTCCAACACGCTCGGCCGCCGGGTGCTCCGGTGGGCGGCGGGCGTCGAGATCCGCGACAACCAGTCCGGCTACCGGCTCGTCTCGCGACGGCTGATGGAGGCGATGCTGGAGTCCGCCACGGAGCCCGGCTTCGGCTTCGAGGTCGAGGAGATCGTGGAGTGCCTGAGGCGCGACTGGCCCATCGAGTGGGTCCCGATCCGGACGATCTACGGGGACGAGAAGAGCCACATCCGCGCCACCACGCACGTCGCCCGGTTCCTGCGCCTGGCCCGGCGGGTCCGGCGGGAACGCGGGGGGAGCCTGTAGGCGCTCAGGCCCGCGGGAACAGATCCAGCGGGCCCCGCCCTTCCCCGAGCGGTGGCGCGTGATGGATGCCGGCCACGACGAACCGCCGCGCCCGCCGGACCGCCTCGAGCAGCGGCTCGCCCCGAGCCAGCCACGCCGCGATCGCGCTGGCCAGCGCGCACCCCGACCCGTGCGTGCTCGTGGTCCGGATCCGCGGCTCCACGAACCGCACCCACTGCTGGCCGTCGAAGTAGACGTCCACCACGTCGTCCCCCTCGAGGTCGCCCCCCTTCACCAGGACCGCGGCGGCGCCCGCTTCCTCGACCAGCGCGCGAGCGGCGGCCTCCTGGTCCGCCGGGGTCTCGACCGTCCGGCCGGTCAGGGCCGCCGCCTCGGGCCCGTTCGGGGTCAGGATCGTGGCGCGGGGGATGAGGAGCCGGCGCACCGCCTCGACGGCGTCCTCCTCCAGCAGGAGCGAGCCGCTGGTCGAGACCATCACGGGATCGACTACAAATGTGGTGAAACGGTGTCGGTCCACCGCCGCCGTCACGATTTCGACGATCGGCCGGTTCGCCAGCATCCCGGTCTTGACCGCGTCGGGCCGGATGTCGGCCACCGTGGTGTCGATCTGCTCGGCCACGAAGTCGGGCGGCACGGCGTGGATGCCGGTCACGCCCCGGGTGCTCTGGGCGGTCAGCGCGGTGATCGCGCTCATGCCGTAGACGCCGAGCGCGTGGAAGGTCTTGAGGTCGGCCTGGATTCCGGCGCCCCCCGAGGAGTCGCTCCCCGCGATCGTCAGCGCCACCGGTGGCCGGATTTCCGTCACGGGTAGAATGTGGGTCTCCCGAGTCTCGCCGGCGAGCGCCGGGAGAGCGCGACCGACGAAACCTCCACGGAGTCGAGGATGGAATGACGGACATCGTCTCCACCCGGGTGATCGATGCCCGCCCCGACAGGGTCTACCAGGCGTTCGTCGTCCCGGACCGGCTCGCGCGCTGGTGGGGCCCCGAAGGCTTCACCAACACGTTCCACGAGTTCGACCCGCGGCCCGGCCTCCAGGCGCTCCTGGCGGAAGGCTAGACGACTCTCGTTTTCAAAAGTTGAAAAACCGGCCGGGGCGTCGACGAGCCCCGGCCGGCGACCGGCGTCAGTTGCAGTGGGCCTGCACCCGCCGCTGCAGCGTCTGGAACCCCGCGTCCTGCAGGACCAGGTTGGCCCGCGGCGGAAGCTGCTCCACCTGGGCGCGCGCGGCCTCGATCCGGTCCTGGGTCAGCGGGTGGGACGAGAAGAACTGCTCCACCGAGCTCGGCTGGCGCTCCTGCCGCGACAGCAGCTCCTGGAACATCGTCACCATCCCGATCGGATCGTATCCCGCGTTGTACATGTAAAGGACGCCCAGATGATCGGATTCCGCTTCGGCGTCCCGGCCCCACTTGGCGAACGTGCCGTTGACCGCCACGCTGGCCAGGATCTGCTGGTAGAGCGGGGCGTTCCCGCCCAGGACCAGGCTGGCGATGATGTTCGTGCCGTACGCCCGCGAGTACATCTCGGTGCCGTGCCGGGCGACGCCGTGCGCCGCTTCGTGCGCCACAACGCCGGCCAGCTCAGCCGCGTTGTCGGCGGCGCAGATCAGGCCCGTGTTCACGTAGACGTGGCCGCCGGGAATGTTGAACGCATTGATCTGGGGATCGGCCACGATGTGGAACTCCCAGGGCGCCTGCGCCAGCTCGCTCTGGGCCACGATCCGCTGTCCCATGCTGTTCAGATAGGCGAGCGCGGTGGCGTCGTTCAGGACCGGCATCTGGCGCGCGATGTCCTGCTCGAGCTGCGCTCCGAGCTGCCACTCCTCCTCGTAGGAGACGAGGTTGAAGTCGCCCTTGTTGACGCCGGTCGACGCGCAGGCCGAGAGCATCAGCGCCATCGCGATCAGGCCGAGCGTGGCCACCGTCAGGCGGACCGCCGCGTGTTCCCGAACCTCCCGTACCATCACCTTGCTCATCCGTGCCTCCTCGCTGCTAGCCCCGCCCCTCGGTCCCGGTTCATAATAGTGATCGTGCCGGTCGAAAGTTCCTTCCAGAAGGTGAGCCGCCCCGTGGAAATCCGTCCCCTGTCGCTGTCCCGCCGGAGCGTGTTCTCGGACCTCGCGACCCGCGCGGGACGCGAGCGGCAGGGCCGTTTCCTGCTCGAGGGCCCGCGCTCGATCGCCGACGCGCTGGACCGCGGCGCCCGCTTCGAGGCCCTGGTGGTGGACGACGGCGGTGCGGGCGTCCTCCACCAGTGGCGCGAAGAAGGTCGCCTGCCCGGGGACGCCGCACTGTACCGGGTCGAACAACCGGAGCTGGCCGCGCTGGCCGACACCACCACCCCCCAGGGGATGCTGGCGATCGCCCGACTGCCCGAGCGAACACTGGCCGCCCTGCCGGCGCCGTCCGCCCGGGTGGCGCTCCTGGCCGACGGCGTCCAGGACCCGGGGAACCTCGGTACGCTCCTCCGGACGCTGGCCGCGGCCGGGGGCGAGATCGCCCTCTGCTGCCGCGGCACGGTCGACCCGTGGAACCCGAAGGCCCTGCGCGCGGCCGCCGGCGCCACGTTCGGCCTCTCGGTGGCCTCGGGCGTGGAGCCGGCCGACGCCCTGGCGTGGTGCGCCGCCCACGGCGTGACGGTGGTGGCGCTGGAGGCCGGCGCCCCGGCCCTGTTCGACTCGCCGCTCCCGGCGGGCCCGGTGGCGCTGGCGGTGGGGAACGAGGCCGGCGGGCTCTCGGACCCGATCGCCGCTGGCGCCGCGCGGCGGGCCAGCCTCCCGATGGCGCCGGGCGTCGAGTCGCTCTCCGCGGCGGTCGCCGGCTCCATCGCCATGTACGTGCTGGCGCACGCGCTGGCACCGGCCGAGGGAGCCCCCGCGTGAAGCGCCCGCCGCCGATCCCCCTGGCCGCCGCAGCTCTGGCCTTCGCCGCCAGCACCGCCGCCGCCCAGGAGCGCCCCCGGCTCCGCGACGTCGGCATCGAGATCGGCTACCTCGCGACGGGGCCGCTGAACGCGATCACAGACGTCCCCGGCGTCCGGGTGGGCCAAGTCACGGTGATCGAAGGAGATTCGATCCGGACCGGTGTGACCGCCATCCTGCCGCACGCCGACGACCTCTTCTCCGACAAGGTCCCGGGGGCGATCCACGTGGCCAACGGGTTCGGCAAGCTGACCGGCATCAGCCAGGTGGCCGAGCTGGGGAACATCGAGACCCCGATCGTCCTCACCAACACGCTCGCGGTGGGCCGGGCGGCCGACGCGGTGGTCCGGTGGACGCTGGACCATACCGCCGCCGCCGGCGTCCGCTCCGTCAACCCGGTGGTCGGCGAGACGAACGACGCGGGGCTGAACGCGATCACGATCCCGCGGATCGGCGCCGACGAGGTGATCGCGGCGATCGTCGGGGCCTCGGGGGGACCGGTGGCCGAGGGGTCGGTCGGAGCCGGGACCGGCACGAGCGCGCTCGGGTTCAAGGGCGGGATCGGCACCGCCAGCCGGCGGGTCCGCGTGGGCGGCGCCGACTACACGCTCGGGGTGCTGGTGCAGTCGAACTTCGGCGGCGCGCTGGAGATCCGGGGCGTGCCCGTCGGCCGCCGGCTGGGGAAGGCCGGCTTCCTGGACCGGTGGCGCCCGCAGGCCCCACCGGAGGAGCCCGCGGCGCCCCCGTCCGGGGACCGCGACGGCTCGATCATGATCGTCGTGGCGACCGACGCGCCGGTGGACGCGCACGGCCTCGGCCGGATCGCCGCCCGCGCGCCCTACGGGATCGCCCGGGTCGGCGGCTTCTCGTCCCACGGCTCCGGTGACTACGTGATCGCCTTCTCCACGGCCGAGGGGCTCAGGGTCCCGTACGAAGCGGCGGGGCCGACGCTCGCCACAGAGGCCCTTCGGGGCGGCGCGCTGAACCCGCTCTTCCTGGCGGTGGTCGAGGCGACCGAGGAGGCGATCCTGAACTCGCTGTTCGGGGCGACGGCGGTCGAGTCCGCCGTCGGCTCGGCGGAGGCGCTTCCGATCGAGCGCGTGCTGGAGCTCCTGGGGGGCGAGGAGTGACGGTGGTCCGGGTGCGGCAGGCGACGGGGGACGACGCGTCGGCGCTGGCCTCCGGCAACGTCCGGCTGGCCGCCGAGAGCGAGGATCGGACGCTGGACCCGGCGATGGTCGAGCGGGGCGTGCGACGGATCCAGGCCGACCCGTCCCGCGGCGCGTACTGGGTGGCCGAGGCGGACGGCTCTGTCATCGGTCAGTGCCTGGTGACGACGGAGTGGAGCGACTGGTCCGACGGCCGGTACTGGTGGTTCCAGTCGGTGTGGGTCGAGCCCGAATGGCGTGGCCAGGGCGTCTTCCGCGCGCTCTGGGACCGTGTGCTCGACGCCGCGCGCGAGGCCGGGGACGTGACCGCGATCCGGCTCTACGTCGAGGAGGAGAACCACCGCGCCCGGGAGGTCTACGAGCGGCTCGGCATGGAGCTGACGGGCTACCGCATGTACGAGTCCCCGCTGCCACCCCGGAACGAGCCGTGACCGCCCCCCGCAGCGCCGGCGACGTGCTCGTGGTCGACGACGAGCCGGGAATCCGCCAGGCCCTCCGGACGATGCTCGAGTACGAGGGGTACGCGGTGCGGACGGCGGCCAACGGCCCGGAGGCGCTGGACGCCTACGCCGAGCGCGCCGCCGACGTCGTGCTGCTCGACATCAAGATGGCGCCGATGGACGGGCTCGAGGTCCTGGAGAGGCTGCGGGCGCGAGACCCCGAGGCCCGGGTGCTCATGATCAGCGGGCACGGGAACGTGGAGACGGCGGTCGAGGCGCTGAAGGCCGGCGCGTTCGACTTCCTGGAGAAGCCGCCCGACCGTGAGGTCGTGCTGCGGCGGATCGCCCACGCGCTGGCCGAGCTCGAGCTGGAGCGCGAGAACGAGGCGCTCCGCCGCGCCGCCGCCCCGCGCGGGCCGATGGTCGGCGAGAGCCCGGCGCTTCAGCGGGTGCGGGAGAAGGTCGCGCGGGTGGCGCCTACCCGCGCCTATGTCCTGATCACCGGCGAGAACGGCACCGGCAAGGAGCTCGTCGCCCGCGAGCTCCACTCGACGTCGGAGAGGCGGGAGGGCCCGTTCGTCGAGGTGAACTGCGCGGCGATCCCGCACGAGCTGATCGAGTCCGAGCTCTTCGGCCACGAGAAGGGCGCCTTCACCGGCGCCCACGCGCGGCGCAAGGGGAAGTTCGAGCTGGCCGACGGGGGGACCCTCTTCCTGGACGAGATCGGCGACATGGCGCTGGCCGCCCAGGCGAAGGTGCTGCGGGCGCTCCAGGACGGGGTGATCCAGCGGGTGGGCGGCGGCGAGCGGATCGCGGTGGACGTCCGCGTCCTGGCCGCCACCAACAAGGATCTGGAGCGGGAGATCTCCGAGGGCCGGTTCCGCGAGGACCTCTACTACCGGCTGAACGTGGTGCCGATCGCCGTGCCCGCGCTGGCCGAGCGGAAGAGCGACATCCCGCTCCTGGTGGAGCACTTCGCGCGGCTCTACCGGGAGGAGAACGGCCTGCCCCCGCGCCGTTTCGAGCCGGACGCGGTGGAGGCGCTGACCGAGCGGTCGTGGCCGGGGAATGTCCGGGAGCTGAGGAACACGGTGGAGCGGCTGGTGATTCTGGCCCCCGGGGACTCGATCGGCGCCGCCGACGTCGCCGCGCTGACGGGGCCACCGATCGGCCGTCCGGGAGAATCCGGCGGATCGCTCCTGGACCGCTACGACACCTTCAGCGAGTTCCGCGACGCCGCCGAGAAGGCGTTCATCGAGCGGAAGCTCCTGGAGAACGAGTGGAACGTCTCGGAGACGGCCCGCCAGATGGACATGCAGCGCTCCCACCTCTACAAGAAGATCGAGAAGTACGGCCTGTCGAGGGAGGATGACTGAGCGGGACGCCGCCGGCGGCTCGCCGCTGGCGCTGCTCCTGATCGACGTCGTGAACGACCTCGAGTTCGAGGGCGGCGAAGCGCTCCTGGACTCCGCGCTCCCGATTGGCGGAGGCGATCGCCGCGCTCAGGGAGCGGGCGCTTGAGCGCGGCATCCCGGTCGTCTACGTGAACGATAACTTCGGCCGCTGGCAGTCCGACTTCCGAGCGCTCGTCCGGCGGTGCCTGGAGGAGGGCGTGCGGGGCGAGCCCGTGGTGCGGCTGCTGGAGCCCGCGGACGACGACTACCACGTGCTGAAGCCGATGCACTCGGGCTTCTACCAGTCGTCGCTGGACGTGCTGCTCGAGCACCTCGGCGTCCAGACCGTGATCCTGACCGGGATGGCGGTCGACTACTGCGTGCTCTTCACCGCCAATGACGCCTACATGCGGCGATACGGCGTCTGCGTGCCGCGGGACTGCGTGGCGGCCGAGGATCCGGCCGTCCGCGATCGGGTGGTCGCGCTGATGGAGCGGGTCCTGAAGGCGGACGTGACGGAGTCGGCGGAGCTGGACCTGGACCGCCTGGCACGGGAAGGCCCGCCCGGCGCCCGCCCCCCGGAGGGCTAACCCTCCAGGATCGACCGCGCGCGGTCGAACACCGCGTCCAGCATCGGCTCGGTCAGGACGCCGGTGAAGGTGTTCTGCTGGGAGGGGTGGTACGACGCCAGGACCACAGGCCCGTCCGGCCCCAGATCGACCTCCCGGCCGTGCCCGAACCGTGGCTTCGGCACCGGCACCGGGAGCCCCCGGCCGCGGTAGATCCGAAGCGCGTGGTCGTACGCGAAGCCCCCCAGCGCCACCGCCACGCGGACCCGCGGCAGCAGGTCCAGCTCGGCTTCCAGCCAGCTGCGGCAGTTCCGCCGCTCGTCCGGCGTCGGCCGGTTGTCCGGCGGCGCGCAGCGGACCCCCGCGGTGACGAAGCAGTCGAGGAGAGTCAGCCCGTCGCCCCGGTGATGGCTCTCGGCCTGGCTGGCGAAGCCGGCCCGGTGGAGCGCCCGGTAGAGCCAGCGGCCGGACTTGTCCCCGGTGAACATCCGGCCGGTCCGGTTCGCGCCGTGGGCGGCCGGGGCGAGCCCCACGATGAGGAGCCGCGCCGCGGGATCTCCCCAGCCCGGCACCGGGCGCCCCCAGTACTCCTCGTCCCGGTACGCCCGCCGCTTCTCCCGTGCCGTCCGCTCCCGCCACTCCACCAGCCGCGGACAGCGGACGCAGCCGGTGACGCGCTCCTCCAGCTCGATCAGCGGGTCCGACGGGTCGTCCATGAGGCGGAAACCTAGTCCGCCCCCGTGTAAGGCACGAAACGGACGTCATACGTGGTGGGCGCTACGCTCGTACGTACGATGCCCCGGACTTCCCGCTTCCCGCGCCGCGCCATCCCGGCCGCGGCGGTCGCGCTTGCGGCGCTCCTCGCGCTGCCGGAGAGCGCCGACGCCCAGTACTTCGGCCGGAACAAGATCCAGTACGAGGAGTTCGACTTCCAGGTGCTCGAGACCGAGCACTTCGACGTCTACCACTACCCGGCCGAGGCGGTGGCGGCGGCGGACGCCGCGCGGATGGCGGAGCGGTGGTACGGCCGGCTCTCCGGTGTCATGGCGCACGAGTTCGACGAGCGGAAGCCGATCATCTTCTACGCCGACAAGCCCGATTTCCAGCAGACCAACACCACGCTCGGCTTCATCTCCGAGGCCACCGGCGGGTTCACCGAGGGGCTGAAGGACCGGGTCGTCATGCCGTTCGCCGAGACCTACGGCGACACCGACCACGTGCTGGGCCACGAGCTGGTGCACGCCTTCCAGTACGACATCGCGAAGACGCAGCGGGTGCAGGGCCCCGCCTCGCTCGACGTGCTGCCGCTCTGGGCGATCGAGGGGCTGGCCGAGTACCTGTCGGTCGGCCGGCAGGATCCGCACACCGCCATGTGGATGCGGGACGCGGTCCTGCGGGACGACCTGCCGACCCTGGACGACCTGTCGCGGGATCCGCGCTACTTCCCGTACCGCTGGGGCCAGGCGTTCTGGGCGTACGTGGCTGGCGGCTGGGGCGACGAGGTGCTCCCCACCCTCTACCGGACCGCCGCCGACCGGAACCTGGGCGGCGCCATCCAGGCGACCCTGGGGATGGATGACGACACCCTCTCGGCCCGCTGGCACGAGGCGCTGCGCGAGCACTACCAGCCGCTCCTGGAGGGCCGGACCCCGCCGGCCGAGGCTGGCGAGCCGATCCTGCCGGGGGAGGACGACGCGTGGGCGCTATCGCCGACCTTGAGCCCCGACGGCTCCCGGATCGTGTTCCTCTCCCAGCGCGAGCTCTTCTCGATCGACCTGTTCGTGGCCGACACGCGGACCGGCGAGGTGCTGGGGCGCCTGGCCGAAACCGACCGGAACCCACACTTCGACGCCCTCGCCTTCACCAACACCACCGGCGCGTGGTCGCCGGACTCCCGGCGCTTCGCCTTCGTCACCTACGACGAGGGGGACCACGAGATCGCGATCGCGGACGTGGCCTCGCGGGAGGTCGAGCGGACGCTGGACCTGGGCGAGGTGGGCGCGGCCTCCAGCCTGGCGTGGTCGCCGGACGGCAGCGTCATCGCGTTGAGCGGCCAGAAGGGCGGCATCACCGACCTCTACCTGGTGAACGTGGGGACCGGCGAGGTCCAGCAGCTGACCGATGACCGCTGGGCCGAGATCCATCCCGAGTTCTCTCCCGACGGCCGGACGATCGCCTTCGCCACGGACCGGAACGGCGACCTGGACCAGCTCCGGACGGCTCCGATGGCCCTGGCGTTCCTGGACCGCGCGAGCGGCGACGTCCGCGTCACCCGCCCCTTCGGGAGCGCGCGGCACGTCAACCCGCGCTATGCCCCGGACGGTGGCAGCGTCTACTTCGTCTCCGACCGCGAGGGGTTCGCCGACGTCTACCGGCTGGAGGTCGAGTCGGGTCGGACGTTCCAGGTGACGCGGCTCGCCACCGGCGTCAGCGGCATCACGGCGCACGCGCCCGCGCTCTCTATCTCGCGGGCCGGCCGGCTGGCGTTCTCGGTGTTCGACGAGGGCGGCTACGGGGCCTACGCCCTGCCGCCCGAGCGCGCGGCGGGCGAGGCCGTGGAGCCGGGCGAGACGCCCGCCCTGGCGGGGATGCTGCCGCCGACCGAGCGCGCCCCCCGGATCCTGGTCGACCGCTACCTGGAGGACGCCGCCACGGCCCTTCCGGCGGCCGGCCTCGACGTGGCGGTCGAGCCGTACGATCCGGATCTCCAGCTCGACTACGTGGCCCCGCCGACCGCCGGCGTGGCCGTAGACCGGTTCGGCACCTCGCTCGGCGGCTCGGTCGCCTTCTTCTGGAGCGACATGCTGGGCAACCGTCAGCTCGCCGCCGCCATCGCCGCCAGCGGCGGCTTCAAGGACCTGGGCGGCGAGGTCCTCTACGCGAACCTCGGGAAGCGGCTGAACTGGGGCGTCCGCGCTGGCCACATCCCGTACCGCGCCGGCTTCGTCCGGGTCGCCTCCGGCGAGTTCGAGGGCCAGCCCGCGACCTTCCGCGACCTGGTGATCGACCGGGCGTTCTACGACCGGGCGTCCGCGGTCGTCGACTACCCGTTCTCGCTCACCCGGCGAGTCGAGGTGGAGACCGGCTACACGCGGATCTCGTTCGACCGCGACATCGACCGGCAGGTGATCGTGGACGGGTTCCTGGTCGGCACGGTGGAGCTCGACGCCGACGCGCCCGACCCGCTGGACCTCTACCACGGCGGCGTGGCGCTCGTGACCGACTACTCGTTCTTCGGCTTCACGTCCCCGGTCCGCGGCGGCCGCAGCCGCTTCGAGCTGGAGGGGAACTTCGGCTCGCTCGACTTCGTGAATGCGCTGGCCGACTGGCGGCGCTACTTCTTCGCCCGGCCCGTCACCTTCGCCGTCCGCGGCCTCCACTACGGCCGCTACGGCCCGGACGCCGAGGACCCGGCCCTGACGCCGCTCTTCCTGGGGACGGGATCCCTGGTCCGCGGGTACTCCTCCGGCACCTTCCAGATCTCCGAGTGCAGCACCGGAGATCCCGGCGCCTGCCCCGAGTTCGACCGGCTGGTCGGCAGCCGGATCGGGGTCGTCAAGGCGGAGGTTCGGGTGCCGCTGATCGGGACCGAGGAGTTCGGCCTGATCGAGGGCGGCTTCCTGCCGACGGAGGGGGTCCTCTTCGGCGACGCCGGCGTGGCGTGGACCGAGGAGGAGTCGCCGTCCTTCGAGCTGGCGCGCAGCTCGTCCGAGCGGATCCCGGTCTTCAGCGCCGGCGGGGCGCTCCGCTTCAACCTGTTCGGCGCGTTCATCTTCGAGGTGTACTACGCGGTTCCGTTCCAGCGGCCCGACGAGGGGGGGCACTTCGGGTTCCAGTTGGCGCCTGGGTGGTAGGTCCGGGTCTGGCCGTGCTGGGGAGGGCGGCGAGACCGGTCGAGGTGGTCCACGGGGTTGCCTCGTTTCGAGGATGACACCGGGTGCTTCGGTGATTCTCCGGAAACTTCTCTGCTGTGCGACCGTCCGGCGGGAAGTCCCCCGTGGCCCACCCCGACCGGCCGCGCCGCCCCCGAGCGCGGGGGAGATCCCCGGGCCGACCGGACGCGCCCACTGGACACCGCATTTCGCCTCGCTGGGGTCTGGACCGTGAGCGTGACGGCGGCGGGCGGCCGGAGGACTCTGCGGGGGACTTCCCGCCGGACGGCTGTGATCGCACGGACGTTTCCGGAGAAACCCGACGACCGTGGTGTCATCCGCGAATCGTAGGTCCCCCGTGGAGGCCTCCGGCCGTTCGCCGCCGCCCCCCCCTCGACGATCCGACCCTCCTTGCATGCCTTCCGACCGCCGGCGTACCTTGCCCCCCGTACAGCGGATACTTCTCTCCGCGCATTTCGCGGCCCCGGCCGCGCCCCGAGATCCGACCGATCGATCCCACGGGAGACCGATACTCGTGCGTCCCGCGCCGCGGGAGCACGCCGGAGGACACGTCATGAGCGAATCGTATCGCG
>CAZUIY010000279.1:0-3272 GCA_964619975.1 uncultured Gemmatimonadales bacterium
CCGTAGGCGTCGTGGAAGGCGGCCGTCTCGGGGGTCGTCACGACCACCTTCCAGTCGCCCAGGAAGAAGAAGTCCAGGGTGGCCGGCGCGTTCCCGGCCGGCAGGTCCAGCACAACCACGTCGGCGTCCAGGCCGACCAGCGCCCGGACCAGATCGAGCTTCCGCTGACGGAGGGGATCCTGCGCGGCCACCAGGTCGAAGCCGCCGGCGACGTAGCGCAGGTTCTCGAGCCGGGTCGGCTGGGCCACCGCGGAGAGATCCGGCGCCCGGCCCTCGAGGAACTCGCCCATGTCGGCGCGCGGCCAGGACTCGCCGAAGAACAGGTTCAGGTTGGAGCCGCCGACGTCCAGGTCCACCGCCACGACGCGGCGGCCGCGGGAAGCCCCCTGCCGCGCCAGGGCGAGCGCAAGGCTCGAGGCGACGAACGACTTGCCCACGCCTCCCTTGCCGCCCCCCACGGCGACGAACACCGGCCCCGAGCGGGGCTCAGCCATCGCGCCGGGCCGGGACCCTATCGGCGCAGCAGCCGGCCGAGCTCATCCACCAGCGCGTCGACCATCGAACCGTCGAGAGTGTTCTGCCCCAGCGCCTTCAACCGTTCCAGCGCGTCGCCCACGTCCGCGTGCCCGCGGTGCGGCCGGGGATGCGTGAGGGCTTCCAGCGTGTCGCAGACGGCGAGCATCCGCGCCCCCGGATCGATCGCGTCGCCGATCAACCCCTCGGGGTAGCCGGTGCCGTCCATCCGCTCGTGCTCCTCGAGCACGGTCCGCGCGATGGGGGCCGTCATGCCGGGAACGTCCTGGAGCCGCTTGAACCCTTCCTCGGGATGCGTCCGGATCGCCCGGTCGAAGGCGGCCGGGGCCAGGTTGACCGGCGAATCCCACTCGTCGCGGGTCGGCACCATGCCCACGTCGTGCAGGAGCGCCGCCGTCCCCAGGTCGATCACCTCGCTGAGCGAGCCCTTCAGCAGGTCGCCCGCCAGGATCGTCAGGATCGCCACGTTCACGTGGTGCCGCTCGAACCACTCGTCGAGCGAGGGACGGAACACCTCGGGCAGGATGGTGGCCGGATCCTCCCGCAGGATCTCCAGCAGGTCGTAGAGGGCGTAGCGGACCTCGCCCAGATCGGCTTCCGCCCGCAGATCCTGAGCGCCGATCACGCGCCGGACCAGGGCCAGCGCGGTCTCGTAGGAGGGGGGCATGGCGCCCGCCTCGGGCAGCTCGATGTCGGACGAAGCGGCCGCCACGGGGGCTTCGGCCCGCGGACGCTCGGGCTCGGGCTCGGGCTCGGGCTCCGGCTCGGGCTCCGGCTCGGGCTCGGGCTCCGGTCGCGGGAGCTCCCGTTCGGGCTCCGGCTCGCGGACCGGCTCGGGCTCCGGCTCCGGCTCGGGCTCCGGCTCGGGCACCCGCATCCGCTCGGGCTCCGGCTCCGCCTTCGGCTCCGGCTTCGGCTCCGGCTGGCGGCGCGGCGACTCCACCGGGGGCGCCGGCATCTCTTCCAGGTCGATCAGCGCGGAGGCGCCGACCGGCAGGAAGTCTTCGTCCAGAGGGATCAGGCTCTCCGCCGCGCGGCGCTTCTCGGCCAGCCGCGAACGGTCGGCCTCCACGCTGTCCCGCAGAGCGATCACGTCCTGCGGGTAGGGCATGCCGGCGGAGACCAGGAGCGCCCGGGCCGGCTGCTCGCCGGCGTAGAGGCCCTGCTCCACCTCGCACGGGCCGGCCTCGTCCCACACTTCCTGCGCCAGCCGGTCGAAGTGCTTGAACCCGCCGCCCTCGAGCCACGCCTCCGGCGCGCGGGCGAACATGAGCACCGCCTGCGCCTCGGACCACTGGTAGCCGGCCGGCTGCCAGCGGGCGACCGAGGCGGCCAGCTTCTGGTGCCACGAGCTGGCGGCCTCGGCGCAGTCCTCGCGGGCCAGCTCGATCTCGCGCCACCCCATGAAGCCGGGCGTCGCCAGGAGCCGCGCCAGCGCCGTCGCGCGGAGCGCGCGGAACGGGTCGCCTTCGTCGGCGGCCTGGCGCCACAGATCCGCCAGCCGCGAGAGCGGACCGTGGGCGTCGCCGTCCCGGACCCCCGCGCCCTGCGGCGGCTGGGCCAGCAGAACGCTCGACTCCGGAGCCTGCAGGACCGCGTTCAGGGCCACCAGGGCCAGCGCCCGCTGATCCGGGCCGGAGCGCAGGCCGGGAAGCCGCGCGACCGCCAGGCGGCCGGCCCCCGGCGCCTCGCGCGCCAGGCGACGCAGCACGACGCCCAGGAGCGCGCCCGCGCCCGCCGAGAGGTCGCCGCCGACCACGATCAGGTCGGCCCCGGCGTCCTCGGCCAGGGCTTCGCCCAGCCCGCCGTCGCCGGCCATCGCCCGGGCCGCGCCGGCCCAGTCGTTGGCGGCCACGCCGGCGGGCAGGACCACCCTGTGCCGCCGGTCCGCGTCCAGCCGGATCCGGTCCACCGACGCGTCGGTGTCCACGGCGCGCGTCATCAGACCGCGCTCGCCGAGCAGCTCGGCGCCGCGCGCCCCCCACTCGCCGAGGCCGATGAAGCGGACGTTCGCGCCCGGCGTGCCGGACGGGGCCGGTCCCGGCCCGTTGTCGCGTTTCGCCGGCCGGGCCGGCGCCGTGGTCTCGATCATCTTCGACTCCTTCTCTGACGAGCCCTCCGCCTTCCGCTCCTCGGGGGCCGCGCTCACGTGCATGAGCAGACCGCTCAGCCGCGAACGCAGCGCCTCGTCCTGGAACGGACGGCAGATGTACTCCATGATGCCGGTCTGAGCGCCGACGTGCTGGTCCGGGTTCAGATCCCCCGGCATGATCGCGAGTGTGGGGACGCGCCGGCCGCCGGCGCGCTTGCGGACGGCGTCGTGGAACGTGGCGCCATCCATGTCGGGCAGGTTCCAGGAGTGCACGACCAGACCCGGGGCCAGGTACTCCACCGCCTCGAGCGCGGTGCCGGCGTCGCGGTGGGCCTCCACGCGGAACCCCATCCGCTCGACCACCGCCAGCACCGCCTCGCGGTCCGGGGCGTCCTGCGGCATGACCACCAGCGCCTGGCCGGCGGACCCGGCCCCCGAGGCGGCGCGCGCGGCTTCGGCGGCGCTCACGTCAGGACACCATCCGCACGATGTCGGCGTCGATCTCCGTGACGCCGCGGCGCGCTCCGATGAACAGGCTCATGTCGCACATGGTGTTGATCCGGCGGGGGGTCCCGAAGCTCCGGTCGTAGATCTCGTCGACCGCCTCGTCGGTGAACACCTGCCGGTCCGCGCCCGCCGTCTCCAT
>CAZUIY010000280.1:0-2061 GCA_964619975.1 uncultured Gemmatimonadales bacterium
CCCCGACCGCACGAACTACTTCCAGAACGTCCCGACGCCGGCGCTGGATCTGGCGCTCTGGATGGAGTCCGACCGGATGGGGAACATGCTGGCCGCGGTGGACCAGGCGCGGCTGGACGAGCAGCGGGGCGTGGTCCAGAACGAGAAGCGGCAGGGCGAGAACCAGCCCTACGGCGTCACCCGCCAGCTCCTGACCGAGAACACGTACCCCGACGAGCACCCGTACTCGTGGACCACGATCGGCTCCATGGAGGATCTGGACGCGGCCGCGCTCGAGGACGTCCACGAGTGGTTCAAGACGTACTACGGCCCGAACAACGCGGTGCTGGTGGTGGCCGGCGACGTGGATCCCGACCACGTGCGCGAGCGGGTCGAGCACTTCTTCGGCTGGATCCCGCCGGGGCCGCCGGTGCCCAGGCACGAGACGTGGATCGCCCCCATGGAGGGCGAGCGCCGGCAGACGGTCCAGGACCGGGTGCCCCAGGCGCGGATCTACAAGACGTGGAACATCCCGCCGACCGACACGGACGAGTTCGAGCACCTGAACCTGGTGACCGACATCCTTTCCGCCGGGAAGACCTCGCGGCTCTACAAGCGGCTGGTCTACGACGACCAGATCGCGACCAGCGTGGCCGCGTACGTGATCGGCCGCGAGATCGGCAGCCAGCTCCGGATCCAGGCCGACGCGAAGCCCGGGGTCTCGCTGGGCGAGGTCGAGGCCGCGATCGACGAGGAGCTGGCCCGGCTCCTGGAGGACGGCCCGACCGCCTCCGAGGTGGAGCGGATCCAGACCGCCTTCCGCGCGAGCTTCCTGCGCGGGATCGAGCGGATCGGCGGCTTCGGCGGCAAGAGCGACATCCTGGCGACCAGCGAGGTGTACGGGGGGAACCCCGACGCGTACCAGCGGCGCCTCCGGCGCACCGCGGCCGCGAGCCCGGACCACCTGCGGGATGCCGCGCGCGAATGGCTCTCCGACGGGGTGTACGTGCTGGAGGTTCACCCGTTCCCCGAGCTGGCCGCGGCCGGCGCGTCGGCGGTGGATCGCGCCTCGCTCCCCTACCCGGAGACGATCCCGGCGGCCGAATTCCCGGCCGTCCAGACGGCCGAGCTCGAGAGCGGGCTCGACGTGATCCTGGTCGAGCGGCACGACCTCCCGCTGGTCCGCATCCAGCTCCTGTCGGACGCCGGCTACGCCTCCGACCAGGGCGGCGCGCCCGGCACGGCGAACCTGGCGATGGCGATGCTCGACGAGGGGACCACCTCGCGGAGCGCGCTCGAGATCTCCGACGAACTGGACCGGCTCGGCATGCAGCTCTTCGTCGGCTCCGACCTGGACGTCTCGACGGTCACGATGAACGCGCTCTCAGACCAGCTCGAGCCGTCGCTTGCGCTGTTCACCGACGTGATTCGGAATCCGGCCTTCCCGCAGGCTGACTTCGAGCGGCTCAAGCAGCAGACGATGGTCGGGATCCAGAACGAGATGGTCCAGCCGGTGGCGATGGGACTTCGGCTCCTGCCGGGGCTCCTCTACCCGCAGGGCCACGCCTACGATCAGCCGCTGACCGGCTCGGGCACGGTGGCGAGCGTCCAGGCGATGACGCGCGAGGATCTGGTGGAGTGGCACGGCACATGGCTCAAGCCGAACAACTCGACCCTGATCGTGGTGGGAGACGTCACGATGGAGGCCCTTCGGTCCGCGCTGAATGAAGCGTTCGCCGGCTGGCAGGCCGGCGACGTGCCCGCCAAGAACGTGAGTCCGGTCGACCGGCAGGCCGCAGACGGCATCTACCTGATGGACCGTCCCGGCGCCCAGCAGAGCGTGATCTTCGCCGCCCACGTGGCGCCCCCCAAGGCGAACCCGGACGAGATCGCGATCGAGACGATGAACCACGTCCTCGGCGGCTCGTTCAGCTCGCGCATCAACATGAACCTGCGCGAGGACAAGCACTGGAGCTACGGCGCCTTCACCGTGGTCTTCGACGCCGCCGGTCCCCGCCCCTTCACCGTCTTCGCCCCCGTGCAGACGGACAAGACGAAGGAGTCGATGGTCGAGATCGCGAA
>CAZUIY010000281.1:0-1605 GCA_964619975.1 uncultured Gemmatimonadales bacterium
ACGACGTCGTCGAGACCGTCTGCGCGCTGGCTGCCGGTTGCCTGTTGTGGCGTCTGGCCGACCGCCCGATGCGGCGCCTGCAGGATCTGGTCCCCCCGCCCGCCCGATGACACGGCCGACAATGCGGTCCCCGATGCCGAAGAACTGCCGCCCCTGCTCGCCCTGCCCCTGGCCCTGGTGCTGCCACTGGCCCTGACCGCCTTCGGCGTCCTGGCGACCGAAGCTCATCCGAACCGCTCGATCGCGGAACTCAGGGGTGAACGTCTTGGGCATGTACCGATTTTCCTTCGTGAGACCCAGAACGAAACCCAGGGCGCTTCAATGAGTGCCCAGACTCTTCTATGTCGGTCAAGAGGCATTCACGCTCGGGGTTGTGGCGTTGAGCGTGCGGTAGACGTGACGGGCCAAATAGCGCTTGATGCAGCGGCGGATCTCTCGGTCGGTCCTTCCTTCAGCCCGGCGCTTGGTGACGTACTCCCGAGTCTGGGCGTCATAGGTCATCTTGGTGGTCGAGACCAGGTGCAGCGCGCTGTTCAGAGTCCGGTCTCCGCCTCGGTTCAATCGGTGCCGGACGGTATTGCCCGAGGACGCCGGGACGGGATTCACCCCGGCCAGTGAGGCGAAGGCCGCCTCATTGCGCATCCGGCCCTGATGGGACCACGCGGCCAGGCACTTGGCGGCGCTGATCGCCCCGAACCCCGTCTCCTGCAGCAAGGGGGCGGCCTCACTGGCCTGCACCAGTTCCGTGAGTTGGTGCTCGTTGGTCTTGAGCTGGGTCTCCAGGTCCAGGACGTGGCGGGCCAGGCGGACGGCTTCGGCGCGGGCGATCGCAACGGACAGTTCCTCCTGCCGGGACCGCCACCGGGAGATGCCGGCGATCTGGGGACCGGTCAGGGCCTTGCGGGCATCGATGCCCAGTGCGTTGCTGCGTGCCAGGGCGTTGAGCGCGTTGATCGACCTCGTGCGGTCCTTGCTCATGGAGACCCGGGCGGTGACCAGGATCCGCACCCCCTGGCGCACCCCCTCCCCCAGACGAGGACGGCGCAGCTTGCCCACCGGCAATCCCAGCGTGGCCGCAGCGATCTGGTGGGCATCCAGGGCATCGGACTTTCCCACCCCGCGGCGCCGGCGGGCGTCCATCCGCGCGGCCTCCGCGACCGGGTAACCGTGCCCCGCCAAAGTGCCGGCCAGGAGAGCCCCGTAGGAGGCGGCCCCCTCGATGACCCACAGGGTGTGGGCGTCCGCCTCGGTGCGGCGGGCCACCCAGTGGATGGCCCGGTCGATCCCGGCCGCGGTGGCGGGGAACGCCCGGGTCTCCAGCAAGGCCCCGGTGCTGGCCGCCAGCAGGGCGTAGACGTGGTTGCCGGCGTGGGTATCGACACCGACGACAAAGGGATGGGATTGCGCGACGATATTCATGGCGGTCACGGCGCCTTTCCGACAGTGGTGGACAGGGTGTACCGGCCGTCAGGCGGCCGGTACCAGTCTGGGTAGGAGTCACCGCGGAACAGCACTGTGATGAGCCACGCTCCCGGGCAAGGGGGCGGACAATCTTCTGATCAAGCTACCGAGGTGGGCCGGATCGGTGCCGGCCGACCACCCCCA
>CAZUIY010000282.1:0-1149 GCA_964619975.1 uncultured Gemmatimonadales bacterium
CGCTCGAGCAGCCGCTGCCGCTCCGCGTAGTCGTCCATCATGCCGCGGACGATGGCGCGGACGAGCGGGAGCATGCGCTCGGCCTCCTCGAGGTCGAAGTGGCGGATCTCCTGGCCGAGAGCGCCGGCCATCCTAGAGCCGCTCGATCTCCTCGCGGGCGCCGAGGATCTCGACGCAATCGAGGTATAGCCGACGCTCCTCGCTCTCGCTCAGGAGGCCGCCCTTGTACTTCTCGTAGTCGGTGGGGTAGTGCTCGCGCATGACCGCGTAGATCCGAAGATCGTCCTGCCTCGGGGGCTCGAGCGTCACCTCGAGCCGCGGCACACGCCGACCGAGCATCCGGGCGAACCAGAGGATCACGAGCGCGATCAGCAGAACCTTGAGCATGGGCCCAGTGTAGCGTCGGCCTTCGATCGGGACAACGCCTCCCGGGCGGGAGGCGGGGGCTCGACGGTCGATCCGCGTGGTGCCCAAGGAGGGAGTCGAACCCCCACGGGCGTGAGCCCACACGGTCCTGAACCGTGCGCGTCTACCAATTCCGCCACTTGGGCATCACGCGGATCCCGTACGAGCGAGTTGGAGAAGATAAGCGCCGGGCTTTCCAGGCGTCAATCGTCGGGTCGCTCCGGCCCGGGCCTTGCAAGCGGGTCCGGCCACGCGTATCCTGATGAACCCTTCCGCATGTCCCCAGCCGGGGCTCGATTCCCCATGAAGAACGTTGCCGACAGCACCGTCGCCCGGAACCGCAAGGCGCGGTACGAGTACGAGATCCTCGACACGCTCGAGGCCGGCCTCGTCCTGCGCGGACCGGAAGTGAAATCCGTCCGGGAGGGCAAGGTGAACCTGCAGGACGGCTACGCCTCGATCGACGGCGGGGAAGTGTGGCTGCACGGCGTCCACGTCAGCCCGTACGACCCGGCGGATCTCTGGAACGCCGATCCCGTCCGCAAGCGGAAGCTCCTGCTCCACCGGGACGAGATCCGCGGCCTTCAGGGCCGGGTGGTGGAGAAGGGGCTCACGATGGTGCCCCTGGACCTGCATTTCCGCAACGGAGTGGCCAAGGTGACGCTGGGGATCGCGCGCGGAAAGAAGCTGCACGACAAGCGGGAGACGATCCGCCGCCGCGAGATGGATCGCGAGGCGCGCCGC
>CAZUIY010000283.1:0-1631 GCA_964619975.1 uncultured Gemmatimonadales bacterium
CCGATGGTGTTCGCGGGCCTCTACCCGACCGAGGCCGACCAGTACGCCGACCTCAGGGACGCGCTGGAGCGGCTGAAGTTGAACGACTCCTCGCTCATGTACGAGCCGGAGACGTCCACCGCGCTCGGCTTCGGGTTCCGCTGCGGGTTCCTCGGCATGCTGCACCGGGAGATCGTCCAGGAGCGGCTGGAGCGGGAGTTCGACCTGGACCTGATCACGACCGTCCCGACCGTGGAGTACCACGTCCACGGCAAGGACGGCTCCATGGCGCTGATCGAGAACCCGAGCAAGATGCCGGGCGCGGGCGACATCGAGCGGATCGAGGAGCCGTTCGTGCGGGGCCGGTTCATCCTGCCCTCGACCTACATCGGCAGCGTGCTGAAGCTCTGCGAGGAGCGGCGCGGCGTGCACGTGAAGATGGAGTACATCGACAGCGAGCGGGTGGAGATCGAGTACGACATGCCCCTCGCCGAGATCATCACCGACTTCTTCGACCGGCTGAAGTCGGCCACCCGCGGGTACGCCTCGTTCGACTACGAGTTCAAGGGGTACGGGGAGAGCGACCTGGTCAAGCTGGACGTGCTGGTGAACGGCGACCCGCTGGACGCGCTATCGGCGATCGTCCATCGGGACCGCTCCTACGACTGGGGCCGCTCGCTGGCCGAGAAGCTGAAGGAGCTGATCCCGCGCCAGATGTTCGAGGTCGTCATCCAGGCCGCCATCGGCACCCGGGTTCTTTCCCGCGAGGTGGTGCGGCCGCTCAGGAAGAACGTCACCGCCAAGTGCTACGGCGGCGACATCACCCGCAAGCGGAAGCTCCTGGAGCGGCAGAAGGAGGGGAAGCGCCGGATGAAGCAGGTGGGCACGGTCGAGATCCCGCAGGAGGCGTTCCTGGCGGCGCTGTCGCTGGAGACGTAGAGCACCATTAAGGCCTGTACAGATCGCTCTGGATAGGGTAGGCTGGGCGAAGACCCGTCTCACCGACGGGCCCTCACGGGTCGTTCGAAATCTGCAGGGTCGCCCGCCACGAAAGGAAAACAAGCCATGAAGCGTGTCGCCCGGATTATCGTGCCGATGGTGATGCTCGCCTGCTCGTCGGACGTGATGGGGCCCGACTCCGCGCCGATCCGCGGCCTGGCCCCGGCGGCCGCCAACGGCCTGATCGCATTCTCGACCAACCGCGACGGCAACTTCGAGATCTACGTCATGAATCCCGACGGCACGGGGCAGACCCGCCTCTCGAACCATCCGGCGAACGATACGGAGCCCGCGTGGTCGCCCGATGGCACACGGATCGCGTTCGTCCGCAGCAGCTTCCAGAAGGGGGGCGAGATCTACATCATGAACGCCGACGGTACGGGGCAGACCAATCTCACCGACAACCCGGGGGAGAGGGACTCGGAGCCCACGTGGTCCCCGGATGGTACCCGGATTGCGTTCACGAGCGGGAACGAAATCTTTGTCATGAACGCCAACGGCACCGGGCGGACCAACCTCACCAACAAGCCGGGGACCCACTTCAGCCCCGCGTGGTCGCCCGACGGGACCAGGATCGCGTTCACGAGCAATCAGCTGACCGGCAGCTACGATATCTATGTGATGAATCCGGACGGCACGGGACAGACCAACCT
>CAZUIY010000284.1:0-1636 GCA_964619975.1 uncultured Gemmatimonadales bacterium
GAATCCTGTCAGGACGATACCAGCGATACCAGTCGACACTTGTATGCGCAAAACTCGTCACCCCCAATCCTGCAATAGTCTTCCATCCTTCTTTACGATACATCTCAGCTGCGGCAGAATCATGAAGACAGACAACAATGGGTTTATATTTACTTAAATCGAGCCCTTTGATGAGGTACAACAAACTCAGAGGTGCTCCTCCAATTCCAGCAGCATGATGGACATATAAAATTCGTTTCTTCATGTCTCCGTCTCTATTCTCACACGATTTTTGCATAGTTCCGGCCCTGGTTCCAGTGGTGTTAAGGTGTGACCAAATTGGCTCTTCGCCAAGTTTGAGGCCAGGGCATGGGACTGATAACAGGAGACTTAGAGTGGCAGTTGACATGCATAGGATTCCTCGCAATATTCTGGAAAAACCCATCACCAGAAAGAGGAACCCGGCTCATGGATGTCTATGGTATCGAAGCCTTGCTCGGTCTGCCAGAATTCCACGTCGTCAATCAGGTCATACGCCCCAAGCGGCTGGATTTGCATCTCGAACGACGCGAGAGTGCCATCGTGTGTCCCCGATGCCAGACTCTCTGCTCGCAAGTCCAGGAGAGACGGCCTCGGTGTATTCGCGACTTGCCCATTGTGGAGCGTCCGGTTTTGCTGTGGTTGCATCTGCGACGTTTTGAGTGTCAAGCCTGCCACCATCGACCCTGGGAGAAGAGCGAGACCTTCGGTGCACGGGTGAAATGGACCGAGCGCCTCTACCACCAGGTGCGAGCGGAGTTGCTTGGCGGCTGTCCGAGCCGCGAGTTGGCCCGGCGCTATGGTCTTTCCGAACGCACCGTGTTTCGCTGGACCTTTGAGCGCAGTCGGGGCGGACGTCCCAGACAGCTTGGCCGTGCTATCGGGATTGATGAATACGCCCGGCGTAAGGGACACCGTTACAACACGTCCATTGTCGACTTGGACAAGGGCCGCCCCATCGCCACCTTCAAGGGCCGTCGGGCTGAGGATGTCATCGCCTGGTTCAAGAGTCGCCCGCAAGCCGAACGCGAGCGGGTGGAAGTGGTGGTGTTGGACATGTCCAAGACGTACGCTGCAGCCATCCAAGAGCTCTTTGGCGAGTCGGTTCAAGTGATCGACCGCTTCCATGTGGTGAACCTGGCTGTAGATGCGCTCGATGAGGTGCTGCGTTCAGTACAAAAACAGCTGGAGCCCGAAGAAGCCAAGGCCCTGAAGAAACTTCGCCGCCGTTGGCTGAAATCTGCCAATCAGCTAAATGTGGACGAGTTGATCGCACGTTACGAATGGCGAAGGCGTTTTCCACAGCTGCGCGAGGTGATTGACTGGGTGCAGGACTTGCGGCTGTGGTTCGAGCGCAAGTATGAAAAGCCAGCCCGCGAGGCGCTCTCGCAGCTGATTGAGCGCGCGAGCCAGAGCGCCCAAGAGCCGCTGAAGCGGATGGCCGGGACGCTGAGGCGTTGGTTTGAACCGATTGTCCACTACATCCGCAATCGTTACAGCAACGGTATCACGGAAGGATTGAACAACAAGATCAAGCTGATTCAGCGCATGGCATATGGTCTGCGAAATGAACACAACCGTCGAAAGCGCATAATGGCCCACTGCGGAAAGACTTAGG
>CAZUIY010000285.1:0-16675 GCA_964619975.1 uncultured Gemmatimonadales bacterium
GGCCCGACCCGCAAGGGAGGGAGCTGCCGAAGGTGAGCTTGGTGACTGGGGCGAAGTCGTAACAAGGTAGCCGTAGGGGAACCTGCGGCTGGATCACCTCCTTTCTAGGGAGTGTCGGCGTGGAGACATGGACCTGAACCCCTCGATCCGTAAGGATCGGGACGGACGGACCCGCTGTCGGAAGCGTCGCACCTAGAGTTGAACCATTCAGGCCCTCGGGCTGCATGATTCGGTGTCGGAAGAGCGTCCCGGAAGGGACGAAGGCCCCCTGGTCCACGGACCGGGGGGCCTTTTTTCGTCGATCCTGTGGCTACGGGCGGCGGGGCTCCAGGCCCAGCCGGCCCAGGAAATCCGAATAGCGGGGATCGTCGAGGAGCGGCCCGAAGCGCGGATCGCGGAGGTACTGGAACACCGACCGGCGGTCCTCGAGGGACCGCTCGAGCCATTCGAACGCGCGCTCCCGCTCGCCCAGGGCCCCGTGGAGGTAGGCCCGCTGGATCGCGGGTATCCCCCCGGGAAGCCGGTCGGCCTCCCGCATGGTCGCGCGGGCCGCCGCCCCATCGCCGGTGAAAGCCTGGAGCCAGGCCAGGTTGGCCAGGGTCTCGGCGTTCGCGCCGAATCGCTGGCGCGCTTCGTGAAAGAGCCGGTACGCCTCCTCGGTGCGGCCCTGGAGGGCGTACGCCGTGCCCAGGTGGCTGCGGGAGTACCGCACGTCCGGGTCGAGCTCGAGCGCCCGCCGAAGCGGCGCCACCGCCCGCGACGGCCGGCCCGCCACCAGGTGGTTCCAGCCCAGATGATGATGATACTCCGGCTGGAGGGGATCCATCGCCACCAGCTCGTCGCTCCGCCGCGCGGCCTCCTCCGACCGATCCAGGGTGACCAGGAGGTGGGCGTAGCGGTGGAGCGCCTCCGCGTTCGAGGGATCGAGCTCCAGCGCGCGCCGGAACGCGTCTTCGGCCGTCCGCCACTCCCAGTCGTACTCGGTCGCGATGCGAGCGACGGCGTAGTGCGCCTCGGACAGTTCGGGATCGAGCTCCAGCGCCCGCCGCGCCGCCGCCCGAGCCCGCGGCAGGTGCGCCTCGACCGGCCCCACCGCCAGGAGCCACATGGACGCGTCCGCGATCCCCGCATGCGGTCGGGCGAAGGCGGGGTCCCGCTCGACCGCGCGCTCGAAGTATCCGATCCCCCGCCGGACGCTCTCGGCGCTCATCCGGCCCGTGAGGTAGCGCCCCCGCAGGTACAGGTCGTACGCCTCGAGGTCATGCGTGCCGCTCCGCGGCGGACCTCTCTCCCCGGCGGCCACCGGCTCCGGAGGCACGACGAGCTCCGCGGAGACGGCTCGCGCGATCTCCTCCTGGATCGCCAGCACGTGGGTGGGGGCTCGGTCGTAGGTCCCGGTCCAGAGTGGCTGGCCGTCGCGGACGTCGACCAGCCGGGCGCGGACCCGGATCCCTTCCCCGTCCCCCTCGACCCGGCCCTCCAGCAGTGCGTCCACCCCCAGGCGAGCACCGATCTCGCGCGCTTCCACTCCGCTCCTGGCGAGCCCGGCGGCGGACGCACGCGAGACGACGCGGATTCCCTCCGCCCGCCCGAGAACGATGGCCAGATCCTCGGTCAGTGCCTCGGCGAGATACGATTCCTCGGGCGAGCCGGCTGCGGTCTCGAACGGGAGGATCGTCATCGTGGCCGGGAGCAGGAAGTCCCGGCCGGCGGGATCTCCCCCCAGAGAGAGCGCGCCGACGGCGGCTACGGCGGATGCCCCACTGACCCAGCCCCGGGCCCGCATCCGGGGCGCCGGCAGGGCCGCCGCCGCGCGGAGCGCGCGGGCCACGGTCTCGGCGTCGGGTCGGTGCGATCGGTCCTTCTCGAGACAGAGCTCGACGAGCGCGGCGAGCCACGCGGGGACGCCTCGACGACGCCCCGAAAGGGGCGCGGGGCGGTCGTGCCGGATCGCATGGACGAGCGATTCGGTGGCCCCGCCGAAGGGCCGTGTGCCGGTCAGCATCTCGTAGAGCACGGCGCCCGCCGCCCACACGTCGGTGCGGTCATCGACCGGCTCTCCGCGCGTCTGCTCGGGACTCATGTAGGCGGCGGTGCCGCGGGGGATGCCGGCCGTCGCGGTCCCGTCCGCCAGGACCTTGGCGAGTCCGAAGTCGACGATCCGGAGCCGGCCGCTCCGGTCCAGCAGCAGATTCTCGGGCTTGATGTCACGGTGGACGATGCCCGCGCGATGAGCGGCCGCCAGCCCGTCGGTCAGCTGGACCCCCAGGGCGACGACCTCCTCGACGGACAGGGGACCGCCGGCGATCCGATCGCGCAGCGTCCCACCCTCGTAGAGGGACATCACGATGAACAGCCGTCCGTCGTCCGTCTCGCCGATTTCGTGGACCGTGCCCACGTTCGGATGGTCGAGAGTCGACGCCGCGCGGGCCTCGGCGGCGAGGCGCCCGGTGGCCGCCGGGTCGGCCCCCGCGTGGGCCGGCAGGACCTTGATCGCGACCGGCCGGTCGAGCCGGGGATCGTACCCCCTCAGCACGACCCCCATTCCGCCGCGGCCGAGGCGGGCGTCGATCCGATACCGGCCGATGCTCTCGACGTCGGACCCGGCCCACATCGAATCGTCGAGGAGCGCGCCCGCCCGGGCGGAATCGAGACCCTGGAGGAATCCGTCGCCGGAAGAGCGGACCGCCTCGTGGGCATCGAGCAGGGCCGCCATCTCGACCCGCAGCTCCGGACCCTCGACGCGCTCGAGCGCCGCCCCCCGCTCCGCCGCGGGGATCGCGACGAGCTCCCGGAACAGCGTCTCGACCCGCCCCCAGCCCTCCCGATCCATCATGCGGGTTCCGATCGGCCCAGCGTCCGGTACAGCCACGCCCGCGCGAGCGTCCAGTCCCCCTTGACGGTGCGCTCGGACACCCCGAGCGCCGCCGCGGTCTCCGGAACGCTCATCCCGCCGAAGAACCGGCACTCGACCACGCGCGTCTGCCGGGGGTTCAGGCGCGCGAGCTCCTCGAGCGCGCGGTCCAGGTCCAGGATCTCGGACGCGTAGGCGTCCACCGGCAGCTCGGCTCCGTCGAGCGTCACGAGAGGAACGGCGCCTCCCCGCTTGACGGCGTTCCGCCTCCGGGCCGCGTCCACCAGGACCTGGCGCATCGCTCGGGCAACGGCCGCGAAGAAGTACGCCCGGCCGCGGCTCGTCACCCGCTCGTCATCGACGAGCCGCAGGTAGGCTTCGTGGACGAGGGCCGTCGTCTGCAAGGTGACCGGGTGGCGCTCCCGTGCCAGCTGTCGACGCGCGATCGCGTGGAGCTCGTCGAGGACCAGGGGCACCAGATCGTCGAGCGCGTGCCCATCGAGATAGTCGCTGGACTCGAGGAGGGCGGTGGTCCGGAGCCGGAAGGGGGACCGCTCGGGGGTGTCCATGGCCGTCCCAAAATGCGCGGTCCCCCTGCCTTTCAGCAACCTTCCCCGCTACCTGCGTAGGAAGGAGGTGAACCGGTCAGACCGGCGGCCGGCGCACGGTGCGGCGGTTGATCCTCGCGGCCCGCGAAGCCAGCTTCTGTCCGCCCATGTGCTCGCGCCTCCTCCTCCTCGCCCACGGCAGCCGCGATCCCGGCTGGCGCGAGCCCTTCGAACGGCTGGCGTCTCGCCTGGCGGACGAGCTTGGCGAGGGCCGCGTGGCACTCGCGTACCTCGAGATGGCGGCGCCGTCGCTGGAGGACGAGATCGGCCGGGTCGCAAAGGAGGGCGTACAGGCCGTCCGGGTGCTCCCGCTCCTCCTGGCCGCCGGCGATCACGTCCGGCGGGACCTGCCGGAGCGGGTGGCGGCTCTCCGGGAGCGCCATCCGGCCGTGGCGATCGAGGTCCTGCCGCACGTGGGCGCGGACCCCCGCGCGTTCGACCTTCTGGCGACGCTGGCCCGGGAGGCCGCGGGTGCTCCTGCGGCCGCCGACCCCTCCGGGGGATAGGGGCCCCGGTGCGGATCCCGCCTCCCCTGGTCGCGCTCGGCCTCTTCCTGGCCGCCGCCCTGATCGACTTCCTCCTGGACCCGGCGCGGCTCGTGCCGCCTCCCTGGAACGAGCTGGGGTTTCTCCTCCTGCCGCTCGGGGCGGGGCTCGTCCTCTGGCCGATCACGCTGTTCCGCCGGGAGAAGACTTCACACATGCCGGAGGAGGAGCCTCGCGTGCTGGTCCTGAAGGGTCCCTACCGCTTCACGCGGAACCCGATGTACCTGGGGGTGGCCACCATCCTGACCGGGCTGGCCGTGCTGGTCGGCTCGTGGCCCTTTCTCCTGGTGCCGCCCGCCTTCGTCCTGGTCATGGACCGGACGCAGATCCCGCGCGAGGAGGTGCGCCTGGAGGGGGTCTTCGGCGCCGGGTTCGACGCGTACCGCAGGCGGGTCCGCCGCTGGCTCTGACGCCGCCGCCGTAGCGGCCCGGCCGCAACCGCTCGCGGTCCGCGTACGAACCGCATATTCTGCCCCCGTGCCCTCCGCCCGCGAGACCGCCGCCCGGCTCCTCCGCGACGCCGACATCGTCCTGAACGGGGACCGCCCGTGGGACCTCCAGGTGCACGACGATCGCTTCTACGACCGCGTCGTCTCCGGCGGCTCCCTGGCCTTCGGCGAGTCGTACATGGACGGCTGGTGGGACGCGGAGCGGCTGGACGAGCTCTTCTTCCGGATCCGCCGCTCGCGCATGGATCGCAAGGTCGCGCGCGACTGGCGGGCCCTCTGGGTGGTGGCCAGGGGGCGGCTCCTGAACCTCCAAAGCCGCCGGAAGGCCTCCGAGGTGGCGGAGCGCCACTACGACCTGGGGAACGAGCTCTTCGAGGCGATGCTCGATCCGCGCATGGTCTACACCTGCGGCTACTGGAAGGATGCCGACACGCTGGCCGAGGCGCAGGTGGCGAAGATGGACCTGGTCTGCCGCAAGCTCGGCCTCCAGGCCGGCCAGCGCGTCCTGGACGTCGGCTGCGGCTACGGCTCCTTCGCGCGCTACGCCGCCGAGTCGTACGGGGCGGAGGTGGTGGGGATCAGCGTCTCGAAGCGGCAGACGGCTTGGGCCCGCGCGAACCTTCCGCCCGGGCTGCCCGTCGAGATCCGGATCCAGGACTACCGCGAGGTGGACGAGCCGTTCGACCACGTGGCCTCGATCGGCATGTTCGAGGCGGTCGGATGGCGGAACTACCGGCCCTACATGGAGGTGGTCCACCGGGTGCTGGACGACGACGGGCTGTTCGTGCTCCAGACGTTCGGCACCGGTCGCTCCGTCCGGAGCTCGGATCCCTGGTTCGACCGCTACATCTTTCCGAACGGCATGATCCCGTCGATCGAGCAGATGGGGAAGGCGGTCGAGCGGCTCTTCGTCATGGAGGACTGGCACAACTTCGGGGCCGACTACGACCGGACCCTGATGAGCTGGCACGCCAACGTGGAGGCGTCCTGGGACCGGCTGCCGGCGCGCTACGGCGAGCGGTTCCGGCGGATGTGGCGCTACTACCTTCTCTCGCTGGCGGGTTCGTTCCGGGCGCGGAGCGTCCAGCTCTGGCAGATCGTCTTCTCGAAGCAGGGGGTCCCCGGCGGCTACGCCACGGTGCGCTGAGCGCCCGAGCCGCTATCTTCCAGCCCTGCCATGCCTTCGCTCGACGCCATCCTCCGCGCGAACCCCGACTTCGTCGACTCCCTGTACCGCAGGTGGCTGGACGACCCGCGGTCGGTGGACCGGTCGTGGGCGCTGTTCTTCGAAGGGATGCGCTACGCCGGCAACGGGACCGCCGCGCCGGCCGGCCGGCGCGGCGCGGTGGAGGGCGAGCCGATCGTCCTGACCGCCCGCGGGGCCCTGCCCGAAGGCGCCCCCGAGGAGACCGTCGCCCCCGCGCTCCGGATCTACGACGTCGTCTACACCTACCGCGCGTTCGGTCACCTGATCGCCGACCTGGACCCTCTGGGCCGCGCGCCCCGCGAGCACCCGCTCCTGGACCTGTCGGAGTTCGGCTTCACCGAGGACGACCTGGACGACGAGGTCCGCTGCCCGATCTACAAGGACATCCAGGAGGGCACCCTCGCCGAGTTCCTGGAATCCCTGCGGGACACGTACTCCCGGACGATCGGCGTGGAGTACATGGAGCTGACCGACCCCGCGCAGCGCGAGTGGCTGCAGGAGCGGATGGAGCCGGTGCGGAACCACCCCGAGCTGTCGGCGGATCGCCAGCGCGGGATCCTCCGCGAGCTGGTGGCCGCCGACACGTTCGAGGAGACGATCCACCGGCGCTATCCCGGCGCCAAGCGGTTCTCGCTCGAGGGCGGCACCACGCTGGTCCCGATGCTGAAGACGATGGTGGATGAGGCCGCCGATGCGGACGTGGCCGAGATCGTCATGGGCATGGCGCACCGCGGACGGCTGAACGTGCTGGCCCAGGTGATGGGGAAGCCGGTGGCGCATATCCTGGCCGAGTTCGAGGGGCGTCCCATGGCGCCGGAGATCCAGGGGTACGGGGACGTGAAGTATCACCTGGGCTACTCGCGGGACTACGAGGCGGAGAACGGCCGGACGGTTCACCTGTCGCTGGCCTACAACCCCAGCCATCTCGAATCGGTGGACCCCGTTGTGGAGGGGATCGTCCGGGCCAAGCAGAACCGGATGGACGACGAAGCGCGGGAGCGGGTCGTGCCGCTCCTCATGCACGGCGACGCGTCCTTCGCGGCCCAGGGCGTCGTCACCGAGACGCTGGTCCTGGCGGGCCTCGAGGCGTACCGGACGGGCGGCACGGTTCACGTGATCATCGACAACCAGGTTGGCTTCACCACCGATCCGGAGGAGGCGCGCTCCACGCGCTACGCGTCCGACATCGCGAAGGTGGTGGAGGCGCCAGTGTTCCACGTGAACGGGGACGACGCCGAGGCCGTGGTGCACGTGGCGCGCATGGCGGTGCGCTACCGGCAGTGCTTCCACCGGGACGTCGTGATCCATCTGGTCTGCTACCGCCGGCATGGCCACAACGAGCTGGACGACCCCTCGTTCACCCAGCCCCGCATGTACGACGAGATCGGCGGCCATCCGTCGAACTCGGAGGTGTACGCCCGGGCGCTGGTGGAGGCCGGCGTGGTCTCCGAGGCGGACGTGAAGGCGATGCGGGAGGAGGCGAAGTCCCGCCTCGACGCCGCCCATGGCGAGGCGCAGGAGCTGGAGGAGCAGCCGGTCGTGAAGGTCGGAGGCGCCTGGGAGGGTATGGAGCCGGCCGGAAAGGATCGCCGCGCCGAGACCGCCGTGCCGCAGGAGACGCTGGAGGACATCGCCCGGGCCCTGGGCCGCGCGCCGGAGGGGTTCCACTGGCACAAGCGGCTGAGGCGTCTGATGGAGGCGCGGGCGGCCATGGTGCTGGAGGACGGCTCGATCGACTGGGGGTGCGGCGAGGCCCTGGCGATCGGCTCGCTGCTCCTGGACGGCACCAAAGTGCGGCTCTCGGGCCAGGATTCGGTCCGCGGCACGTTCAGCCACCGGCACGCCGTCTACGTGGATCAGGAGACGGGGGAGGAGTACGTGCCGCTGAACCACGTCCGGCCGGACCAGAACGCGTTCCAGGTGATCAACTCGCCTCTGTCCGAGATGGCGGTCCTCGGTTTCGAGTACGGCTACTCGACGGCGGATCCCCGGAGCCTGGTCATCTGGGAGGCCCAGTTCGGCGACTTCGTGAACGGGGCGCAGGTCATCATCGATCAGTTCCTGGCGAGCGGGGAGTACAAGTGGCGGCGGATGAGCGGCCTCACACTGCTGCTGCCCCACGGCTACGAGGGCCAGGGGCCGGAGCACTCCAGCGCGCGGCTCGAGCGGTTCCTGGAGCTCTGCGCCGAGGAGAACCTGCAGGTCGCCAACCTGACCACGCCCGCGCAGTACTTCCACGCGCTTCGCCGGCAGATGGCGCGCGACTACCGGAAGCCGCTCGTGATCATGGCGCCCAAGAGCCTCCTGCGGCACCCGCTGGCGGTGTCGCGGCTGGACGAATTCACCGGGGGCTCGTTCTCGCCGGTCCTGGACGACCCCGCTACCCTGGACCGGGAGGCGGTCGGCAAGCTCCTCGTCTGCTCGGGGAAGGTGTACTACACCCTGCTGGCGGCCCGGGAGGAGCGCGGCATCGAGAACATCGCGATCGCGCGCGTGGAGCAGCTCTATCCGTTCCCGGACGGGGAGTTCTCGGCGCTCCTCTCCGCCTGGCCGGCGCTGCGGCGCGTGACCTGGGTCCAGGAGGAGCCGATCAACATGGGCGCCTGGCGCAGCACCCGGCACCGGCTGGAGCGGAACCTGCCCGACGGCGTGGCGCTCGACTGGGTGGCCCGGGCCGCCGCCGCCTCGCCCGCCACCGGGTCCCATCGAGTGCATCAGAAGGAGGAGGCGGCCCTGGTCGACGCCGCCCTCGCCGAATAATGAATCCCGTCGCCATCCGGAGGTTCCCGTGGACGTGAAGGTTCCCGCGCTCGCCGAGTCGGTCACCGAAGGCGACATCGGCAAATGGCTGGTCGCGGACGGCGAGCGGGTCGAGAAGGACCAGATGATCGTCGAGCTGGAGACCGACAAGGCCTCGGTGGAGATCGCGGCCGAGGGGGACGGGATCCTGCGGATCGTCGTGCAGGAGGGTGAATCGGTCACGGTCGGCGACGTGATCGCACGGATCGAGGAGGGTGGCGAAGGGGCCGAGCCGGAGGCGGCGGAGGAGACGCCGGAGCCGGAGGAGCCCGAGGAGGAAGCGGCGGCGGAGCCGGAGCTGGAGGGATCGTCGGACGGGCCCGAGCCCGAGCCTGAGCCCGAGCCCGAACCGAAGCCCGAGCCCGAGAAGCCCGAGCGGAAGCCCGAGCCGAAGCCAAAGCCGAAGCCCGAGCCGAAACCGAAGCCCGAGCCGGCCCCCGATCGCCAGCCCGTCGCCCGCGACACCGTCCGCGAGCCCGCCGCGCCGGACGAGCCCGGCGTCCGCCGCGAGCGCATGACCCGGCTCCGCCGCCGGATCGCCGAGCGGCTGGTCGAGGCCCAGCGGACCGCCGCCATCCTGACCACGTTCAACGAGATCGACATGTCCGCCGCGATGGCCCTCAGGAAGGAGAACCAGGACGAGTTCGAGGAGCGGCACGGGGTCCGGCTGGGTTTCATGTCGCTGTTCGCCAAGGCGTCGATCCTGGCGCTCAGGGAGTTCCCCGAGATCAACGCCTTCGTCGAAGACGACGAGATCGTCTATCACGACGCCGTTCACCTGGGAATCGCGGTCGGCACACCGCGGGGCCTGGTGGTGCCGGTTCTGAAGAACGCCGACCGGATGACGTTCGCGGAGATCGAGCTGAAGATCCGGGAGCTCGCCACCAAGGCGCGCGACGGAGACGTGGCGATCGACGACCTGCAGGGCGGGACGTTCACGATCACGAACGGCGGGGTCTACGGCTCGCTCATGTCCACGCCGATCCTGAACCCCCCGCAGAGCGGCATCCTGGGGATGCACAAGATCGAGAAGCGGCCGGTCACGCTGGAGGACGAATCCGGCGAGCGGATCGAGTCCCGGCCGATGATGTACGTGGCCCTCTCCTACGACCACCGGATCGTGGACGGGGAGCAGGCCGTGACGTTCCTGGTGCGCGTGAAGGAGCGCCTGGAGACCCCCACGCGGCTCCTGCTGGATTCCTGACGACCCGATGCCCGGAGGTGGAACGATGCGGCTCCTGCGTGTCCTGACGATCGGCTCCCTGGCACTGGCCGCCGCTTGCGGCGGCAACGACGCCGAGCCGGAGGAGACGGTGTACGACGACGAGACGCCGCCGGAGGCGGTGGAGGAGATCCCGGCTCCCATGGCCACCGAGTTCGCCGGCGAGCTGAACGTGGATCTCGACGCCATGCAGGAGACCGAGTCGGGCCTCCGGTTCCGGATCCTGGAAGAAGGGGACGGGCCGGTGGCCGCTCCCGGCGACGTCGTCTCGGTCCACTACACCGGCTGGCTCCCGGACGGCAACGAGGTCGATTCCAGCCGCGGGCGGGGTGAGCCGCTGGAGTTCGTGCTGGGGGCCGGACGCGTGATTCCGGGCTGGGACGAGGGCGTGACCGGCATGGCGGAGGGGTCCCGCTTCATGCTCGTGATCCCGCCGGCGCAGGGGTACGGCGCGCCCGGGGCCGGCACGGTGATCCCACCGAACGCCACCCTGGTGTTCGACATCGAGCTGCTGGACGTGCGGTCGGAGTGAGCGGCGGCCGGGCTAGTTCTTGAAGCGGTAGGTGATCCGGCCGCGGGAGAGGTCGTACGGGGAGAGCTCCACGGTCACGCGGTCGCCGGTCAGGATCCGGATGTAGTTCTTCCGCATCTTTCCCGAGATGTGCGCCAGCACCTCGTGCCCGTTGTCGAGGCGCACGCGGAACATCGTGCTGGGCAGGCACTCGTCGACGGTGCCCTGGACTTCGATGACTCCTGATTTGTCGGCCATAGAAGTATGAATCTAACCGTGGAGCCCCCCGTGCGCACGTCCTGCCGGGGCTAGAACTCGAACGTCACGCCGATCCGGTACTCCACCAGCTCGATCTCGGAGTTCACCAGGCGCGTGTCGATGTCGAACTCCCCGTCGTCCGTCACCAGCGAGCCCTCGGTCAGGTACTCCACTTCGCCGCCCCGCAGCCAGCGGGCCCCCAGATCCACGTACGCCCGGGAGGGCTCCGACTCGCCACTGCGGGCCTCCCCGGTCCAGACGCGGATCTGCGCGCCCCCGCCCGCTCCGTAGACCCACGTGCCGTCGCTCTGGTTGGTGTCGGAGAGAATCTGCTCCTCTGTCAGCCGGTCCTTCAGCGTCGTCGTGGTTGCGAAGAACCCGAAGCCGCCGGTGGCCAGGGCGTACGGCTGGACGAGTCCCGCGGGCGCTTTCACCTGGAGGGCGCCCTGCAGGAAGAACATGTTGTTCGAGGTCTCCACTTCGACCCGGATGTCCGGGATCGTGGTGGAGAGCGGGACCTCCCGGTCGGTGTTGCCGTAGTTCATGAACGAGCCGGTGGCGCCGATCGAGACCGCGCGCGAGGGGTGGAGCGCGTACAGGTAGGTGGCACCCAGGCCGAAGCCGGTGTCGGTGTGATCGTCGAACTCGCCGCGGGGGTCCGAGATCAGGAGCGCGACGGACGCCTCGTGCTGGGCGGCCGCAGTACTCGGACCGGCCAGCAGCGCGACGACGAACGTGGTGAGGACGAACGGAAGACGGCGCATGGGGAATGCCTCCTGTATCATGGATCGGAAAGAAGGATCGGGCTTGCCGTGCCGGTTGATACTCCGGCGCGCGTGGGCGGTTCCCGACATTGACGGCGAGGGGCCATGCGGGTGGGCATCGTGGGCGCGGGGATCACGGGGCTGGCTCTGGCGCACGAGCTCGCCCGGGTCGGGATCGAGCCCGTGGTGCTGGAGGCGTCGGGCCGGGCCGGTGGGGTCATCCGGAGCCGCCTCGTCGAGGGCCGGGTGCTGGACCTGGGCCCCCAGCGGGCCCGGCTGACGGGGGACCTCCGGTCGCTGGTCGACGAGATGGGCCTGGACGGCCGGCTGATCCTGGCCCCCCGCGGGCTCCCCCTCTACGTCTACGCGGACGGCCGGCTGCGGCGGGTGCCGTTCTCGCTGAAGGACGTCCTCCGGAGCGACCTCCTCTCCTGGCCGGCGCGGCTCCGGATGGCGTGGGAGCCCCTCACGCGCGCGCCGGACCCCGCCGAAACCGTGGCGCGGCTCTTCACCCGGAAGCTCGGCCGCCAGGCGTACGAGCGGCTGGTCGGCCCCCTCTACGGCGGGCTCTACGCGTCGGATCCGGCGGACATGATCGTGGGGCTCTCGGTGGGTAGCGTGCTGCGGGAGCTGGGGGTCGAGCGGAGCCTCCTCCTGCGGGCGCTGGCGCGCGGCGGCGCCGTGAATCCGCCGGCCGCCTGCACGTTCGAGGACGGCATGGAGGAGCTGACGGACGCCCTGTACACGGCGCACCGGGGGTGTGTGCGGCTGGAGACGCCGGTGAGGGGGGTCCGCCCGGACACCGGGAACGGGTGGGCGATGGTGACCGACGGCGGAGCGGTCACCGTTGACCGGGTCGTTCTGACCTGCACGGCGAGCGCCGCCTCGGCGGTCCTGGCGGAAGCCGCTCCGGCCGCCGCCGCACGGATCGGGCGGCTCCGCTATAACCCGCTGGGCGTCGTCCACCTGCACGCGGAGACGGACCTGGTGGGGCTCGGCTACCAGGTGGCGCTGGGAGAGGAGCTCTCGACCCGGGGGGTCACCTGGAACGACTCCCTGTTCGGCCGGGACGGCGTGTACACGGCGTACCTGGGCGGAGCGAAGAACCCGGCGGTGGTGGATGAGCCGGACGACCGGCTGGGCGCGATCGCCGCCGAGGAGTTCGAGCGCGTCACGGGCTTCGCCGGGCGCGTCCTGGCGGTCGGCCGCGCGGCGATGCCGGCGTGGGACCGCTCCTGGGCGGCGCTGGAGGGGCTGGAGGCGCCGCCCGGGATCCACTTCGCCGCCGGCTGGCGGTCGCGTCCGGGTCTGCCGGGACGGCTGGCCGAGGCGCGGAGCCTGGCGCAGCTGCTGGCGACGGAGGCGGGCGGGGCCTGAGTCGGCGCTCTACGCCGGAGGCGCGCCGGGCGACCCTGCCGCCACGGCCCGCTCGCGCGCCCGCCGTTCGGCCCACCCATCCGGCGGTTCGCGGTTGCGCAGGGCCCGCGCCAGGTCCGGCAGCCAGTCGTCCAGCGCCCGCGGCTTCAACCCCAGCTCCCGCTTCGCCTTCCCGTTGTCGAGGACCGACATCCACGGGTTGGAGAAGGGCGAGCAGGCGGGGAAGATCCCGGTGGCCACGAGCGTCTCGCGGGGACGGCGCTCGACCCGGGGCGCGATCCCGAGGATTCCCCCCAGGCGATCCAGGAACGACTCCAGCGTCCACTCGTCGTCCATAGACAGGTTGTACGCCTCACCGCGCCCGGTCTCCTTCTCCACCAGCCGCATGACCGTCCGCACCACGTCGGACTGGTGGATGTGGCGGACCGGCGGGGCGGGCTCTTCGGGCGCCAGCACCGGGCCACCGTCCAGCAGGCGAAGGACGTAGCCGTGGATCCGGTCGTAGTGATCGCGGGGACCGTGGATCATGGGAAGACGGAGCCGGGTGGAGGGGAAGCCGCGCGCGGTCCACGCCTCGGCCAGCAGGTCCTCGCACTCCCGCTTCTCCACGCCGTAGCGCCACTCCGGCTCCTCCCATGACCCCTCCGGGGGCGGCGCGAGAGGGCCGTCGTAGTCCTCCTCGCGGGCCGGGGCCGGAGCGCCCGCCCGCACCAGGTACACCTGACCGGTGGAGAAGTGAACGTAATGGCCGACCCGGCCGTCCAGAGCATGGAGAGCGGCTCTCGTGTCGGCGCCGCGCATGGCGATCGTGTCCACGCAGGCGTCGAACTCGCGATCGCTGATCGCCGACGCCAGCGCCTCGGGGTCGGAGCGGTCGCCGTGCAGCCGCTCGACCTCCGGCGGGTGCGCGTCGGGGGTCACACCGCGGTTGAACGTGGTGACTTGGTGGCGGCGCCACAGGAGCATCCGCACCAGGTGGTGCCCGACGTTCCGGGTGCCGCCGATTACGAGGACCCTCTTCACGGCGCCAGGGCTAGTAGCGGACGCCCACCACCCGATAGGCGGAACCGTCCCACGCCAGCCAGATCGTGGCGGGCCGGTCGGCGCGGCCGTCGTCGAAGACCTTCCGCACCTCGAGCTCGAGGTGGTCGTCGGCGGAATCGCCCCCGACGGGGGCCCCCGCGGGCGCCGCGGGCAGAGGGATCCGAGCGGCTGTGGCCTCGCCTTCCTCGTCGATGCCGGCCACGTCCCATTCCAGCTCGTACTCGTAGCGGGCGGCGCCGCCGAAGTGGAGGACCCACAGGTCGTCGAAGACGACGGCGCCCCCCTCGACTCGCGGCCGGTGGAGCGGGGACACCTCGCGGAACCAGTACCGGCCGGTGGCGTCTCGCCGGGCCTTCAGCCCCTCCAGGAGGTAGGCCGCGGCGGCGGGGTCGCTGTACTCGCCGGCCCGGACGGCGGCCTCGATCTGCGCGTCGGTGAACGACATCACCAGCTTCGCGCCCCAGTACCCGTCGCGTGCCGTCCGGTTGATGAAGGCCGGGTTCACGATGTTCGAGCGCCAGTCGGCCGGGTCGTATCCTTCGACGGAGTAGAAGCCGATGGACGGCGGCCATGCGGGATACGGACGCGCGTCCTGCCACGGACGCTTATAGATCCCGAAGGTCACGAGCCGCAGCAGGATCGCGTTAGCGTCGAAGTCGTGTTCGGTGCCGTGCCGCGGATTGTGCGGGTGAACGGAGCCCGAGCCGAGCGAGGAGCCGAAGTCGATCAGGTTGTGCCGCAGGTGGCCGATCGCGGGCGCGTCGTCGTCGTCCGGGCTCCGCGGGTCGACGATGAACATGTCGAGGGTGTTCCCCTTCTTCGCGTCGACGTGGTTCAGCCACGAGGCCATCGTGTAGAGCCCCCGGAGCTCGCGCCGGTGCTCGTGCGGGATGACGTCGTTGGGGTCATCGTCGCGCGTCTCGGAATACGCGAACGGCCCCTTGGGAATGCCCTGGAGGAACTTGCTGGCCAGGGACCGGACGGTGCCGTCGGCGTTGCGGGGATAGGTCCCCAGAACGTGCTCGAGGAAGGTGTCGATCGTCAGCGGCCGCTCGTCCTCCTCGTCCGGCTCCACCGCGTAGCGGACCCACTGCCCGTCCTCGATGGCCGTGATCTCGATCTCCTCGTCCAGCACCAGGTTCGACGGGTCCATGTCGAACACGTGATTCTCCGGGGTCCAGTAGCCGGCCGCCCAGAACAGGTTCGTCCCCACCACCTCGGCGCCCGAGGCCATCTCCCAGTTCTCGGGCGGATCGAACTTGATGAACCACCGGTCGCCGGCCGCGTCCTTGATCTGGAAGCCCGCGGTGACGCCTTCGGACTTGATGCTGGTCACGGTGACGGGTCCGGACTGGTCGGGTCCGGACGTCGTGCGCGGTCCCCGCTCGATCTCGGCGGGCGTCAGAGGCTGGAGGGCGTTCCGGTTGGTGAACCAGGTCGAGTTCACGACCTCGTCGAACGGATCGGCGTTCAGCGCGGCCGGAATGCCGAACTTCCGGTTGACGCTCGCCACCCGCCCGAGGCCACGGAAGAACCCGTCCACCTGCTCGTACACCAGACTCGGCTGGCTCTCCGCCGGCTCCACGATCGCCAGCGTGTCGGCCAGCGGTCGGGGCTGGTACTCCCAGGGGTGGGTAGACCGTCCGCCGCAGGCGGTCAGAATGGCGGCCGCCAGCAGCGCCGCCGCGCTCGCGCTTCTCGTCCGGATCACCACATGTCTCCCGTGCTGAATACGAACCGGGTGGCCTCTTCGCTGCGGCCGATCCCGAAGGATATCAGATGGCTGTTCAGGAGATACATGCTGATCGACAGCCCGTAGGAGTTCACCAGGTCCCCGGTGTCCAGGTCACTGATCGAAGAGCCCACGGTGCCGGTGTCGTAGAAGAGCGCGGCCTCGAGAACGCCGCCCATGTCGGGGTCCTGGGTGTGCTCCAGCCAGATCCGCCAGCGGAACGCGGCGGTGGCGTGAGCGGCCGCGAGATCGCGGAAGCGCCAGGAGTCGTAACCGCGGAGGGTGCCGGACCCACCCAGCGTGGGCTGGTACGGGAACGGGATCGTGGTGAGGTCCCCGCGTGGATCCGCCTCCTCGGCCGACACCTTGACCGACAGGACGTGCCACCGGCTGCCGAGGGGGATGTGGCCCTGGGCCTGGCCATGCCAGTGGAGCCACTCGTAGTCGGAGTCGTCGGTCGCCGTCCAGTACGTGACGGCGCCGGAGGCGAAGACGCCGGAGGTCGGGTGTCCCGGGGAGTTGCGGAGATCGTAGCCCAGCGCGCCTCCCGCCGACATGAGCTCGACCGCGGGCTGGTCGACCTCCGGGAACAGGTCCACCGCGTCGGGCTCGTCCACCGCGTCGCCCTCGAAGACCAGAGATCGCTCCCAGCCGCCGCGGACGTTGGCGCGGAGCCCGCGCTTCTCCTCCGGCATGCCGGCGATGGCGCGGACGCCCCAGCGCTCCCAGGAAAAGGCGGACTCGTCCTCCGGGTCCGATTCCGGCCCGAAGCCGAAGAACTCGTCCATGGTGTCGATGTCGTAGAAGCCGCTGACGAGCGCGTAAAGCCGTTCCTTCGGGTCGTTGTAGCCGACGTAGGCGGTGTACTCCTGATACAGTCGGTTGGTGAACGACCCGGTCACCCCGGCGCGCGGGCCGCGGGGGCCGGACGGGGTGTGGATGTGAACTCCCGCTCCCACGAAGCCCGAACGGGTGCCGATGGAGCCGCCGTTGAAGGAGATGACTCCCGGCTCCTCCGGCGGCGCCAGGGCCGAGCCGGACAGCCCCTCCGCGAAGCCGCCCACGCGATCCTCATACCAGATGGCGGTTCCTTCCACGCCGGTTCCCATGAACTCGAACGGGCGGGTCCCGATCCAGCCGATGGCGCCGAAGAGGCGCTCCATGGGGCTCAGATCCGTCCGCGGGGGCGGCTGGGGACGGAGCGGATGGTCGTCGGGCAGGACCAGGATCGAATCCGGGGCCGTCTCCTGGGCGAGCGCGGCGGCCGGGACGAGCAGGGACGCGATCGTGACGACGAGTACCGAG
>CAZUIY010000286.1:0-57567 GCA_964619975.1 uncultured Gemmatimonadales bacterium
GTGGGCCGACTATGCGGACGCCGCAGACTGCATCGAGGCGCTGACTCGGGAGCTGGAGGCGGTGGACCGAGCGATCGATCGCCTCCAGAAGATCGTCGATGGGATCGCAGCCAAGATCCCGGAGAGCAGCGGTTTGGATAAAAGAATCGGAGGAGAGTGAGCGGTGGAACGATACGAGTACAGCATCTTCGAGATCTGCGAAGCCCTGCACATGGATCACACCGGGGCGATGGAGGGCCTCACGTCTGACAAGAAGACTGAGTACATCGCTGCGCTCAGGAAGAGGCTCGACGAGTGGCGGGATCCGATCGGCAACACGCACCGGTATGACGACGCCGTCCGGGAGTTGATCGAGGCGGTGCTGATGGAGATCGACGCTATACCTGCGGGTGAAGGTCTCAAGGCGTGGCGTGAGTGGTTCGCGAAATCGAGCTGGGCGCAGATGGGCTTATCCACCGACGAGAAGCTTCTTCGAGCCCTAGGCCGGCTCGACGATGAGGACGAGAGCGTCGATGCAGGCAAACGAGGCTCTGATGACTGACCACGACAGGATCAACGACATCAGGGCGAACCGCTCGCTGAGCGCGTCGATGCGTTACCAGGAAGACGTCCTAGTGCTTCTCCAGTACATCGACGAACTGGAGGCCGAGGTCGACAACCTTCACCGGCACATCGGCCGTGCGCGCCACTACCTCACCTTCGAGTGCGAGCGCTATGACAACTGCGATCTGAAGCGCGTATCGAACCAACGACGCTCTGGGGGTGAGTGATGCACTGCGAGTACACCGAGATCCTGGAGGCAATGGGCGACCCGAAGTGGTGGGACGAGAACGCGGTCCCTCGCTACGTCGATTTCCACCCAAGCAAGTGCGCCAACATCTACGCGGACGATGTCGTGCTGCTTCAGATCTCGTGTCAGGCGTGCCAGCACCTTTTCTTCGTGGCGATGTCGCAAGGCGCGTACGAGAAGGCAGTCAAGCGAGACTGGTCGCAGCCGGACGCGTTCCCGCCGCACTACGGCGACCCGCCTAGGCTGACCGGCGATCGATGCTGCCCCGCCGGCCCGACGATGAACGTCGAGATGGAGGAGGTGCTCGAGCGATGGACGCGGCGCCTCCCGAAGGGACGAGGCTGGACGAAGGTCGATCGCTTCGACTTCGAGAGCAGCGAATCAACGAATAGAACTCAGGAGGATGGCAAGTGAACGCGACCGAGCGGGAGAAGGCGGCGAGGCTGGTGACGCGGGCGATCGTCGAGCTGTCGACGGCGCTCGAGTCGATCCTCAACGGGCTAGAGGACGAGAACGGCGTCGAGGACTACCTCCAGTCCGCCGCGGCGAACGCGGACCAGGCGACCGACCTGGTGACCGGGGAGTACGAGGAGCCGCCGACATTCTGTCCGGCAGTTCGCGGCTCTCAGTCCTCGGAGGGCGGCGACTCTTGAAGCTTCGCGGCGCGCTTGATCCCGAGCTCGGCAGCACGTGCGAGCCCGAGCTCCACGATCCACCGGGAGAGGCTCCCGTCCTCCCGCTCGAGCTCGGCAGCGCGCTTCAATACGGCCATCTCCTCTGGCAGCACACGCGCCGTCAGGAGAGCCCGCATTCGTTTCCCCTTCCTCGGGGGTCGTCCCATAACCAAACTCTCGCCCACATTGTGACTATACACAACTTTTCGATTTCGTCTAGACACTACTTGACGGCGCCGAATTGTGTCTATACACTACTCAACATGAAGAACGCACACCGCGGAACGCAGCGATTCATCTCCCGAGCCATCGAGGGCGCGATCGACGCGCTGGCCAATGACGAGGTCGCGACCTCTCTGGCGGCGGCCGAGCGTGGCTTCAACTACGCGATCCGTGAGTTCGACCGTGGCGGCTCGGGCATCGGCCACAAGACCGCCACCGCTGCCCAGAAGAACCGGGCGAAGATGGTCGAAGCGATCGCCATCGACCTGAACACCGGGGACCTCGACGCGAAGGTGGAGGCCCGCCGCGCCGAACTGAAGGCGCTGGTCGAGCGCATCCAGAAGAACATGCAGGCGCGCGCCAACGTTCCGGAGATGCCCTTCTGATGACGCCCGAAACGCAGGACGCCGACCAGATCGGCATGTATCGGCGCATGGTGCGAGCCCACCACGAGGCTGTCGCCGCGACGCGGCGCGCAAGGCACGACCTAGCCGCTGAGGCGCGATGGATGTGCGAGAGGTTCGGAGACGATGCCGAGCGGCTGATGCGCGAGATCAGGGAAGAGGCGCTGAACAAGGCGAGCCGCTAACAGGAGATTAGCTCAGGAGGTCAAGGTGGTTGCCGCAAGGAAGAACGAGAAGCACGGCCCAGACCCGGTGAAGGCTTCGCCCGTGGCTGGGTGGACGTCGACGTGCGGCGGTTGGGCGCTCGACCGGTTCGCGGACGACGGTAGGGGCGGGCTGACGCACCTCCGGGTGGCGCTCTGCTACGACCATGAGATCCGAGATAGCCAGTGGAGCGCGCGCATTCGCGAGGATCGCTGGGAGCCGGACCTCGGCGGCTTCGAGTTCCTCGAGGACGCGATCGCCTGCTGCGAGGCGGAGTTCAAGAACCGCGTCCAATCCAAAAGCTTGTCGAAGGAGAAATGATGGACCCCGCAAACGTTGCTGACTTCATCCGCCGCACGCCCCTCTGGACTTGGGCGGAGAGGTGCCGCGAGGCCGCAATCTGGGACTTCGCCGAGGGCGCCTCCGAAGACCCGAGCATGCTTCGCTGCTCAACCGCTGACTGGCGGCAGAACGTCGCGTCCACCATGGCCGAGATCATGGAGGGCGACTGGGACGAGCAGATCGCCAACAACGTGCCGCGCACCTCCCGGCCTGCGACCGAGCTTGATCTCTTCACCGCGCTCGAGGCGCTCTTCGAGTCGGTCCCGTGGCCCCAGGTCGCGGCCTATCTCTGCGAGCCACTCACCGAGACCGAGCGACAGTTGGCGCAGGCCGAGGCAGACGCCGACACGAAAGATGGCGACCAGTGATGATCATCGGACCTGCCGGATTCATGCACGCGCCGAAGGCGGAGACGAAGCCCGAGCCCATCGACAGCGAGGGCAAGACGCTCAACGAGGTGCTCTCGCTCCTCGGCTGGCGCTCCGAGCCGGTGCGCCCCGGGTCCGGCCGCAAGCTGGTCTACGACGACCGCGGCGAGCTGGTGAAGATCGGCGGCTTCACGACGGCGCCGGCGGACAAGGTCTGGGACTACCTGTTCACGAAGGGGTTGGTGCGATGAGCGACTGCCTCAGTTCCTGCCACGAGACGCACGACCTGGACTGCCCCGAGCACGTCGCCGAGGCGGCGTACTGGCGCGGCTACTTTGGCGTCCATCCTCGGATGACCCGCGACGAGCGACGCGAGCAGCTTGAGCGGATGCGACCGAGCACCTTTGAACCGCAACGAATGTCGGGGGTCGAAGAGTGAAGAATCGGCACGAGGGCGCGCTTCATCTCGACGGCGACGGCGACGCCACGCTTTGCGGGCTACCGATCTCCAACGAGTTGATCGGGACCCGATCATTCTGGTGGGACAGCATCGACGCTTGTTGGTCCTGCTACCAGGAACTCGATCGCAAGAGGCGCGTTGGCGAAGTACGCGCTCAGGAGGACGAGGGATGAGCCACTCATACGGTGATGACTGGTTCGACTGCCCGAGTTGCGGCGGGAGCTTCGAGCACTTCAATCAGGTGCAGCATCCCGGGACCGGCTACTGCGAGGGATGCTTCGCGCTGTTCGTTGGGCACCAGATCGCCCGGACCATGGCGGCGCTCGATATGCGAGTAGAGGCTGTTCGAATAGAAACGGAGGATGATCGATGAGGTTCCCGATTCTTTTCTCTGGGGTGCAGTTGGAGAACGTGGAAGCCGCCGTGGCGGCGCACTTCATCCGAGAGAACGTCCCGATCTCCACCGAGGTGGGCTGGCAGCCGGCTCGAGACCATCTTGAGGATCACCACGAGTACGGCGACCGCGGGCACTATGGGTTGTATCGGTGCTCAGGGTGTCAGGCGGTGGTCTGCTGGTGCAACGGGTCTGGTGACGATGAGCGCTGCGATTCGTGCAACGTGCTCGCTGATGCGCGCGGTGATGCCGTTCGAACTCAGAAAGGAGATTCCGAATGAGAGACGGAGTTGGCGAATGGGCGGTCGTGGCAAGTGCGGGGATGATCTCGACGGTCGTCCACCACTCCGCGGGCGGGCTTCTGGAGGATAGCATCAAGTACGTGGGCAACGATCCAGAAGAGGTTGGTCTCGACCTCCCGCCAGAGGACGGGCTTTGGCTCTTCATCGTGGATTCAGTGGAATGGGAGACCTACGTCGGAGATCCGCCGGACTACGTCCCGAACTTCATCGGTAAGTATCTCAAGGTCGCCGAGTGGCCGACCGTCTGCGGGGATCTCGTGAAGGCGAAGCTCGACAGCCTCGTTTGTGAGGCACGCGCACAAGAGGACGATCGATGAGTATAGCGGGTTCAACTCCCGCCGAGGCGCAAGCCTCGAAAACGGTCCGTGTCGAGCATGCGGGGCACGGGTGGGACCTACCGCGCGGTAGCGGCAAGAGGGTTCGAATCCCTCGGTACTGGATGCGCTTTTGCGTCGAAAGGTGCTCGCACACTTCGGATGGATTTGGCCGTAAGGATGGATGATGGGACTGAAGGTCAATCGCAAGTGTGCTTGGTGTGGCCGGTCGCGCCAGCAGAAGCTGATGAAACACCGGGATTGGCCGGAATCCGAGTGGCACTGTCGCGATGAGGCAGCTTGCGACGACTATCGACGCGTCCAGAGGTGGGGTCCCCGATCGAAAACACACCAGGAGATGCTCAAGGAGGACGTTGAGCAATGAACAGAGACCAGACCGACTACGTGACGGAGAAGCTCAACGGCATCATGGATGCGATCAAGGCGTGTGACGAGGTGCCCGACGAGGAGGGGTTTTGCTCTTGCGCCTGTCATATCAGGGATGTGCTCGCCCGCGAGGTTGAGATGCGTGACGCTGCGCTGTTCGAGATCGAGTGGCGAGCCATCGAGGACCGAGCCGAGGAGGAGCTTCCGGAGATGATCAACGAGGCGATGAGGATCAAAACGGAAGTCTGGGCTGCAGAGCACGGCGCCGAGTTCGTTGCGTCGAATAGAACGGAGTCTGAGTGAGCCGACGGAAGGAAATAGCTGCTCTTCGAGATGAGATGGTCCGGCACTACCTGATCGTCCGATCCGCCAAGGCGGTAGCTCGCAGGTTCGGAGTGTCGCCGGGGTCGGTCGAGCTCGCGGTGGAGCGCGCCGGAATTCCCCTTCGTGGAATCCGCGGGATGTCGGACGAGGCTCGCTTCTGGGAGTACGTGATCCCGGAGCCGATGTCTGGGTGTTGGCTCTGGGTGGGGGGAGAGAAGAACGGCTACGGCTACTTTCATCCCAGGGATCCAGACTCCCCGACCGGCTTCGGAACCACCAGGGCCTATCGATGGTCATATTCGCAGTACGTAGGCCCGATCCCGGATGGATACGAGGTCCACCACAAGTGCTACAACCGGCCCTGCGTCAATCCGGACCACCTGGCGGCGATCACCAAGCTGGACAACCTCCTCGACAGCCCGAACACGCTGCCGGGGGCTGCCATCCGGAAGACCCACTGCAAGCACGGTCACGAGTTCACCCCGGAGAACACGGCCTACAACAAGAAGGGCCACCGACACTGCCGGACGTGCCAGCGGCTCAGCGCTCAGAGGAGCAAGGCGAAAGCTGAATCGCGGTTTCCATTCTTCGCCGACAATCGAATCGAAACAGGAGAAGAGCGATGACGAAGTACATGGCGCACGTGGGTCCGAGCGGATCGGTGTTCCTGAAGGAGCGTGGCTTCTTCGGGGAGCAGGGCGGGTTCCGGGACTCGTGGGGGAAGAGCTGGTTCCCGGTCGAGGCAAACGGTCGGCGCGCCGCGACGCGCCTCGTGTGCGAGATGGACAAGGGCGCTCGGCCGTACAGCGAGCAGGCGATCGCGTCAGATCGCATGGCGGAGGACTGAAGCATGAGCCTCACATTCAAGCAGTTCAACGAGACAAACGCGGCGAGGAACCGCGAGTGCTACGCCCAGTGCGAGAACTGGTCGATCGCGGATTGGATGATGGCGATCGGCGGAGAGGTCGGCGAGGCGATGAACGTCGCCAAGAAGTACGTCCGAGACGGACAGCCGCCAGGACATGCCCGTGAGGCGGCGGTGGCTCGAATCTCCGAGGAGCTGGCCGACGTCCTGATCTACATCGACCTACTCGTCGATCACATCGGCGGCGACCTCGAGGCGGCGCTCGTCCAGAAGTTCAACGAGGTCTCAGAGCGTCGACTCGGCACGCATCACCGGCTCCCGACATTCGATGCTGACGTTCGCGTGTCTGGAGGAAGCGATGAAGAACGAACGCCTTGAGTTGGTCGAGCGAGGTGGCAAGCCTCTCGAGTGCTGCATCTGCCTTCGAATGGTGACGAAGGTGGTGGAGCTGCGCGACGGTCCGGACGACCATGAGCACGATGTCATCTGGGCATGCTCGGGCTGTCTCGCAAACGCGCTCTCATTGACGAGAGAGTACTGGCCGGCTGAGCCGATCGGGGGAGGCCCCGTCCTCGCAGGCGGTGTCGTCGACGAATGCGCCAGAGTGCCTGATGAGATCTATGGCAAGGAAAGGTTGGAAACCGATGGGTGATCTGAGGAGCGGCTTCTACGAGTTGATCGACTGCGACCACGAGATGACGCTCGCGGTCAGTGAGGGCGACGAGATCGCTTACTGGCGGTGCGCCTGCGGCGAGCGGAGGTGGCGCCCGCCGGAAGAGACCGAAGGCGACGGTGGCGGTGAAAGTGGAGGATCTGGAGAATGAAATACCCACGAAGGTTCGAGCTGAAAGAGGAGCACATCACTCTGTTGCAGAATGCCTGCTGGAGCTGGAGCAACTGTGAGACCGGAGCGCCGTGTATCGACCCGAAGCGGCCCTACGGCAACTCCTACGTCGCGGGCGACATCGCGGATCTGCTCGGTATTGAGGTTGGCGACGAGATGGACGACGACATGGAAGACCGGCTGTCCGATCTGCACGCCGAGACCGAGACGGCGTTGGAGATCATTCTGTCGCTCAAAACATTCGAGACGGGCGTGTACGTCAAGCCGGACTGGAACTCCGCCTGGGTTCGAGGATGAGCAGCGTGTACGTCAATAGAATCGAGGTGCAGCCGTGACCGACAGAGGAAATGGTGGACGCTGGGAGCGAGCGCTCAGAGAGATAGCCGCTTTCGAGGCAGCGGCCGAAGAGGAACGACGGGCGAAGGGCAGGGTCGACCGGGCACACGTCCCATGGTCCTTCTGTCCTTTGTGCGGGGTGGTGGCGCCGCGCCCCGGATCGCATAAGGAAGGCTGCCCAGCACATAATGAGGGGGCCTATCCGGACACCTTTGGTGGCGTTCGCGCTTCGGAGGACGGTGAAGGGTGAGCAAGCGTCGAGGCCATCGCTGGACCAGGTGCCCGCAGTGCTCGTGGACCGGGCCGGACTTCGAGCTCACCAACCACAAGCGAATCCACAAAGAGCAGACGATGGTTGCCCGAGCGACCGAACTCGCGAAGGTGCTGGCCGAGCCGATGCTGTCCCGAAGCGCGAACACCGAGTCATTGATAGAGCATGCGGTGGTGCTCTGCGACGAGCTAGGCACGGACAAGCAGCGGGTCGAGCTCCATCTGCTCCTGCGGTGGTCGGCCACCAAGATGAGGCAGGCGCTCTACGAGCAGATCGGATACCGCGCGCTGGAGTCGTGGTTCTGGTACACCACGGGGTGGCGCTACTCGAACTTCTACGTTCATGGTGACTTCTCGGGCTTCGAGCCGGGGATGAAGGTGCTGATCGGTGATCCCACGCCGGACAGCTGGAGCGTATCCTTCAACATCAAAGAGACAGAGGGGGCGGCGATGACTAGGTTCTATGTCGACCAAAGTCGCTCGGAGGGCGAATGAGAAGGACAGCCAACGGCGTAGTCATGCATGGCGTGCGCGAGTATGGGGAGGGCATGGAGGTTGAGCTCGACTGCACCACGGACGGAGAGTCGATCATCGTCGCCAGGAATGAGGGTGGCTACAATTCGACCTGGGTCGACGTCCTCGACCTGGTGCGGTGGCTGCGCGCCAACCGGCCTGATCTCCTCGAAGACGGGCTACGCGGCTCGGAGGACGAGGGCTAGGTGGTGAGCTTGTCCAGGTGCTTGAGCGCCGACTCGAGGTGGGTGCGGATCGCGCTCCCCTGCCAGTCGACCACGCGGCGAGGGACCTTGCGGCTGTCGCGCATGGCCCGCCAGGCGTCGAGGAGGACGTCGGTGGCGCTGCGGTCGGAGGCCAACGCCTCGGACTGGATCGCCTCCCACTCCTCGTCGGAGATGCGCAGAGAGCGTTTGGGTGTGACTCCTGACATGCGTGCTATCCTTTCTGCGGCGCCTCGCGGCGGGAGGCAGTCCACCTCCCGGCCGCTGGCTCTCCGCGAGGCGCTACTCCTGAGCGCGGGCCTCGTTGATCGCGTCGATGCAGGCCGCGCGGGCCTCGTCCTGAGAGCGAGGCCACTGCTGGTCGCCAGTGCCGGGCTCGCGCTCACCGAGGGCGACCCAGCACGTGTGCACCATGGCGTCGTCGCCAGCCTGGGCGGCCTCGCGGCGGAGAGCTGCGATCTGCTCGTCGGTCACCACGTAACGCTCACGCAGGATCTCCAGCGCGTCATCCCAGGCGCCATCGTCATAGTCGCCACCGAGGCGCGTCTCGACCAGGCTGCGGTGCTGGCCAAGGTCGTCCGTGTCCGAGGTGGCGAAGCTGGCAAGTCGCTCGGTCGTACAGATGGCCTCGAGCTCGTCGGCGATCATGGTGGCGGTGTTGGTGGTGGTCGTCATCTTGCTGGCTCCTTCTTGGGTCGGTGTCCATCTCCGACCTTGTACGGACACCATAGCTCACTGTCCGGACACCGTCAAGCACTGTCCGGACGTTTTTTCTCGTGGTGCAGGTCACGAGCTTTGAAGTTGTACGCGCTCAAGAGCGTTGAGAGGTAGGACGTCAGTGGCCGGACGGACAGTTGAGATCCGCGTCCAACCAGGGCATGGTCCTTGCCCATGTCTACAGATACCGACGACAACAAGCGCGGCTGGATTCTCCTTTGGACGCTGGAACAGGTTCGACAGGGCGCCGTGGCAGACTCAGCGGCCAGGCACGCACTCGAGGCGGCGGACACCCTGGAGAAAGGGGCTAAAACTCAGTCCGGAACCACGATTGCCGGGTTGGGACAAGACGTGTGGAAGCATGAGCCTTTGCGCGGATACTGGGACAGCGGGTTCAAAATCAAGACCTAGACCAACCAGGCCGTTCCTGTCCGAACGGCCACTGATCGCCATCACCGGGACGTGAGTCCTATTTACCTGATAGCCTGGGTGCTGATTCTAGGGGGAGAGATGAAGCGCCTTGCCTGCCTCGTTCTGATCACTGCCTGCGGGGGTCCTGCCGATCTGTTGCCGCCCGATCCCGACGCTCCCAAGGTCTTCAAGCCGGAGCCGTTCGAGGTCCTCCGCGGTCCGCCTTCGGCCGTTGTCGAAGTGGAGGTCGTCCGCGTCTCCGTGGCATCTCCGGTGACCGCGTACTGCTCGGAGCCATTCCAGCGGCCGGCCGGCGAGTGCACCTCAGCGGCGGACTGCGGCGGGGGTGACACCTCGGACGGCTGCGCCGGGTGCCCGCCGGTCTCGCGCGGTGCGATCTGCGAAGCGGGCGCGTGCGTCGAGATCTCCGAGGAGGTCGGCACCATGGAGATCGCGTTTCTGCCAGAGCCGGGCGCTCAGTCGTTCGTGATCGCTGCGGTGCTGCCGATCGACGCCTCGGGCGGCCGGGTGACCTGTGCTCGGCTCACCTCGACGTGCGAGCTGTCGGAGGAGCCGGGCGTCACCGTCGTGGCCGCCGCCTCCGACCTGATCACCACGTCGAGCGTGCAATCGCTGGCCATGGACATAGAGGCCGGAGACGAGCGCCTGATCCTGGTGCGACTCCACGCGCTCCCAGAGGGCAAGGGTGCCGTCATCGCGTCCGGGTGTGCCGAGCATGTGGTGGTCGCCCAGGGCGAGCTAACGGGCCTCTCCGTGCCCATCAGGTGACTACGATCCGACGGTCGCCGTGATCGTGCAGATCAGATCGGCCGGGACCCCGGTGCAGTCGCACCGGCACTGCCCACCGCCGATGTCGATGCTCGATCGGAGCCGGCCCCGCACCGAGCGCTCCGTGAAGCCGTCTCCGTGGCACCAGAAGTTGTCGGAGTCGAGGGGTGGGATCTCGCGCGGCCGGCACGAGGCCGCCACCAGCACCCCAAGGATGACCGCCGCCCAGAAGCAGACCCACAGCGCCGAGCGGTGAAGGCTCTGGAGGCATCGGCAAGGCTTACAGCGGCAGAGCGAGCAGCGGGCGCTCACCTGAGCGCCTCGAGGATCTCCGCGCGACGTGCGGTCATCTCGGCGATCACCCGCTCCACGTCGAGGAGCTGCTCAACGAGCGCCACCCGATCCGTCTCGCGGCCTCGGTTCGGCTCGACAGCCGGCGGCTCGGGTCTGGCGCCGTTGGCGAGCTCGACCAGCGTCGAGGGCCCGTGGCCGATACTCCGAACCTCTCCACGTGCCTCGAGGTCGTCGACCGCCAGCTTGAGCCGGTCTCGGGCCACCCGCAGATCGCGGAGCATGGACGTCCGCGAGGCCGGTCCGCGCTCGAGCAGCGCCAGGATCCTGCCTTGGAGTTCTTCGCTCGGCTGCATCATCTTCGCCTCCAGATCTGCTGAATTCCGACCGTGTGTCTGAGCACCTCTCCGTACTCCCGGTGGAGCACGATGCACTTCATGTCCTGCCCGCTCCGGTAGCCGGCTGCGTTATGCCAGGCGTCTCGCGGGGCGAGCGTTCTGAATGTCTCGACCTTGCACCCGGCGTACTCCTTCGTCTGGTCGTGGTGGACGTGCCCGGTGTACCAGTACCGATGGAGCGTCGCGCCCCAATCCTCGCGGCGATCGCACGCCATGATGTTCGGCAGGTCGTGGTGCTTGGTCTTGTCGCCGTGCGTGACGCCGATGAGGTTCTTTCCAAACCGGTGCCAGTGGAAGGCGTCCGGCGACGTGTCCACCTCGACGCGCTCGTTGTTCGAGTAGAACTGGTCGAGGCAGAGCGCGAGCATGATCGAGGTGTGATGGTCGTGGTTGCCAATCTCGCAGATCACTCGCACCTTCTGGTGCTTCTCGAGCGCGCGGTCGATGAGCCGGCGCATGGTCCGAATGCCTACCGAAAGCACCTTGCTCCAGCGCGTGTCGACGTCGAGCGGGTTCCCGTTCGCCATCGTTCGGTTCGTCGAGTTGTCCGTGTGGAAGAAGTCACCCACCGAGACGATGAGCGCCTGCTTCGCCGGCGGCGCCAGCTCGACGAGCTGGTCGACTGCTTGCACCAGGTTCGACTCGGCGATCGTCAGGTTCGTCCCAGAACAGTTCCCACACCGCCGGGGCGGTGTGCTTCTTCAGGTTCGAGACGAAGTCGGTCGCGCGATACGAGATCAGGTGGGCCAACTCATGGGCGACGATGCGCCGCCGGTCCGACGGGTTCGCCTCCCAGAACTTCTCGCCGAGACGGAGCGTCGCAACGTGGGAGCGGTCGTCCGGGTTGATGATGGCGAAGTCGTTGGGGTCATCGACGGGATCGTCGAGGACCTGAACCTCCCACTGGGAGAGGTTGAGGATGGTGAGGGCTCTTCTGAGGTACGCGTCAAGTTGAGCGCGGGCCCGCACCTTTCGACCGTGAGGCGATGGTCTCTTCCGCGCAACCCGGGTTGCGCTAGCCCATACCCCTCGGGCTGGGTCAGTAGACCTGGCGCCCAGTAAACCAGGTGTCGGCCACGGTTCCGCCGTCCACTTCTGGGGTCCCGGACGACCCGGCGCGAACGTAGACCTCGATGATGTCACCTCGCTCGAACAGGGCCGACTCCACGGACACCGAGACCCGAACCTCGGAGCCGTCCGAGATGGCGACGTCTCCGCCGTTGGTGTATCTGGCCGTCCCGTTCACCGCGATCGCGACGTGGGCGTATTCGTCCACCACGTCAAACAGCACCCCGGCCGAGAAGGAATAGAGCCCCTGCTCCGGGCAGATGAAGCGGCTGTTGCCCACGTCGAAATGGAGCCCGAGGTCGAAAACCTCCGTGTCGTTTTGGACCTTCGACCAGGTGTTGTCGGTGACGGTGTGCCCGCTGCTGAGGTACGCCGAGAAGGCCGGGAGGATCTTCTTGAGCTCCACCCGGTCGATGTAGCAGTCACCGCTCGAGGTGTCCGCGGTGACGACGAGGCGCGCCCACCGTGCTGTGGCGGGTGCATTGAATCTACCGGTGTCGGTCTGCCACGTATCGGCAGCGGCGGCAGAGTCATCGACGATCGTATCGGTGGAGATGAGCGAACCCTTGTTCGAGTACCATTCGATCTCGCACGTGAAATCAGCGCCGCCGGCTCCAGCGTCGATCTCGTGCTGCCACTCTACGGTCACCGCGTAGGGTGTCTCGGTCCGGATCGGGATGAGGTCGCTCATCAACTCCGCGGATTGGCCTTGGATGAGATGCAGCGAGTAGTCACCGGTGAGCCGAACGGTAGTGCTCACGGTGGCATCGGTGCCCCAGACGCCGGATCGCATGTTCCACATGTCCGGCGGATAGAGGTTGCCGCGCGTCTGGACCCCGAAGCCTTCCCCGAGGAAGCGCCCGCCCCAGTTCGCATCCGCGCTCAGCAGTTGGGGCCCAGCACGTCCGAACGCGGCTGACACCTCGGACGACGGCGAGGATCGGTTGCCGTAGCGGTCGATCCCGATGACCTGGACGTAGGCCGTCTCCCCGGGCGGGCCGGGCATCGTGTGCGCCCGGCTCCGGGTGCGGCCGACCAACGTCGTTGAGTCGGGGGTGAAGAGCGCGGACGCCGAGCGGTGGATCTCGAACTGATCGAAGTCGTCGTCGTCCGGATAGGGCATGTTGAGGGTCATGGTCCCCGCGGCGTCGGCGCTCAGCGTCGGAGTGATCGCGCCGGGGCCTCCGGTGTCGGCGGTGAGCCCTGACCCGGTGTGCGCCATGAACGCCTCAAGCCAGGTGTCGTAGTAGGCGGCTGGCTGGCCGCGCGCGGTGACCTCTGTCCGCCCGGCACCGCCATCGACCCGGTGCCTGTAGCCAACCACCGCGAGGTCTCGATCGGTGCCGAAGTGCTTGTCGTTCGCCTCGTAGCGAAGGAGGTCGCCGAGCTGGATCCGCCAGTCGAACTTTTGCCTCACCACGAAGGACACCTTCGGCTCCTGGAGATCGGCTAGCGCCGCGTCAGCGAGCGCGGTCGCCTCGGTGGAGGTGTTGATGTTGCTGGTGCTGGCCTCGGCGATCTGCATCCACCGGCGCCCGTAGGCGGTGATCGATGTCGAGTCGGAGGAGGTTACCGTGCGACGTCCGCTGGTGTCGTCCGGGGTCGCCTCGCTCACGGTCGAGTCCGTGTAGACGACCTCGACCACGTTGCGGATCGACGCGAGCTCGACGGCGCATCGGGTGACCTCGACGTAGTCATCTGCGGTGTACGTCAGATCCGGCGTGCTCTTCGCCCGATCCGGCTCCATGAAGGTGAGTCGCCAAGCGCTGGTCCCGTTGTCCCAGATGGTGCGGCAGACCCACCCGATTTGCGCGGCGAGGTTCTGGAGGGCCTGGAGGACCGGCATCTGTTCCTGGTGATATTCCAGGATGTTCCAGCTCGGGCTGGTCGGGGTGTAGAGGTTGATCGCCGTGTCTCCGATGCTCGGTCGCTGCGGGCCCCAGTCATCGAGGATCGCCTGCATCTCGGTCTCGACCGCCGATCCCGGAGGCGTCGCGCCGTACACCGCGTCACCGTCCTCGATCCAGAGGTCCTGGAGTTGTGCGGCGCGAGACTCCCGCGCTTGGATCTCCACCGTGGGCTTCGCCCAGTCGATGAAGTCGATGATGCCGTCGAAGACCTCGACCCAATCCCCGGAGACCGGCTCCGCGTCCTGAGGGATGACAGCGGTCTCGATGACGATGGATCGCCCCACCTCCAGGAGCGGATCGTATGAGCCCGCAGCGTTGCGGTTGAGCCGGGAGCCTTCGACGTCCCGAGCGAGCGAGTAGCCGTAGAAGTCTCGGATCAGCGCCACCCGGGCGGTCATCACCTGGTCGTCGATGTCCTCGCCCCACTCGGCCGACTTCACCCAATCCCGCCCCGCCTCGTCGCTCAGGTCGCGCATGGTCCCGTCACCGTCCTCCACCAGGACCCGGACGACGGTGCGCCGATGCGAGAGACCAAAAACCCTAGCTTGCCCGGTAGAGGCGCTGCGTGGCATCGGTTAGCCCTCCTCGTCCCTGGACCACTCCGGCGTGTCCATGAGGGCTCTGGCCTCCTCCACGGTCATCGTCGAGGCTGCAGGGAGCCCTCTGGGTTTCAGCGTCCGGTCCACGCTCCACTTCACGAGCGCGAACTGACCGTCGATGGAGCGCCGGACGGTCTGAACGCTGGACTGGCTGCACTGGGCGATGAGTGCCCGGTTTAGCGAAGCTGCGGGGATGATCGCGTAGAGCTTCCGGCTCATGGCACGTCCAACTCGATGTCTCCGGCCTCGGTGTTGACCAGGGTTCCGTCGAAGCCGCCGGTCGACCCGTGATCAGCGATGGTTGGGTGCGTGTCGTCGTCACCCATCCGCCACCAGTGATCCGGGGAGGCGAACGAAAGGTCATCCAGATCGCTCGGCGACCCGGCGTTGTAGATCTCGGAGACCTGTGCGGAGGAAGCCTCGAGACCGGCCCACAACGCCGGCTCGTCGACGTTGCATGGGCACAGGTTCGCCGGCGAGGTGTTGGAGGAGGCGATGCAGGAGGCCGCCGTCCCGCCTGAGGCGATGCTCGCCGGGTTCGTTCCGCTCGCTGCCGCCATCGAGACGACCGATCCGTTACGGTAGATGTTGATCCCGCTGGCCGCGCTCCAGGTGACCGCGACGTGATGCCAGACCCCTGGGGCAAAATCGTTGCTGTTGCTGATCCTCGAGTAGTTGGTCCCCAGCGCAGAGTTGAAGATCAAGACCTGGATGTTGTCGGTGGTCGCGTTGTAGCGGATCGCGAACTGCTCGACGGTGGCCCCCGTCTTCTCCCAGATCGCATCCGTCCCGCTGGCCCCGGCGTCGAACTTGATCCAAAAAGACCAGGTGACCGAGGTGGCGCCATCCAAGGTCGCGAAGTCGCCCAGGTTCATGTACTCGTCGGTTCCGTCGAAGAGCACCGAATAGGCGTTCACGAACGGATCCGGCGCAGGTGCCACCGCGGTCGACTCGGTGCGCTCCTCGAGGAGCAGCACATCGACCTCTCGAGCGTTGTTCCGCCAGGAACCACCGAGCGCCACCTGAATGTCCCGGGTCTTGAGGTCCCGTCCGATCACGCTGATCACGTCGCCGCCGACAACATCCCCGGACAGGCTCAACTCCGGGAGCGCCGAGAACGCCTCGGTCGACGTCCCGAATGCCGCCGCCATCTCCGCGGTGATCACGAAGGGCAGCACCACCAGGTCGTCGAACCCGACAGCGCTCAAGCCCGAATGCTGCAGGGTGAAGTCGCCGCCCGAGACGCTGAACCATCCTTCCTGAATGGAGGCGACCCCGTCGAGGTAGTAGTCGCCGTCGGACGTTTCGATGTAGTGCGCCCAGCCGCTCCCGGTGTCCCTCCAGACCATGGCGGTCCAGGTCGATGGCAGGTCGAGCGCCCACTCGACGGAGCTGCTCCCCGCCGAAAGCTCCAGGTTCGCAGATCCGAAGTGGGGATCGGCGGTGACCCGAGAGGCGCCAGATTGGCTGGTGAAGGTGCGGCCCTTGCTCGAATAGCCCCAATTGGTGCCGCCTGCTTCCTCGAAGTCCCAGGCATGGCCGCGGCCAAGAAGAAGGGCGTGGATCGCCTCAGCCTCGGCGTAGAGCCTCGGCGTGGTGACGACGCGCCATGAGCGCTTGTAGCTCCGGATGTCCGAGAGCAGCGCCCCCGAAAAGGCGCGCTCGTCCTGGCCGATGATCTCGGTCTCACCCCGGACGGAGCCGTCCGCGACGGGTAGGGCGTAGCCGTTGATCGTCAGGTAGCTCACCGATCACAACCCCGGTTTCGCAGTCCGGTACGCCGTGGCATGACGATGTATTAGCAGCGGTGTCATCGAAGCGACACCCAGGTTGATCAGTGCGATCGTAGAAGGTGCGTGAGTAGATGGCGCGAAAAGGCCCCCGCAGCAAGGCGAGCCGCCTGAGCATCGAAGCGGCGGAGAAGCGCGCGCAGGCCCTCGAACTGCGCAAGAGGGGCTATTCGTACCGGGCGATCGCTGAGGATCTCGGGTTCGCCTCTGAGAGCGGCGCACGCAAGACGATCGAGCTTGGACTCAAAGCCCTCCGAGACACGGTGGCGGAGTCGGCCGAGGAGATGCGCGCGATCGAGCTCGAGCGGCTCGATGCCATGCTCAAGGCCATGTGGCCAGCGGTGACCGCTACGACCCATGTGGTCGGAATGAGTGAGGAAGGGCCGATCGACGCGCCCGGGCCGGACACTCGTCAGGTGCAGGCGGCCATCAAACTGATGGAGCGCCGGGCGAAGCTGATGGGTCTCGACAGCGCGACCAAGCTCGCCGGCCACGACGGCGGACCGCTCCAGACGATCAACGTCCCTGAAATTGTCCGAGCCGCTTTGGCCCGGAGGCAGGGGCGATAGTGCGTGCGGGCGCTCCTTCGTCGGTCGCTCTTTTTTGGGTGGCGGTGCTGGCCGTGACGTCTCCTCTGCTCCCGGAGGATGAGGACGATTTCGCGGATCGTGTTCAACGGGATCCGGCCTGGTTCGTTGAAGAAGTTCTGGGGATGCGCCCGTGGCCGAAGCAGATCGAAATCCTTGAGTCTGTCCGCGACAACAAAGAGACGGCCGTACGGTCGAGCCACGGCATCGGTAAGAGCTGCGTCGCAGGCATGGCAACGCATTGGTTCCTGTCCGGTGGTCCCGGGATTGTCATCACCACGTGTGTCACACAGCGGCAGGTGCGCAAGGTGGTTTGGAAGGAGATCCGATCTCAATATTTCCGGGCTAAGCGGCGTGGTTGGGGGTTGGGGCCGGATCCATTGATCGAGGAGCTTCGGATCGATGACAACTGGTACGCCATCGGGTTCACCGCCTCGAGTGCCGATGCGTTCCAGGGCCATCACTCAGAATCCGGACGCATCCTGGTGATCGTCGATGAGGCTAGCGGTATCGACGACGAGATTTTCGACGAGGGCGTGTCCGCGGTGCTGGTGGGCGACAAGAGCCGCCTCCTCATGCTGGGCAATCCTACGAACCCAGACGGCGAGTTTGCCAAGGCGTTCAAGCCAGACTCGGGTGTGGAAAAGATCGCGGTGTCCGCGTTCGACACGCCTAATTTCACGGACTTCGGGATCACGAAGCAGGACATCGAGCGCGGCTCGTGGGAGTCGAAACTCGCCGGGCAAAAGCTCCCGTACCCAAGCCTCGTTGACCCCGACTGGGTCTCGCGTCGTTTCAAGCGATGGGGCCGGTCGTGGGACGATCCTCGCGTCCTCGCCCGCATCCTCGGCGTGTTCCCGGAGAAGTCGAGCAATCGCCTGATCCCTCTCCACATGTTCGAGAAGGCGCAAGCGCGCGAACTGGAGCCGACCGATCCGACGGTCCTCGGCGTGGACGTCGCGCGCTACGGAGACGACGCCTCCGAGATCTGCCTACGGCGCGGCCCGCATGCGCGGATCGTATTCACTGGACACGGGCTCTCGACGGTGGAGTTGACGGGTCACGTCCGCCGCGTCGCCGACGAGATCGGGCCGGATGCCATCCATGTGGATGTGGTCGGCGTCGGCGCCGGCGTGGTCGATCAACTCGAAGCTGAGGGCTACCCGGTGAAGGGGATCAACGTCGGCGTACCGGCAACGGACACCGAGCACTTCGTCAACCTGCGGGCCGAGTTGTCGTGGGCGGTGCGCGAGCGCTTCGAGGACGGTGACATAGACGTGGACGAAGCCGACGAGGAGTTGGCCAGCCAGTGCACCGACATCGTCTACAGCTTCGACGCGCGCGGCAGGATCGCCATCGAGCGGAAGGAAGACGCGAAGAAGCGCGGCATCCCGAGCCCGGACAAGTTCGACGCGCTCATGCTGGCGTTCGCGCCCATCGACCATGGGCCGGGGATCTATCTATGAGCGACGAGACCAACCTCCACGTGCTCCACATCCAAGACGATCGCCGGGAGAACGTCACCGAGCTTCTGGGGGACGTCTCGGAGCAGGCGGAGGAGATCGAGGCCACGGCGTGCGCGGTGGTCTTGGTCGGTAAGAACGGCTCAGTGATCACGGCGTGGGCCGGCGCGAGCCTGACGCTCCTCGGGGCCATCCGAGTGCTGGACCTCGAGGTGCTCAGCGCCAGCGGGGAGGACTGACATGGGCCGAATCGGTGACGCATGGGGCGCGCTCCTGGGGCGTCCGAAGATCGTCGAAGTCCCGGCCGAAGCTGACTTCGAGGCGGAAGCCAAGTCCCACGTGCTCAACGACATCGTGTCGATCGGGCTCGCCTCCGGCGGCGGTCGGCGCGGCACGCGCGGCATGCTCCACGTGCACTCCGACGTCCCGGGCGTCCGCTCCATCGTCGAACGTGTGACCGGATCGGTGGCCGCGGTCCCGTGGGGCGCCTACCGAGCGAAGCGCGGCCGCAGCGCGCGCAGTGTCCCGAAGCTGCTCAGGATGAAGGCGCGCCTTGGGGAGCCGCGAGATCTGGTCCTGCGGCAGATGCTCAACGCCGACGAGCTCGAGCCGCTCCCGCTGCACCCCGCGCTGGCGCTCCTCGACCGGCCGAACCGTGCCCTGACCTCGCAGCAGACGATCGCCACCCTCCAGGCTCACGTGGAGTACGCCGGCAACGCGTTCCTCCTCCTGGAGCGCCTCGGTCGCACCGGGCGCCCGTTCGAGATGTGGCCGATCCCGCCGTCGTGGGTGCAGCCGCAGGGTCTCGCGCGCTCTCCGTCGCCCACGCACTACTCAATCCACGGGGGGCCGTTTCAGCACGCGAACGTCCCGCCCGAGGACGTCATCTGGATCAAGAACCCCGATCCGGCCGATCCCTACGACTTCGGCAGCGGCCTCGCCTCGTCGCTCAACCACGAGATCGACGCCGACGAGCAAGCGGCCCTCACGCTCTCCGCGTTCCTCCGGAACCGAGGCATCCCGGCCGGGATCGCCTCTTTCACGGGAGCCGACGAGAAGTCGCTCGCGGCGCTCCAGGAGAAGTGGCAGCAGAGCTACGCCGGCCCGCGCAACAGCGGCCGAGTGGCCTTCACCAGGTTCCCGGTCGACTACAAACAGATCACACAGAAGCTGGTCGACATGGACATGGTGGGGATCCGGCGCTTCCTCCGCGAGGTCCTCTCGGAGCACTTCGGCGTCCCTCCCGAGATCCTGGGGCGCCTGGAGAACAGCAACCGCGCCACCATCACGATGGCGCAGACTATCTACGCGATCTACGTGCTGGTGCCGCGCCTCGACGCGCTCCAGGACGCGCTCAACCGGTGGCTGGTCCCGCTCTTCGGCGACGAAGACGTGTGCCTGCTCTACGAGAACCCGATCCCCGACGACTGGGATTTCCGCCTCGACGCAGCCAAGGCGGCGCCGTGGAGCAAGTCGCTCAACGAGTGGCGCGCGCTCACCGGCGACCAGCCGCTCGAAGGGCCCGCGGGCGAGGCGCACCTCGTCCCGTTCACCGTCCAGGCCGTGCTCCCGAAGGACCTCCTGGAGAGCACCGCGCGCCCGGAGCCGGAGCCAGAGCCGGAGGGAGACGATCCGCCGGACGACGGCGAAGACGAAGACGAGGACGAGGAGGAGAGCGGCGGCAAGGCGGCGCGCGGCCTCACCAAGCAGGACAACGACCGGATCCACCGCATCCTCGGGGCCGTCCGCCCGACCACGCTGGTCAACCGGACGCTCGGGGTGATGCGAGAGCGCCTGGTGGCCTGGTTTCGCCAGGCGATGCGCGCGCTCGGCATGGATCCGGAGGTGGGCGCGATCCGCCGGCTGGTGGATCGGCACCTCGCCAACTGGACCGCCTCGCGGGTGGCCAACATGATCAACGGGACGACCCAGCGGGCGCTCCGGGCGGCGCTCCAAGCGGGCATGGCCGCAGGCGAGGGCGTGAAGGCGCTCGAGACTCGGATCCACAAGGTCTTCGACCGGGCCCAAAAGTCCCGGGCCGCGCTCATCGCCGAGACCGAGGTGGTCCGCTCGTCCAACTGGGCGACGCATGTGGCCCACCAGCGGGCCCCGCACGTCCGCGAGCGCGTCTGGATCACGATGGGCGATCATGTGGTGCGCCACGCGCACCGCGTGCTCCACGGTCAGAAGCGTGGCACGTCGGACGCGTTCGTCATCCCGAGCGGATCGCACGCCGGCGCGACCACGATGTACCCGGGTGGATTCGGCCAGGCGGCGCTCGATGTCGGGTGTCGTTGCCTTACCATCCCAAGCCAGGGCGAGCAGCGTTCGGCCCAGCAGATGGAGAGGCTCGGTAAGGCGAACGACGCCGAGATCATTCCGTGGGAACGGGCGCTCCGTGCGGCCTTCCGGCGAGGATTCGAGGACCAGCGACGAGATGCGATCGCGGAACTGCGCCGCGTGTTCAACGAGCGAGGTGATGGATGAGCGGGACGAAAGAGCCAACGCGCGTGCCGATGGATCAGCGCCAATTCATTGACAGGATTGTCAAGATACTAGCAAAGTGCGAGTCGACGAAGTGGTACGGTGATCTGACGATCACGCTGAAGGCCGGAGAGGTTCAGCTGATCCGAATGAACCAGATCATCAAGCCCGACGAGCTCGGATAGCACCGAGCACAAAGCACCGAGGGTGACGAGGGATCACCGGCCCCGGGCAGACGACGACGGATCGCGAGATCTGGCGTCTGCAATGGGACCGGATGAGCCGACAGAACATCAAGCTGGTCACCTCGGATGCTTGGCGCAAGTCGCTGGAAGGCGGCGCGTCTCCTGACAACCTCGCGATCGGCTTCAAGAGCGACGGATGCGGTGTCGACAGGGTCTCGGACGACGAGATCAAGGCGCTCCTCAAGGACCTCACCGAGGAGGAGCGCGCGCTCATCAAGGCGGCCGGCGGCAACCCAGACAGCCCCGAGCGGATGCTCCCGTGGACCATCTCCACCGAGCAGCGGGACCGAGACCACGACCGAATCATGGTCGACGGCTGGGACCTCAGGAACTACCGCAAGAACCCCGTCGTCCTGTTCGGCCACGACTACCGGTCGCTCCCGATCGGTAAGTCGGTCCGCGTCTGGAAGGACATGGAGGGCCACCCGCGTCTTCGGGCGCTGGCGCTCTTCACCCCGAAGGAGTTGGGCGGAGGCTTCGGCTTCGCGGTCTACGAGCTCGCCAAGGGCGGCTTCCTTCCGGCGTCCAGCGTCGGCTTCAAGCCCGGCAAGTACGAGAAGGACGCCGATGACGACGCCGGCCGCGGCCTCATCTTCTCCAAAGGCCACGAGCTGCTCGAGTGGTCCGCGGTCCCGGTGCCGAGCAACCCGGGCGCGCTCCAGGAAGCCCGCGGCCTCGGGATCGATCTCAACCCGTACGCGACGGAGTTGGAGAAGCTCCTCGACGGCGAGGAGTCGGCGATCTGGCTGCCGAAGGCGGACGCCGAACGGTTCCTGAAGGCGGCCCGGCCCGAGTCGACGAGCGTCACCGTCACCGATCCCGTCGAGCCGGAGCCGACGGCGAAGAGCGACGACCCATCGACTGAGGTTGAGGGCCTGGACGACGCCGAGGCGGCGAAGCGCCTCATGGCACTCCTCGCCAAGAGCCCGGGCATCATCACCCATCTCGAGGCGGGCCTCACCGAGGCGGAGCCCGAGGCAAAGAGCGAGCCGGCGAACCCGAGGGGGCGCGACCCCTTCGCAGGAACCGAGCACGCGGATCCATCCACTGAGCCATCTCGTGCAGGGGCAAAGCAGGGCAGCGAGGACGAGGGCGAGGCCGTCGACGTCATCCATCGCGCGGCGGTCTCGCTCTCGGTCTCCATCGCCCGCGAGGTGACGCTGATCGATCAGCAGCTCAAGACCCTGTGCGAGCTGAAGCAGGACGCCATCGAGTCGCTGATGAAGGCGCGAGACCTCATCGACGAGAAGCTCGATGCACTGACCGACAAGGAGCCTGACGACCTCCCGGATCCCGATGCTGATCCGGCGGCGTTCGAGCTCGATTTCGATTTCCCGGCAAGGGCGGAGCCCGCGTCGCCGGACCACAAGGACACCGACCCCGAAGCGTTCGAGATCGATTGGGACGCGATCGGCGGAGCGGGGGCGCGCGGCTGAGACCGCCAGGAGAACCATCGTGAAGATCGATACCAAGGAAAAGTTCGACGCGGCAGTCGAAGAGCACATCAAGAGGGTGTTCGGCGTCTCCTCGCTCGAAGAGTTGAAGAAGGAGCGCGAGGAACAGCAGAAGGCGCTCCAGGAGCTTTCCCGGGAGTACACCCGCGACACCGTGCACACGCACATGCCGAAGGCGTACCTCAAGCGCGCGGCGCCGCTCATCGCCAAGGACATCTACCAGGGCGCCGGGCTCACGCTCGGGTGCTACGCGCGCACCCTCGCCACCGCGATGGTCGACCGCAAGGACCCGAAGGACATCGCCCTGAAGCAGGGCAACGGGTGGCTGGCGGAGCGGATTGAGGAGATCGAGGGCATTGGGGAGAAAGCGCTCGGCTACTCCATTCTCGCGGACGGCGGGTCACTGGTGAACGAGCAGTTCTTCGCCGAGATCATCCCGATCCTCGAGGCGGAGTCGATCGTCTTCGGGCTGAACCCGACCATCTTCCCGATGGAGTCGAGCACGCTCCGCATCCCGCGTGAGACGGTCTCTCCGACGGCAGCGTTCCGCGGTGAGAACGTCGAGCAGAACGCGACCCAGGGCGAGTTCGGGGACATCAAACTGACGGTCAAGCACCTTCAGATCATCATCCCGCTCTCGAACGAGTTCCTCCGGCTCAACAGCGTTCAGGCGGATCGGTTCCTCAGGAACCGGATGCTTCAGCGCATGATGCTGCGCGCGGATCTCGCGTTTCTCCGCGGCGATGGCGCGAACGACACCCCGAAGGGCGTCAAGAACCTGATGGACTCGAACAACAGCGACACGGTCACGACCGGTGGCGCGAGCACGCTCGAGGACATCGTCGACACGCTCTTCGACATGGTCGAGGACGTCGAGGGCAAGAACGTGAAGCTGCGCAACGCGGCCTTCGCGATGTCGTCTAGGACCAAGTCCGGGATCGCGCGGACGCTCGACAGCAACGGGAACTTCGTCTTCAAGGAGGAGCTGAAGGACGGCATGCTGCTCGGCCATCCGGTCGCGGTCAGCAACCAGATCCCGAACGACCTGGGCGGCAGCAACGACGAGTCCGAGATCCAGTTCGGCGCCTGGGACGAGTTGGTCATCGGTCAGGTCGAAAATCTCGAGCTCAAGGCGTTCGACGGCGGCACCTACCGCGACAGCGCGGGCAACCTCCGCTCGGGCATCTCGGCGAACCAGACCGTCCTTCGAGCGACCATGGGTCTCGATTCGCAGGTCGCGCACGAAGGCGCGTTCTCCGAGCGGACCGCCGTCGACTGGGGCGCGTGATTCACGCGGGCTGAAGAGGAGCAAGAGGACAAGACCATGAGCACTCACGACATCGGAGCCGATCTCAGCATCACCCCGTCTCTCGTGCCGACCGCCCGCACCGCGGGCACGCACGACGGAGACAGCGTCGACCGAATGCCTGCGGGCCAGGACGGATTCACGTCCGGGGTCATGCAGGTCTGTTCGGGCAGCCCGGACGCCGGGACGTTCACGCTCAACGCGACGCTTCAGGAGTCGGACGATGACTCCAACTTCACCGACGTGCTCGACGAGGACGGTAACGCCGTCGTGATCACCGAGATCACCGCGGCCGACACGCAGCAGACCGTCAACTTCCGGGCGAAGAGCCTCGGCAAGTACCTGCGGGTCGAGGGCGTCACGACCAACGCGGGCGGCGGAACCACCGTCGAGTACGGGGCGAACATCGTCCTCGGCGGGCGTCTCAAGCGCTGATCCGAAAGAGGTGACGACGGTGAGCGAGAAGAAGAAGCGCCAGCGGCCGAACGCGGATCTGCTGGTCACCATCCGGTTCCGCAAGTCGCACGACGTCTACAACGCGGGCGACGTGACGGCGCGGGACCCTCGGGTGGCCGAGGTCCTCGTGGTCAACGGGATCGCCGAGGTCGTCACGCCGGAGCAGCTCGCGGCCGAGGAGAAGGTGAAGCAGGAGAAGCGGGACGCGAGGCTCGCGGCCGAGCGTCAGCGTCTCCTCGACGCCAAGCGCGCGTTCGACGCCGGGCAGGCGGCGAGGGCGAAGCAGTCCGACGACGCCAAGAAGGCGGCCGAGGCGGAGCGCGAGGCCAAGCAGAGGGCGAAGCAGCAGAAGCTCGCCGACGAGGCCAAGAAGGCGGCCGAGAAGGCCGAGAAGCTGGCGAAGGAGGCGGGCGAGGTGAGCAAGTCGAGCGACGGGCCTCCGAAGGACAAGCAGGTCAAGGGCGCACCGCTGAAGAAGTGATGCGGGAGGGAGTGATCAGTGGCGCTGTCGAGTCATGCACTCACCCTCACGGACACCGTGAAGGATGAGCTCGGGATCACCGGGTCCACGCTGGACTCGGTGATCGAGCGCCTGATCAACGCCGCCTCCCGCGAGATGGAGCGGATCGCCGGACGCCACTTCGAGCGCGTCACCGCTCAGCAAGACATGGTGGCCTCGTTCGGATCGACGAAGCTGATCCTCCCCAGGGCGCCGGTCTCCAGCGTCTCCGCGATCGCCGAGCTCGACATCGAGGGCAACGTGGTCCTCACCTACGACGCCTCCACCTACCGGGTGGACGACGCCGAGGCCGGGCTCGTCGAACGGCCCCAGGGCTGGGACAGCACCGCTCAGATGGCCTGGGGTGTCCGGCTCCATGCACTCCAGGGCTCCGAGCGGAAGAGCATCCGCGTCACCTACGACGCCGGATGGATCACGCCGTGGCAGGAGGATGCGGCGTACCCCGGCGGCAGCGTCGGGACGCGCGACCTCCCCGAGGACCTCGAGGAGGCGTGCATCCAGGCGGCCTGCCATCTCTACGCCCGGCGCGGCGAGTCGATGGCGATCAAGTCCGAGAAGATGGGCGACGCATCGGTCACGTACGTGGACACCGCGCACAAGACCGGATCCTGGCTCCCCCCGGGCGCGCTCGACGTGGCGATGGCCTACCGGAGGTCGCTGTGAACCTGTCGAGTTGGTTCGTCGACACCGTGACGTGCTCGGCTCCGAGCGGGGCCCGCAGCAGCGCCGGTGATCCGTCGTTCGCCGCTCAGCGCACCGTCCGGTGCCGGGTCGAGACCAAAGAGCAGTCGGTCAAGATCGACGGTGGGCGCGAGCGCCGAGCGAGCCACGTGGTCTACTCGGGCGAGCAGATCCAGCTCGGGGAGCGGATCTGGCTCCCGGGCGCCGACACCGGGGAGACGGGCGAGGCGCGAGAGGTGCTCCTCTCGGGCAGCACCCACAACAAGCGAGGCACCCAGACCCTCTACAGGGTGGTCGTCTCGGCCGCGGGGGTGGGCTCGTGATCAAGGTGACTGTCACCGGGTTCCAGGATGTTGCTCGCCGCATCGAGGCGCAGAAGAACCGCTTCATGCGCGCGACCGAGCGGGCGGTCTACGACCAGTTGGCCAAGGTCGCGGCGCGCTCGACCGAGCTGGTCCCGGTGGACACCGGTGATCTTAGAGACTCGATCCGCGTCTCGGTTACCAAGGCGAGCCGAGCTTCGTCCAGCGTCCGCGGCGAGATCTCATACAACACCGACTACGCGGAGAGCGTCCACGAGCGCGTCGAAGTGCCGCACCGCACTGGGCAGGCGAAGTTCCTCGAGACGGCGTGGGTCGAAGAGATGGGCGCCGCGAGGGCCCGCATGGCCGCGTTCATTTCTCGGGCGCGTTCGTCCGGCGCGGGCGGCTTCGCCCTGTCGGATTCGTTCGCGACCCCGAAGAGGGGGCGCTGATGCCGCTCCCGGTGCCGCTCGACATCGCCACGGCGATCGCTTCGCGCCTCGGCGCGCCCTACGTCCTTGGGACCAACGTGTTCGAGGGGCCGGTTCGGGCGGCCAAGAACGGGATCCCGGCGGAGGCGATCTTCGTGGTGCCGTACGCCGGCGCGCTTCCCCAGCTTCAGCGCGGGGTCGCGACGCCCACCGAGATCCGTCAGCACCGGCTCCAGGTGCGCGTGCGCAGCGACCAGGAGGACTACGCCGGAGGCCAGAGCCTCGCCCGGGATGTGCTTTCCGAGATGAGCCACAACCCGCCGGCCGGCTACCACGATGTGAGGCCGCTCCAGCCGCATCCCATCTACCTGCGGAAGGACGAGCAGGGCCTGCACGAGTTCGCCGTGAACTTCGAGGTGTGGGCCGAGGAGACGATCTGATGGCGACGAAGGCGAAGAAGAAGGCGCCGCGAAAGGGCGTGCGCGTCAAGATGCTCAAGAGCAAGGTCCTCAAGACCGGCCGCGTTTCGACGATCACCTACGTCGCCGGCCAGACCTACGAAGTACCCGAGGCGCTGGCGCGAGAGTGGGTCGACACCGACGTGGCGATCGATCCGCTGGGCAAGATGGTCAAGCCGGAGCCTCCGGCGCCCGAGCCTGAACCCGAGCCGGAGCCGACCGTCGAGGTCAATTTCACCGCGTCCGGAGATGCCGAATCGATCGCGAGCGCGCTCGGTGCGCTCTCCTCTGATCAGTTCTCGCCCGGGGGAGGTCGCTGATGGCTACCGCGATTCCGCTTCAGACCGTGCCATCGTATGGCGGAGAGATCGATTCGATCTCCTGGACCGCTGGCGACGACGTCGAGGATCACGAGTTCAGCAACGACGGCAACGCGATCCTGCTGATTCGGAACGGGGACGCATCGCCGCGCGACATCACCATCGTGAGCGTCGCGGACCGCCTGAACCGTCTCGGCGATCTGACGGTGACGGTCCCGGCCGGCGAGATCGGCTTCGTGGGACCGCTGCCTATCGAAGGCTTCAACCAACCCGGTGGCGTGGTGAGCGTGACGCTCGACGACGACACCAGCATCGAGTTCGCAGCCATCCAGCTGCCTCGATCGCGCTGAGGAGGATAGAGACATGGCAACCAAAGTTGGACGCCTCGCGCTGATCGACATCAGCACCGACGGCGGCACCGTCTACAACACCATCGGCCGCCTGGTCGACGGAACGGTCGAGATGACGACCGACGAGATCGACTACAGCTCCCACGACTCCGGAGGCTTCCGCGAGTTCGAGGCTGGGCTCACCAGCGGGCAGATCACCGCGACCTTCGTCTACGACGAGGACGAGACCGAGCAGGAGGCGCTCTACTCGGCGTTTCTCGCCCGGACCACGCGCGACTTCCGCTTCGTGACCGAGTCGGGGGCGCCGAACGCGGCCATCACCGCGGAGGGGATCGTCACCAGTTTCAGTCACTCGGCCGGGCTGGATGCGATGCAGATGATCGACGTGACGATCCGGCTCTCCGGAACCATCGCTCGAGCAGACCAGGTCTGAACCATTCACCATCATCCGCCGCCAGCGTCAGAGGCTGAGCGGCAGCGGAGGACACGAACATGGCGAACCCGAAACGCGGCGAGGCCCCCATCCGGCTGGGCGGTAAGAATCTCAAGCTGCGCTACAACTTCAACGCGCTCGCGGAGCTGGAGAACATCACCGGCATCGCGGTCACCGAGCTGCAGAACAAGGGCGTTGGCGTCCGTTTCATTCGAGACGCGATCTCGTGCGGACTTCGCTCGCAGCCCGGTCACCGCAAGATGACGCCCGAGGTCGTCGGCGACCTGATGGACCCGGACGACATCGACCACTACGCGGTCGCCGTGACCGGCGCGCTCAACAGCTTCTTCGGGTCGCCCGAGGAGTTGCAGGAGAAGGACCTGGGGGAAGACGAACCGGAGGGGCAAGAGACGGAGACGAGCCCCGATGGGACTGGAACGGGCTCCTCCGAGAAGCAAGCCAGCTCGGACTGAAGCCGGCGGAGTTCTGGGAGATGTCGCACGTGGAGTTCGTGCTCTACGCGCAGGGAGTGAACCGGAGGATCGATCAGGAGTACCAGATGGAAGCCTCGTTCACCGCATCGACCATCAACGGATGCTCGATGAGCAAGACCCGCGTCCGTCCGGAGCAAATCTACCGATCCGCGTACCGACGTCGAGGGATGGAGAAGGTCGAGCTCGACCGTGGCACCTCTCCGAAGAAGCTCAAGGACCTGATGGCTCCGCTCGCGGAGAAGGCACGGAAGCGTGCGCTGGAGGAGTCTGACGAGTGACGAACGTCGGCACCCTCAACGTCAAGATCAACGCGAACGTGGGTCACTTCGTCGACTCCATGGGGCGGGTCCGCGATTCGCTTGGTCGTTTCGTCGCCGGGGCGAAGAGGGCTGAGAGCGGAGTCAAAGGCTCCTTCTTCTCCATGCAGGGCGCGGTGAGCCGGCTCTCTGTCGCGATGCGCGGGCTTCGTTCGGCGATGGCCTCCATCGGCGGGGTGGCGCGCCGGATCGGCTCTCACTTTCAGTCGATCGGGATGGGCGCCGCCGCCGCTGCGGCTCCGCTCGTCTTTCTCGGCAAGCGCATCGCCTCCATGTCCGGAGAGTTCGAGCGGGCCATGGTGCGCGTTGGGGCGGTCTCTCAGTCCACCACCGAAGAGCAGCACGGCATGGCTAAGGCCGCGCGAGACCTCGCTCGGACCACTGAACATACAGCCACGCAGGTCTCTCAGGGTTACGAGAAACTCGGCCTCGCCGGATTCAAAGCCAGAGAAATCATCGAGGCTATGCCGTCGGTCGCACAGCTCGCCAGCGCGGGAAATCTCGAGATGGCTGAGTCGGCCAGCGTTGCGGCCAGCATCATGCGTTCTCAGCACCTCGAAACTCGGGACCTTGCCCGTGTCAACGACGTGCTCGTCTCGGCGTTCACTGGGGCCAACATCGTGCTGGGCGACGTCGCGAACGCGTTCAAGTTCGTCGGCTCGGTCTCTAAGGCGGCGGGCTACGAACTCGAAGAGACGACCGCGGCGATCGCCAAGATGGCAGACGTCGGCGTTCCGGCGGAAATCGCAGGCACTGGACTGCGGGGTATCATTCTCAAGCTCCTCAGCCCCACGAAGAAGGCTTCGAAGATCTTCGACGAGCTTGGGATCACCGCTCTTCGGATCTCGAAAGGCCGCCTTCCTACCCTGATCGAAATCATCGAGCAGCTTGAGGTCGCGCTGCAGGATCTCGGCGGAGACACGGACGTGCTTGCCGGAAAGCTGGGGCAAGCCTTCGAACAGCGCGCAGGCTCGGCACTAATCTCACTCCTCGGAGTGGGCTCGGAGAAACTTCGGGAATTCAAGCAGCGGCTCAAGGAATCGGGCGGTGTCGCCGAGGAGATCGCCAAGAAGCAGCTCAACACATTCGATGGACGCATGAAGATCCTCAAGAGCCAGGTCGAGGATCTCGGTCTCACCATCGGACAAGAGCTGATGCCGATCATCGATCGGCTCGCGGGCGGGATCTCGGGCGCCGTCGGCTGGTTCCAGAAGCTCAACCCCGAGGTGAGGAAGACGATCGTCGAGTTCGCTGCGTTCACCACCGGGGCGTTCGCCTCGCTTGCGGCGATCTCGGCGATGCTGTTCGTCCTCTCGCCGCTCACGAAGACCCTGTCGCTCGTGGGGTCGGTCATCGGCAAGGTGTTCACGGGTCCGGCGCTCGCTGCCGCGGCGGCGGTCGTCGGAATCATCGGGCTGTCCGGCGCCTTCGCGTCGGCGTGGGAGAAGGATCTCGGCGGAGCCAAGACGGAGTGGACCAACTTCGTCGATGCCATCGAAAAGACGAAGTGGGGCGAGACGCTGCTTCAGCAGATGCGAACCGCCTTCGATTGGCTCCTGGGCAAGATCGACTTCCTGCTGGGCAAGCTCGGCGACATTAAGGACGCGCTCAACGACAACGACAAGATCATCGTCGAGGGGCTGAGCCCGGACGGCCGGACCATCAGCCGCAGCGAACTGGACGCCCCGAGCCGCTCCGAGCGGATGAAGGGCAAGAACTGGCAGGGTATCAAGGATGATCTCGCCCTCACCATGAAGGGCGCAGCGGAGGGCTTCAAGGAGTCCTTCGCCTCCGGGATCGAGCTGTTCAAGGGCGCGCTCGGAAGCGCCGGCAGCTTCGCGCTGGACAAGATCGAGGGTCTCCTCGGCACCGACACGGTGGGCCAGATCGGCGCGCTCTTCGACACCCTGAAGGGTTCGCTCGCCGATCTCATCAAGTCGATCCAGAGCGGCTCCATCGGAATCTCGGAGGTGAAGAAGATCCCGCCGGTGGTCGACGGTGCGGTCACGCGCTTCACCAAGATCAACGCGATCACCGACAAGTTCCACCGCAAGGCAGCCGGCTTCACAAAGGTGCTCATCGACGTCCAGAAGGCGTTTCGGCCAATCGGTAGCTTCTTCGAGGGGCTCGCCAAGAAAACCGGCAAGGTGGCGAAGGCCCTCGGTCTGGTTCCGACCTTCCACGACGAGGAGGGAAAGTTCACCGGACTTCAGGGAGGCTCGATCCTCGACAACGTCCCGGTGCTCGCGAACGTAACCCAGGGCGCCGCCACCGGCGCTCAGGCTGGCGGCGTCTGGGGCGGCATCATCGGCGCGATCATCGGGCTCATTACCTCATCCGCCCAGTTCGCTGAGCTGATGGAATTCCTCAACACGCGGCTTCAGAAGCTCGCCGACGTGATTGGGATGGTGATGGAGGGGCTCGAGCCGGTCTTCGGGGCCTTCAGCTCGATCACCACGATCATCATGGAGGTGCTCGGTCCGATTCTCAAGCAGGTGGGCGACGCCTTCAAGGGTCTCGCTCCGCTCCTCATGGTGATCGGCCAGATCGTCGAGGTCATCGCCATCATGTGGACCTCGTTCGGAGCCTCGATGCAGGTGCTCGCGAGCATCATCGAGGTCGTCTCGCGCATCCTCTACCAGGTCATCAGCGCGATCATGTTCATCCTCATGCCGATCCTCAAGGTCATCGCGACGGTGCACAACGCGATCATGACCGTGCTGCGTGAGGTCTTCGAGGCGCTCTCGAAGATCCCGCTGGTCGGCAAACTCTTCAAGGGTCTCGCCAAGTCGTTCGACGACTCGATCATCGACATCAAGGCGCTCGATGACTCGATGAAGCAGTTCGGGGACCAGGCCAAAGACTTTTCTGACACGCACTACGATGCTGCCGAGGACGCGGCGCAGAAGCTCTACGACATGGGCAGCGCCGCCGAGTCGGTCTCCGAGTCGCTCAAGAACGTCCCCGAGGGATTCAAGGTCGCGCTCGCTCGCTTCAACGCCCAGGACGCCGAGGATCCCAACGAGCGTTTCGCCTCGGACGGCACCTCGCAGGGTGGCGGTGGGGATAGCGGCACCGCCAGCACCGGATCCACCACCAGCGGCCAGTCGAGCGGCGGCGGATCTGGCGGCGGCGGCGGAGCCGGACACGGAAACCCAGGATCGGTGCGCGCGTTCGCGACCGGCGGCCTGGTGATGCGTCCGACCATGGGGCTCGTCGGTGAGGCCGGACCGGAAGCGGTGATTCCTCTTTCACGCCTCGCGGGTCTGGGCGGCGAGAGCACCACCTATCACATCGAGCACATGGAGGTCGTCGCCGATGACCCCGAGGAGTTCGCCCGCAAGATGCGGGAGGCAGGGCAGCGAGAAGCGCTCAAGCGAAACGGCGTAGCGGCCCGCGGCGCGCCGAGGTTCGCAGGGAGATGACATGGTCCGGGTAGCGCTCACCGTCCAGACCCCTCCGTACGAAGGCGCACCGACCATGACGGCGCCTGACGCGGCCGACGGTGCATCGTTCGCCAACGACGGCCACACGGTGCTCTTGCTCCGGAACACCGACGGCAACCCGAGGACGATCACCGTCGTCAGTGTCCGCAGCTCCAACCACCGCCTCGGAGATCTGATCGTGGTGGTGCCTGCAGGAGAAGTTGGGTTCGTGGGGCCGCTTTCGATCGAAGGCTTCAACCAGAGCGATCAGACAGTGCACCTCGACGTCGACGACTCGACCGGGCTCACGATGGCCGCGGTCCGTGCGCTGACCGGCGCGCTCCCTGAGTCGGGCAACGAAGAGGAGCCGGCTCCGGCCTTCGTCAACACGTACTCCGTTCGGTTCAACGACGACACGGTCAACGAGTACGTGACCGTGGGCGATCTCGCGATCGTCGATCTGGCTACCGCGCTCACGGTGTCCTGGTGGCAAAAGCACGAGGGCTCTGTTCCGGCGTCCGGGACGATGTCCCCGTGGGGCAAGTTCGATCCAGAGGCTACGAGCACCGAGAGCCCGATCCACTGCTTCCAGGACTTCACCAACTCCTTCCTCTACATCTACCAGCGCGGAACCAACCAGGGCGTTCGGTACACCATGCCGACGTTCGTCGCAGACACTTGGCATCACCTCGCGATGTCGTTCGACGGGGCGACCCCAGATATCGATCTCTACTTCGACGGGGCCCTCTACACGACCGGGAAGACCACGGTGGGCTCGATCCGAGCGCAACTCAACGATGGCGTGGGCAACCCGTTCGTCATCGGAGCACGGCGGGCGGCAGACATGTTCTTCACCGGGATCATCGACGAGCTCGCCGTCTGGGACAGCGCGCTTGACGACGCTGCGGTCTCAACTATCCACAACGGAGGGTCGCCAACGGATCTGTCGGCGATGACCCCAGCGCCCAATCACTGGTGGCGCATGGGCGACGGCGACACCTACCCAACCATCTCGGATCAGATCGGTTCCAACGACGGAACGATGACCAACATGGAGTCCGGCGACATCGTCGAGGACGCCCCCTAGGAGCAACGATGCACGCCATTCTCCTCACCGCACTCCTCGCCTCGCAGACCTGGACCGCCACCGAGGGCGTCTCACTGGTTGGCGCTGGCTGGGTCTCCTTCGGCGACCGAGTCGAGCTGAACGACGCCGAGTGCCTCGCCATCAAGATCGTCACCTCGCGCGACGCCACCGGCTGGCACTCGGCCGCTCGGCAGCTCGTCGCCCGCCACGGCGGCTCGGCAAAGAAACAGCTCCTCATCAAGGTGGAACCGCTCGGCGGACCGGGGGCCGTCTCGTTCAACGTGGCGGACTCCGCGACCGGCGACTACGTGAGTCATTACATCCCGGACGCGCCTGCCGGGACGATGCCGTTCGTCGGCCGCAACCCGTACATGCTGGGCTTCGTCTTCCGACACGGCCGTCTGGATGCGTGGGTGAACGGCGTGCAGGTCGACCCGATCGGGAGCGCTCCTCTGCCGACTAGCCTCACCTCGATCGATGGCGTCGACCTCACCGTTGGCGGTCCAGACTTCTTGCAGGCGAACGTCTCGGACTTCGCGGTGTGGACCGGCTGCGACCAGGTTCGCGACGACCCGATCCTTTGGCGCTCCGTCTTCTTCAATCAGTACGAGACGGCTGACCTCGCGAGCGGTGTCGTCCGAGGACACGACGGCTCGCGCGTCATCATCCCCGAGCCGCGCTGGTGGTGGCCGATGTCCGGCGACGCGCTCCCGATCGTGAGCCCGCGCGTGGGCAACGTCTTCGGTCTCGTGACTCCGGGACCGGGCAGCAAGACCACGCGGATCCCACGGTCGCCCGTGCGCCCGCCCGATGCCGTCGCCGAGTACCGATTCGAGCTCGCCGACGGGACCGACCTGTCGAGCCCGCCGCACATGCACAGCACCGGGCTGATCCTCGACGGCGGGCAGCTCTGCCTCGCGTGCACCCCGGGGACGAATCACCTGGCGCCAAACCAAGAGACGTACCTCTACTGCTCGAGCGACCTCGGGCAGACGTGGCCCTGGCGCAACCGACGCTGGCCGGGCGACCGACACGATCCGATCCTCGCCTACTCCACGCCCGACAGCTTCCGCGGTCACTCGCTGGTCGTCGCTCCGGGCGGGCGCTGGCTTCACTTTGGCAACTTCCGGCTGATCGACGACACGACGCCGCTCTATCGCTTCGTCCACGTCCGGCACTCGGACAACAAGGGGCTGACCTGGAGCCCGTGGCGGAACACCGTCGACATCGGCTCGCGCTTCACTTCGATCGGCGGCGGGTCGAGCAAGATCGCCGTGCGCTCGGACGGCGGGATCTCGTTCTCGCCATATGTCCGCTCTTGGATCCCGGGCTCTGAGCCACCCCAGGAGCAGGGCTGGTACGACGCCGTGGTCGTCACCTCATGGGACAGCGGGCTGACGTGGACGCAGACCGGAACCATCGCGCTCGGGGCGCCGTCGACCCAGTGGGAGGAGTGCCAGATCGGCAGCCTCCAGTCGGGGCGCTGGATGGCGCTCTGCCGGCTCGACTACCCGATCCCCGCTGGCATCCATCGCTTCTTCAGCGAGGACGAGGGCGAGACGTGGGGACCCGGCACGCGGATCTTCAACGGGAGGAACTGGCCGGTCTGGCGCCAGCTTGACGACGGCACCGTGCTCGCGATGACCCGCGAGGTGTCCGGCCCTTCGAACGGTCACTCGGTCCTGTACTGGAGCCATGACGGCGGCGAGTCGTGGCTCGGCGGCGTCGACTTGCTGAACCCCTCGACTCAGGAGGCGTACAACGTCGGCCACTCCTTCGCCCTCCTACCCAACGGCAAGGTCGGCGTGATGATGACCCACGAGATCGACACGCTCGCGGGCGGACAGACGCGCCTCGAATGGCTGGTGCTCCGCCCGCTCTGGGAGGGGCCGTGAGGTTCGCTGTCCTCCTGCTGCTGCTAGCCGGATGCGCAACAACGCGCGCGGCCTGGTCGGATCCACCATGGCCCGACTCGGACGCGGTGCGCGCGGCGATCTTGTGCGCGGCGGAGCAGGTCTACGGCGCCGATGCAGCACGGGATCTCGCCCGCATCCGCGTGTCGGTGCGCCCGGACCTCCCGTTCCGTGGGCTCAACTACGGGGGCGGCATCCCACTCGACTCCGACGCGAAGAGCGCCTCGGCCTCGCCGTGGCGTCACGAGTCGGTGCACTGGCTGGAGCACCGAAGAACCGGACGATGGACGGCACACCCCGCTTGCGAGCGCGAGCCGTTCCTGACGGCGGAACGCGCCTTCAGTGCCGCCTACTCCGCCTGTCGCCGTTTCGAGGCAGCGCCGTGAAATTGCGGATCGCCGAGGCGTACGAGCGGGGCGAGCCGACCGGCACCGTCGCGCTGGTGCAGGTCCAGGGCATCTGGCTGGAGGTGGAGACGGCGATCGCCTTTCTCCGCATGGCCTGGGCGGCGAAGCGTTCCGGCGTCGACTTGGAGCCCACCAGCGGCTTCCGGTTTCCACAGGATCAGCGGGTGCTCTACCTGCAGCGCATGGATCAACCCGGCGACTCGGCCGAGGTGCGGCGCCGCAAGGCGGAGATCCGCCGGACCCGCGGGATCGCCGCGCGCCCCGGGTGGTCGAGGCACCAAAACGGGACAGCGGTCGACGTGAAGACCGGGCTCTCGGCGGCGGCGGCGGCGGCCGGGAGAAGCAGCGGGATCTACGACTGGCTGAAGGCCAACGCGCCGAGATTCGGCTTTGCCGTGGGCACCGTGGCCAACGAGCCTTGGCACCTGGAGCGGGTGGCGAGCTTCGAGCGCCCGGAGGACCTGGTCTCATGAAGGGCGCCTTGCACGACACGGGTGGCGCGGCAGGGTCCCGTGTGGCTGCGTGGAGAGGGGCGCCATGAGCGGTGACGACACCGGCAAGATGACCGCACACGAGCTCGGTCTCATCCTGGGCAAGCTGGAGGGGATCCATCGCTCCCAGAGCAAGATGGAGAACCAGCTCGACACGCAGTCGATGTCCATCGCCGCGATCCAGACCGACGTCGCCGTCATCAAGTCGGTGCAGACGACGCAGACGGAGGCGCACGACGCGCTGGAGGCGCGCGTCGACAAGCACTCGCAGGACCTCAGCAGCATGAAGGGGACCTGGAAGATGGCGGTCGTGCGCTACACCGGCACCGGAGGGCTCGGCGCCGGGCTCCTCCTGGGGCTGCTCAAGCTCTTCGGCATCAAGCTCGGCATCGGAGGTGGAGAATGACCGAACAACTCAACAGCCTCGTCGAGGCGACCCACAAGACGAAGCGGGACAGCAAGACCTACGCGATGGCGCTCTACGGCGGCATCACCCTCGCCGTCATGGTCTCGGCGGTGATCGCCGGGCTCGCGTTCGGGCCGGCGGCGTCGGCCGCATACCTTGGCTGGATCGGGCTCGCGCTCTCGCTGGCGCTCGGGACCGTGTTCGTGGGCTACGTCCTCGGGACGAAGACCCTCGAAGCGGTGGTCGCGGTCGTGGTCGGCCAGGCCGCGAAGATGGTGCCGAGCTACTCGCCCGGCTACCTCCAGACCTCCACGGTCGCGACTCACACGCCGGTCGATCCGTACGCCGACCCGCCGCAGTACGTCGATCCGCTGAGGCCCTGACTATGGAGACCGTCGGGATCATCGGCGTCGTCCTCGGGCTGGTGGCGGCGCTTGGGGCGGCCGTCCGCGCATGGCTCCACCAACGCGCTCGGAACAACCTGCGTGCCGGAGCCGAGCAGCAGAGGCGCGCTCAGGCAAAACAGGCGCAGGCTGTCGAAACCGTCATCAAGTCCAAGGAGCGGCAAGCCCGCGTCCGGGCCGCGGCGAAGGTCGAGGCGGTGCGAGTGGAGACCGCCCAGCGAGAAGCAGCGATCCGGGCCGAGGCTCAGCGCGCCCTCGAAAAGCCGGTCGACGATGAGTACCTCGGCCAACTCCTGGAGCAGGCTCGCAAGGCGCGGGGGGATCTTTGAGCCTTTCGACGTCGCTGCTCCTCGCGCTCCTCATGCTGGGCCCTCTGGCCGGATGCGCTGCCCCGCCGGAGCAGGAGACGCCGCCGATCCCGGCACCTGTGGTCGACGAGCCGATGTGCGGCTTCGTGAAGCGGGATCTCTTCTGCTGCGTTCAGGAGCGCGCCCCGATGCTCGAAGTCCGCTGCACCGGATCGCCGAAGCCGGAGCGCGAGCGCCCGAAGCAGCCGAACCCGAACCGAGAGACCTGATGAACGCCGTCGCCCTCGTCCTCGCCGTCTCGCTCGCCACCTCGCCGGTGGGTACGTCCACCGGGGCGCGCGCCGTCCCGCAGACCGTGGACGCGCTCAAGCTCGAGCTGGCGAAGACCATCGTGGGCTACCAGGCCCGCCTCGAGATCCAAGAGAACCGCCACGCGGGCGAGGTCCGGGAGCTGAAGATCCGCCTGGACGAGGCGCGCGAGATCGCCGCCATCCGCACGCCCACCGTGGCCGCTGCGCTCCTGCCGCCGGCCGACGTTCCCATGCCCACCGAGGGCTACGACAACGCCGACGACTTCTGGCTCGGGATCGTTGTCGGGGGAGGGGTGGTCGGGGCGCTCTTCGCCGCCGCGGCCATCGCGCTGGCGGCAGGCGGGGCGTTCAAGTGAGGCCGGAGGAGTTCTTCGATCGCCTCGACAAGATCGAGGCTGTGCTCGACTCGCTCAAGGCCGCGCCCAGTGACCCGACGCGATGGTCTGACTTGGTGGCGATCAGCTACTCGGAGCTGCGCTGGTGCGTTCGGGTGATGCGCCACTGCTCTCGGCAAATCCTCGATGAAGAGCCGACTCGACCCGCGAGCCATCATCGCGCACCGGCGCGCCTGCCTCCGTCCGAGACTGCGGTCCGGCCGAAGAACGCCGCGGAGCAGATCCTCGAACGGCTGGATCAGATCGATCAGCGGATCGCGAACGTAGAGCTCTCGGGTGTCTGGGCGGTTCCGATCGAAGAGCCGTAGCCTCTACCAGGAGAACCTGACCCGAGGGCGACCGAGAGCGAAGTCGAAGTCGTGGACCAGCTCGAGGGTCCCGGGCTCGGTAGTGGTCTCGAACTCGAACATCGCCACATCCCCGAGGGTGGTGACCTCGACGGTGATCATGGTCGGGGTGCCGTAGTCCAGCTTGATCACATCAGCGAAGATGTCGATCGCGAAGCCATCGACGCGCGCGCCGTCGATGGCGGTCACCGTCTCCATCCCGTCGGTGTAGCGCACGGTGAAGAGCGACTCCCCTTGCTGGTTCGAAATGGAAACGCTTGACGCGCCCGGGGGCGGCTCGAAGATGTCGCTTCCGCACCCGGCGACCAGGATCAGGGCGAAGAGAAGCAGGCGCATGGCGAGAGGATGCACATGGCAGCGGCCAGGTCCAAGCCCCAGAAGGATCTACCAGGTATTACGGGTCGTTGCCGGTCAGGCGGCGCTGGATCTCCGCGAGCAGATCCTCGGTAGATAGGCCGGCGACCTCGCCAGGTTCGGCCGGACGCGCCGGCCTTGGCTCACCGGGCTGGACCCGGTCCATCGCCTCGAGGAGTTTCTGTGGCCGAGCGGTGAGGTAGCGGATCAGGGACCGGGTGGTGCGGTGCCCGGTGATCGCCATGATCGTTGCGAGGTCAGCGCCGGCCTCCCAGAGATTGGTTGCTGCCGAATGCCTCAGGTCATGAAAGTGGATGTCGCGGTCCTCGATCTCGCCCGCCTCGGCGAGCTTCTTCTTCAGCGAGCAGAAGCGGTGAGAGATGAGCCTGGCCGACTTCGAGCACACCGGTCCCGAGCCTCGGTGGCGCGGCTCGAGCAACTTCACCAGCTCGATGTGCACGGGAACGAACCTGGCTCGTTTCTTCGCCCGGGATGACAACTGCGGGACCCGGATCAGGCGCTCCTGAAGATCGATGTTCTCCCAGCGAAGATCCACGATCGCACCCAACCGCAGGCCCGTCCAGTATCCGATCGCGATCGCCACCGAGACCGACGGATCGTAGATGTCCGCCTTCGCCATGAAGAACGCGAGCTCGTCGAGCGTCCAAACCCGATCTCGCTCGTTGTCCTCCGCCAGAAGGTACGTCCGTGGGATCTCTTTGATCGCCCGGTGCTTCTTCGCGATCACCAGGCCGGAACGGAGAAACGAGATGTGCCGGTTGACGGTGCTTGGGGCGAGAGGCCGACCGAACCTCCCGATGGAGACGGAGAGCTCTCGACGCAGCTCGTCGATCCGCTCCTCAGTGATGGCGTGCACCGGCGTTGTCTCACCGAGAGACACCACCAACCGTTTCCAGATCGATTTCAGCGTTGTCTGAGATCTCCGATCCGCCTTCTCTTTCAGGACCAACGCATGGAGCTCCCCCATGCTCATCTTTCGCCGGGTTCCCTGCGGGAAGTGCTGCGCCTCAGCGATCTCCAGCCGGGCGCTGGCCTCGATCCTCTCGGCGGCCCGCTTCCCCTCCTTCCCACTGTCGATGGGGATTCGAGTCGACCTCCGCTTACGGATCCCGTTGATCTGGACGTCGTACTGCCAGTGAGGGAGGAGCACGCGCTTCCCCGCCCGAGTTACCCACCTCTTGTAGACCACACGCGATTTTTACGACGTCGCACGAGCGCCACACAAGCAGGGTTGACTGGCAACCTGCCTCGCTATAATGTCGCGAACTGCACCTTGAGAGACGTTTTGCGCGTAATCCTTGCCGGCGCTACTTGATGTAGCACCGATCCGCTTGGCGCTCGCGCATCTCCGTCAAACTCGCGAACCATCGCGAACATTGGGGATCGGCCGACAACGGTCGACCTCATCCGATGGCAGACGAGGGCTGCGGCGTCTCGCGAGGGAACATTAACGGCGCACGGCTCTCGCTTTTGAGGCTGTGCGACGCGGGCTGCTCGAAAAGAAAAACCCGGGAAGCGCTGGCACGCTCACCGGGTCTCGAGACGCCTGCGGCCTATTGTGGAAGGGAGGCCGCCGACTTGGCGACTATAGCACAGGCTCGCCCAAACGCGAGCGATTTCGGTAACCCAACGACATTACGGGAATATTCGCCCGCACCCTACGCGGTCCCGCCTGACCGCTCTGACCACTCTGATCGCTCTCTAGCCGGCATTTCTCGCTCTGACCGGATTTGTCAGACCATCGCGCAAGAATGGGGGCGGTGCTCATGGCGTCGGACGATGGCTCCGACTCCGATGCGCGACGAAGAGAGGAGAACGCCAAATGGAGGGGGCGAAAACATGGCGCAAGAAAACTTGCACAACGAGCGACGCAAGCGATCCGGAAATCGGATCGGACCGATCTCCAAGCATGGGTTCGTTTGGTGGGGGGAGACTCGCGTGACTCCGGAGGCGTATGCGGAAGCACGTGAACTGATGCGAAACTCGCGAGCCATCGAGATGGACAATTCTGAACATCTTGCGCATCGCGAGAGAGGTCGGCAAAAGTTGATCTCACCATCCGCAAGTCATCTTGCGGATCCCAAGGAAGAGATGAGCGCCGCTGCACAAGCTCGAAAGACAGACGACGACTGGTATCTCGCCGAAGAGATCGCATCCAAGATGAAGCTCCACATCACGACCGTGCGCGCCTACTGCCGCGCCGGATTGCGGGTGGTGGAGGGGGCGGCCATCGAGGGCCCCTACATCATCGGGGCGCGGTGCGGCACCACCTGGCGGATCAGCGAGACCGAGTTCCTCAAGTTCATCGGTCGGCTGGAGGGGAGGGACGTGCAGCACCGCAAAAGAGCAGGTGGGGCTCAGAAGTAGCTGGTAACTACTCCTGAGCCCCCAGTGAGACGCCGCAGGGCGGGCCCACCAACCAAGCCCAACCTGCGACGCCTCACACGGCCCTGTCAACTTGGCTTGCAGTTCCCGTTTCGTCGGGGCTGCGCGTGGAGGTGTCGATCGTGGAATCGACGAGACGAAACGTCACAACGGAGAACCGGGCATTCTGCCGGGATCTTCTCCTTCCTGCTGAAAACACCGCGCTGACGTACCTGCCGGTCCGGGGATACCGGGTGCCGATCGAGAGCCGGATTCCTGACCCCTGGTGGCCGAAGGCGCTGGTGGTGCTCTCGCTGGTGATTTTGGCGATCGCCGGGAGCGGCCTCCTGACCTGGCTGACGCGAGGTCCGGGCCGATGAGGTGCGCCGTCTGTGGAGTGATGGCCGATCAGGTGACGTGCTGGGCCTGTCTGCGCGGCGCGGGGACGGACGAGGACACGGCGGACCTGATCACCGCCGACGATCTCACCTGGGACGAGGCGCGCGACGGCGCGACGGAAGAGCAGCGGGAGGCGGCGTAGTGGACGCGCACCAACTCGCCCTCTTCGAGCAACCTCTCGTCTCTCCCGAGACTCGCCCGGAGATGACGCCGCGCGAGCGCTTCGAGGCGTTCCATTCCGCGAACCCGCACGTCCTCGAGGCGCTCCGCGTCCTCGCGCTCCAGATGGTGGATCGCGGTCGGGATCGGATCGGGATCCGGATGCTGTGGGAGCGACTTCGATGGGAGCGCCTCCTGCGCACGAACGATCCCGACTCCGAGTTCAAGCTGAACAACAACTATCATTCGAGGTTCGCGCGCCTGCTTATGGTTGTGGAGCCTCGGCTTGCGGGCGTGTTCGAGACGCGGGCGCTCAAGTCGGAGGCGGCATGACCGGCGCGTCTTCAGGTTGGCGCGAAACCGCGCGGATCTACGCGGCGCTGGCGCTCTTCGGTGTCCCGCTGACGATCGCCTACGCGTACCTGAGGCGGCGAGCCTGGAAAGGGTGGCGCTGATGGATCTGCGGCCCTACCAGCAGGAAGCGCTCAAATCGATCCTGTTCGACTGGGAGACGCACCAGTCCACGGTCATCGAGATGGCCACCGGGACCGGCAAAACGATGACCTTCGCCGAGGTCCTCCGGTGGCGCCGTGACGCCGGGTGTGGCCGGGCGCTGGTGCTCGCGCATCGGCAGGAGCTCATCACGCAGGCGAAGGGGGCGCTGGAGCGGGTGGGCCTATCCGTCGACGTCGAGCGCGCCGAAGAGTACGCGCTCCGATCCACCGCTCTGCTTGGGATCTCCGACGTGGTTGTGGGCTCTGTCCAGACGATGCGGGGCAAGCGGCTCCGCCGTTGGGATCAGGCGGCGTTCGGGACCGTCGTCATCGACGAATGCCATCACGCCCCGGCGAGGGGGTATCGAGAGATCATCAGCCACTTCTCCACCGCGAAGATCCTCGGGGTCACGGCGACGCCGGACCGAGGGGATCGGGTCGGCCTTGGCAACGTCTTCGATTCGGTCGCCTTCCGCTACTCGATCCGACAGGCCATCAAGGACGGCTATCTGTGCCCGATCACCGCGCGCCGCGTGCACTGCGCGGATCTCGACATCTCTCGGGTCAAGACCTCGCGCGGCGATCTCAGCGATTCGGAACTACAGACCGCGCTCACCGTCGACCAGGTGCTCCACCAGATCGCGGTGCCGCTCATCGAGCTCGCCGGCTCGCGGCCCACGATCGTCTTCACGCCGGGCGTCGCGGTGGCCGAAGCCCTGGCGGAGGTGATCGGCTCCTACGTCGGCGCCGGCTCCGCGGCCTACGTGCACGGTGGGCAACCTGCGACGGTTCGAGCGGAGATCATCGATCGCTACCAGGCGGGCAAGATCCGGTTCCTGACGAACTGCGCGGTGCTCACCGAGGGCTTCGACGCCCCGCTGACCGCGTGCGTGGCGATGGCTCGGCCCACGAAGTCCAGGGCTCTATATGCGCAGTGCATCGGGAGGGGTACGCGCCTCGCAGACGGCAAGACGGATTTGCTCGTCCTCGACTTCGTGGGCAACTCCGGCCAGCACCGACTGATCGGGCCGGCCGACGTCCTCGCCGGCAAGGACCTTCCGGACGAGGTTCAGAGGCAGATCGAGACCGCGGCGTCGAAGGGTGCTGTCGATGTCGAGGAGGCGCTGGAGAAGGCCGAGGAGCGCGAGCGTCAGCGGCTCGAGCGCCTCGAGGCGGCGCAGCGGAGGCGCGACGTCCGGGCGCAGGTCGACTACCGCACCGAGAAGGTCGATCCGTTTGGCGGCGCCTCCGAGGTCGTGGGCGTCGCCGCAAGCGAGGCGGACAAGAAGGGGCCACGCGCGACCCCGACGCAACTCGAGACGCTCAAGCGCATGGGCGTCGACGTGAGGACGACGCCGAGCCGGCGAGAGGCGTCGAACCTGATCGACGCACTCGTGAACCGCAGGCGCGCCGGGCTCTGCACGTACAAGCAGGCGCGGACCCTCCTGCGGGCGGGGCTCCGCGGCGATCTCTCCTTCGACGAGGCGCGTTCGGCGCTCGATCGGCTCGCCTCCAACGCGTGGCAGGCGACGCCGGATCTGATCCAGGAGTTCGGGAGGGGAGCGGCGTGACGGAGTGGCATGAACGAAGAGATCTTCCGTGGGCGAAGGTCCACGTCCGCTGGATCGAGAGCCCCAGCCATCGCGATCTCTCTGGGACCACATTGTGGGTTGGGCTGGCGATGATGCTGCTCGCCAACCAGGGAGGCCGGCAGCCCGACGGATCCGGGTGGTGCATCAACCGATCCGGCCGGGCCTTGTCGGCCAAGGCTATCGCCAACTTCGCCCGGGTGTCGCCCAGGGATGTGGAGGTCGCGATCGACGAACTCGTCGAGGCGGGGACGATCGTCCTTCGCGGTGATGGGGCGGTCGGCTTCCTGGGTCTTCGGAAATGGCAAGAGGACCCGTCGGCTGCTCGTGTGCGCCGGCACCGCGAGAACGTGAGGGCCGGCGTCATTCCTCTCAAGAACTACGCGGGGGGTGCAGAATGAGTTGGCACCTCGAACGGCTCGCCATCACCTTGGGCGCCGGACGCGCGAAGCCGCAGGGCCGCGCCGTACCGCTCCAAAAGCCGGGCAGCAAGTACACGCCGGCCGAGGCGCTGACGCTCTACCTAGAGCGAACCAACGGCGACGAGGCGTGGTGGAGCCCGGCGATCTTTCGCGGCAACTACCGGCACGGCGACAACTGGCTGGCGTCATCGGCTGCTGTCTGCGACGTCGACTGCCTCGATCGCTCCGGCGCCCACGTCGTCGTCCCCCAGGAGGTCCGCCAGTGGGCTCACGAAGCCCTGGTGATGCGCGGCGAGGACCTCGCCGGGCTGCTCGCTCACGACACCCCGAGGGGCCTAAGGATCATCTCGGTCTACCAGGCGCCGATCGTCGATCGCGACACGCAAAAGGGCGTCCTCCTCGGCCTCAGTGACCTGGTCGCCGAGTGGCTCGACGGCACCGGGCTCGCCGCCGAGGGCCTCACCGTCGACGCGAACGCGTCGGAGGACGTCTGCCGCTTCTTCTGGTGCCCGTGCGCGCTCGTGGACGGGCACCAGCGTGCCGCCCAACTCCACGCCCTTGGAGGTGCCCAGTGATGCTCGACGATCGGACCGCGGCGCTCCTTCAGCGGGGACGAGAACGCCAGGCCAAAGCGCACGCGGAGCGCGATCGGGATCGCCGCGCTAACCCTGTCTCGCCTCATGCGAACGGCACCAACCTCGAGGCGCGCGAGCGCTACGTCCGCAGCGCGATCGAGGGCGAGATCGAGGGCGTCCGAAACGCGCGCGAAGGGGAGCGAAACAACTCGACCTACCTTGCCGCGGTGAAGCTCGGGAACCTGGTTGGAGCGGGCGCGCTGTCGCGCGGCGAAGCCGAAGATCGTTTGCTCGACGCGGCCTTGTCCTCAGGTCTTCCCGAGGCGGAGGCTCGCAAGACGATCCGGAGCGGGCTCCGGATCGGGGAGCGAGAACCCCGAGATCTGTCGAGCGTCGGAGCGCTACAGAAGCGTTACAGTAACGGTTACGGTAACGGTTACCGTAACCCCTCCAGTAACGACCAGAGGGACAGAGGATCAGAGGATCCAGATCTTAGAGGCGGCGCCCCACTGCCAGGGCCCGGATCTTTTACCCAAAGCGCGCCAGCTTCACCCCAGCATGCTGGGCATCCGGAGACCCCGGCGCTTGATCGAGAGATCGCGCGCGCGGGAGGCGGGTTTTCTCTCGATGGTCGGGACCTGGAGGCGGTCCGGGCAGCGCTGACGCTGGCGCTCGCCATCGTCGATCGAGCGCTGAGGGAGCGCGCATGATCGACCCCGGCTTTCTTCGAGGTTTCTGGTCCGGCTGGGTGGCGCGGCGCGACGAGCCGCAGGTGGCCAGGGTCCGCGGCGAGCACTACGTCATCGGCGCCCGCGCCCATGAGCCGCATGACGGGCTCGGATTCTACGGGCAGGAGTTCACGCTCCGCTTCCACGACGGGCGCGAGATCTCCACCAACAACCTCTCGTGGCAGGGCGTCATCCCCGAGGAGTGGCGCCCTGATCTCCCGGACAACGCGGTCTTCGTCGGGGAGTCGCCGCGATGAAGCCGACGTATCGCCAAGGCTCGCGGAACTCGCGGGCGAAGCTCACCGAGGCGGACATCCCGGTGATCATCGGCTTGGTCGATCTCGGGTACGAGCAAGACCTCGTCTCTCGATGGCTCGGGGTCGATCGCTCGGTCACCTCCCGAATCGTTCGCGGGCTCTCCTGGGCGCACGTCGATCTCCCAGAGGGGCTCACGCGCTCCACGGTCTCGAGGGCGATGGCGCGCCGCCTGGAGCGGGCTCGCAACAGGGTGTCCAGACTCAGAATCGATTTAGAGGCCGCTGAGGCTCGCCTGGCGGGCCTCGAGGGCCGGATCCACGCCGAGCGGAGGCGCGAGGCAGAGAAGCGAAGGAGGGGCACGTGAGAGGGCTCAGGGAGGCGGAGTGTTTCGCGGCGCTCGACGCGATCGACGAGGCGATCGGCGGGCTGACGCTGGAGGAGGCGGACGCGGTGCTGGAGGCGGTGCGGATCGGCGTACCGGTCGTCACCGGGCCGACGTCCAACGGCAACGGGAAGGTGCTGCTGACCGCGTATCGGGCGGGAGGAGCGGGGGAGGCGAACCATGGGGAGTGAATCGAGCGCGATGGCGCTGCATCTCGACGACCAACGGCGGCGGTTGCCGAATGACCGGGCTGGGCGGTCGCACTCCTTCGAGATCGCGGGGCATCACGTCGTGATTCGCACCGGCGAGTATCCCGACGGGACCCTCGGGGAGGTCTTCCTCGACGTCGACAAGAGCGGCTCGACGATGAGCGGCATCCTGGACGGTTTCGCCACCGTCGTCTCGATTGCGCTCCAGTACGAGGTGCCGCTCGAAGTGATCGCGGCGAAGTTCGTCGGCTCACGATTCGAGCCGTCAGGCTTCACTGGCAACCCGGAGATCGAGTTCGCGACGTCGATCCTCGACTACGTCTTTCGCTACCTCACCTCGCGCTACTCGATGAGGGATGCCGCGTGACGGGTCCGATGATCGACGTGCTCTTCGAGGTCCCGATCGAGCCGCAGGCGAAGGAGCGCCCACGCGCCGCGATGGTCCCAGTCGGCAAAGGAAAGAAGGTCGCGCGGATCTACACGCCGAAGGCGTCTCTCGAGTGGGGCGCGAAGCTGGCACTCCTCGCAAGTGCGAAGATGCCGCGGACGCGAATCGATGAGGCCATCCGGGTCGATGTGCTCTTCGTGTTGTCGCGACCCAAGAAGCTCAATCGAAAGAAGGACCCGGACGGTCTCATGTGGGCGCCCGTGAAGCCCGACCGCGACAACCTCGATAAGAACGTCCTCGACGGGTTCAAGACGTTCTGGCGCGACGACGGAATCGTCGTCGATGGGCGAGTTCTGAAAGCGTACGCCGAGAAGCAGGGGCGTCCGCGCGTGGTTGTGCGGATCCGTTCTGCTGAAAGCATCGACGCGGCGATCAACCAGATCTTCGGAGGTGACCAGGAATGAAGGCGAGAAAAGGCCGGCTCAACATCGACTGGAGCGTCCAGCCGTTCGGCCAGATTTCGGATCACGAGTTGGCCCGACGGCTCGGGGTCTCGAGGGCTACGATCGCGCGCCACCGCGAGGAGGCCGGGATCACCAAGTGGCCCCGGATCAAGCTCGACGTCGACTGGAGGAACTGGCCGCTTGGTGTGGTCTCGGATCACGAGGTCGCGCGGCGCATCACCGAATCGGGCACGCCGGTCACCAAGTACATGGTGGGCAAGCAGCGCCGCCTGCTGGGCATTCCGGGCGTAGGCCCGCCGAAGCGCGGTCGGGCGATCGATTGGGACTCGCTCCCGCTCGGTGAGGTTCCCGACTCGAAGCTCTCCAAGGAGTTGAGGATCACGACTCGACGGATCCGACGCGCTCGCGAGGAGCGCGGAATCGCGCCGTACAAGCAGGTTCACCGGCCACGCCCACCGGGGAAGCGAGCGAGGATGCTCCCCTTCAAGACGGCGCTCGCGATCGCGGTGCGCGTGGTGCGTGGCGAGACGACGATCGCGAACGCAGCTCGCCAGCATGGCCTACAGCCGAGCTCGCTGCAGGAGCGGATGGTTGCGCAGCGGCGGGGCGGCACGCTGATGGAGCAGGCGCGGGCCATCGTCTCCAGTGGCGGCAAGACGAAGCCGGAGCCGAAGGAGAAGCGCTGCCTCCGCTGCGCCAAGAAGTTCAAGACGGCCAGACCGAAGGAGGAGTGGATCTGCGGCGGTTGCCGAGGAGCAGGCTCATCGATCGCTCGATGGGACGCCTTCGGCGACGGGCACATCTACGGGTGACGCGATGGCGAAGCGACTGGACCACACCGAGGAGGGGCATCCGTTGCCGAGCGCGCCCACCGGTTTCGTGACGCGGATGATCACGTGCCTGCCGTGCGGAGAGCGCGTGCCGCTGGATGGGATCGAGCGCGAGAAGCTGCGCGCGTGGATCCTCGCTCACACGGAGCACTTCAACAGCGACGAGCCCTGGCGGCACCCGAAGGAGTGGCGGCGATGAGAAACGGCGCGAGAAGGAACGGCGCGAGAAGGAACACGAAGCTCTCACCGAGAGACGTCGACCTCGTGGTGGGTCTCGTGCTCGCCGGCTACTCGCAAGAGCGCGTCGGCGCGTGGCTCGCGTCCAACGGCAAGGGCGTCAGCGCGAACTACCTCTACAAGGTGGCGACGGGCCGAGCACGGGTACGCGGCGATCGGGTGGTGATCGTCCCGCCCCAGGGGCGGCGAGGGCTCGATGAGATCCGGCTGATGATCGAGGCGGCCGAGCGGCGCGCGGAGAAGCTCCTCGAGGAGGCGGCGCTCGCTCAGGCGTCGGTGAACCGGCTGCGGTCACGGTTGGCGCTGGCCGAGATGGAGGCGGCCCGATGACGGTGGGGCTACTCGTCGCGCTTCTTCTTTGCCCGGCGCTCGATGGCGTCCGCGCGCTTGTCCCCAAGGTCGCGGAGCCAGTCGGACAGAGTAGCGGCCCCGTCCTCCCGGTAGGCGCGCTCCCATCGCTCGTGCGTGGAGTCGGTCAACCGGATCTCCAGCCTCCGGGTTTTGGCGTGGGCCGGGTCGAGCTTCGGTCGTCCTCCCATGGGGTCGAGGTGTGCCACGCCGAGAGTGTCCGGACAAGCGCACGGAACGGCAAGAGTTTTTGCCCGTACAAAAAAAAATGCAGTCCGCTATTGACTCCCGTACAGATGTCCGTACACTGGGCTCATGAAGACGGCCGAACGGAACGACGCAGACCGAAACGAAACCCTGATGTGCGAGTGGCTGGCGGGGAAGCTGGCCGAGGGCTTGGGGTTCGAGACCATCGAAGAGGTCAGCCTCGACGAGATTCCCGAGTAGCGGACCGGGGCCCCGAAAGGGGCCCCTCTCCCACCACCGCCCGCAGCGAGGAGACCCGAGCCATGACGACCACCATTGATGACCTGCTCACCGAGGCCAGCGAGATCAACGAGACCCTGTCGCGCACCGCGCGCCGGGTCGTCACCGAGAGCGTCACGCCCACGGCGACCGTTCGCCTCAGCGGCGTCTACCGCCTCCCGGACACCGCAGACGGCGCCGAGTCCGACCTGGGTTACGTCCCCTCGGATCTTCTCCCGGCCATCGTCCGGATCGCCTACCCGGCCGGAGCGTACGGCGTGACCGAGTGGGCGGGCCTCGAGAGCGAGCGTGAGCACTTCGTCGCCGGTCGCGTCACCTCCTCGTGGCGCGTCGTCCGCGAGTGCCAGATCTACAAGACCATCGAGGGCCATGTCTCCGAGGTGGACGTGGACGACTCGGCGGAGCGCGAGGCCGACTCCCGCTACGAGGACGAGATCTCTGGCCTGGCGGGGTGCCTCCGATGATGACCATCGAGCACACCATCGAGCGCGACCTTCCCTGCGGCGACACCATCGAGATCGACCTCACGATCGAGGTCACCTCGCGCGGATACGCGGCGACCTGGACGGACCCGGCGTGTGGACCGGAATGGGAGATCCGGAGCGCGGTGCTCACGGACGGCGGCGACACGATCGACGCCGGCAAGGTCGAGCTCACCGCCGACGAGGAGTCGACGATCGACGAGCGCGTCTCCGAGCGGCTCACCGACGAACCGGACGGCTACGACGAGGACGCGGCGCGCGCGCACTGGGGGTCGTGGTGAACGCGGCGCAGATCAAGTCGGAGCTTCGGCGCCTCGGCCTCCGAGCCGAGGTGCGCAAGGACCGAGGCGGCGGCCACTGCTACGAGCTGCGGACGCTCCGCGGCGACTCGGTGGCGAGCGGCTGGGACAACGGCAACAAGACGGACGCGCTCAGGAGCGCGTACGAGGCGGCGCTGAGCCGCGCGAAGGTGGCGGTATGATCGCGGTGCGTTACTCGACCTGCGCGGAGCACCCGGGGCTCAAGGGCTCGCTCGACTGCGACGAGTGTCGGGCTGACCTCGAGGACGGGCGCGATCTTCTCCGCCGCCTGTATCGGCTCGACGGCCTGACGGTGCGCGAGGATGCGCAGACCCCGATCGCCTGCGGCCCTGGGGCCCGGCTCGCTGAGACGCTCCAGACGCTCGGCTGGTGGACGACTCCGAGCCGCATCGAGGGGCGCCGCCGCATCTACGACGCGGGTGGGCTGCTCGCGAACATCTGCAACGAGGAAGAGACCTGGGAACTGCTGGAGCGCGAGGGCTTCGTGTCCCGGAAGAAGGAGAACGACCGATGACCGAGATGTTGACGGTCCTGGATCAGGACAGCCGCCTAATCGCGGATCCCATCACCGGCGAGTTGATCGACCCGACGGACGCGGATGCCATGGCCGAGGCGTACGACCGAATGGAAGCGCTGGCCGGAGACCTCGCAGGCGCGATGAAGGCGATCCGCGTGGCTTTCGGTGACCTCGCCTCCGAGGGAGACGCGAAGACCCGCCGGGTTCGTGGGGCCAAGCACCGGGTCAAGGTGGAGATGCCTTCGCCGACTTGGAACCAGGCGGCGCTTCGTCAGGCATGGAGGGAGTGGCCGCAGATCGCGCCAGAGTTCATCCGGATCGACCGGTTCGGCGTTCGCCTTCGCGAGGTCGCGAAGATCAAGAACGAGGCGGGCGGCACCGACTTCGCCGCGTTCCGCCGCCTCCTCCTTGGCGCCGAGGAAGCGCCGACAGCGCCGCCCCGGATCGTGATCGAGACGTCGAGCGAGCGGGAGCAATCGGAGCAGGAGTGGCGCCTGACCGGCGCGCTGGTTCGCAGCCTGAAGGGTGGTGCGTGATGGCGGCGCTCGAAAAACTCATGGCGCCATTCCCGCCCGAGGCGGTGGACCGAAGCCGCGGGAGCCAGACCGGCAAGGGATACGACACGACGGGCTACGGCTACCAGTGGGTGGCGAACCGGTTGAACGACGTCTTCGGGATCGCAGGCTGGTCGACGGAGGAGGAGATTCTTTCGGTTGTTGAGGGCACCACGGCGAAGGGCCGGCCGGTGTTCGAGATCGTGTGCCGCATCCGGATCGACTTCACGGATCCGGACACCGGAACCAAAGGGAGCCGGACCTGCTTCGGGTGGCACAAGGCGAGTTTTCTGGGGGACGCCTACAAGGGCGCGTTCACCAATGCGCTCAAGAAGACAGCGGGGCTGATCGGTGCCGGGTGGCAGGCGTACGCCGACGAGATCGACGACGACAACCAGCCGATCCCTGAGTCCGATGGCCGAGGCGAACGGCGTGAGCCGCCTCGGATGAACTCGAGGCAGATTCAGGAGGAGGCTCGGCAGCCCGACCAGAAGTCTCACAAGCGCGTGGTGTGGGAGCGCATCCAGACCGCGATCAAAACACTCGGACCCGGCGAGGCTGCCACCGTGCTGGGCTGCCCGCCTGCTGGCGTCCCGGACTGGAAGCCCGCGAACGAGCACGAGGCCGCGGTCAAGATGGCGGCGCTCGAAACGGCCGTAGCGAAGCGCGGATCCGCGCCAAAGGAGAACGCAGCGTGACTGAACTCGAATCTGTCCTGGAGCACATGATCGCCGGGTTGGTGGGAGCCGGTATCGGCGCCTCCGAGGGCGTCGTCCGCTCGTACGCGGAGCGTCCGCCGTACCGTCGTGTCGACGTTGGCCCCCGAACGCTCGCCTATCTCCGCGTGCGCGCGAAGCGGGGCGGGGTGCGGGTCGACGTCTCGAACCTGTGGCGGGTCCCGAGCCTGGCGGGCTTCCGCTCGCTCTGCGAGCGCTCTTCCACGGGAGTCACCATGCTCGTGAGGAATACGGCCGAGGCTGATCTTGCGATCGCGATGATCCGTGCCGCCGTGGAGCGGGAGACGGAACGCGCGTGAAGCCAGACGTTCGCCAGCGCCGGGACGATCTGATCGTGGGGCTCCATGCCGCGTACGAGGGCCGGATGCCCTCTCCGGCGATCGCTCACTCGGTCTCGCTCGTCTACGGCGAACTGGTGAGCGGTCAGGCGGTGAGGAAGGTTTTGGCTGGTCGCGGCGCTCAGACTAGGGCGGCCGGACGGCCGAGGGGCGCGCGAACGGGCGCCAGGGCAACAAAGAGGAGAAGCGGGAACATGACCACAAGACCAACGCTGCGCGAGCAGTACGAGGACCTGAGGGAGCGACACGAGCCGCTCCTCCGTGCGGCGCTCCGCGCGGTCGCGGCGTTCGATCCGTCCGACCCCAACGAGGTCGCGACGCTGATCCACGAGCTCGGGCTTGCGGCCGGCGTCTCGGGGCAACTCGAGGCGGTGGCGATCGTCCAGGGCGAGTGGCGGACGCCCGTGAGGTCGAGCCACCACGGCGAGACGATGACCGCCTGCTACCCGATGAGGAGGACCTGATCAGTGACCGATACGAACGACGACCGGATCGCAGAGGCCGCTACGGCGCCCGAACCGATCTCGTCTGATCTTCCGCTCTTCGCGGACTACGCCATCCGGTGGCTGGAGTCGCGGAACCTCGACATCAAGGCTTCGACGAAGGTCGACTACGCCAGCCAACTCCGCAATCACGTGATCCCGCGCTGGGGGGCCTACCGGCTCGACGAGATCCGCACGCTGGAGATCCGCGAATGGGTCAAGGAACTGCGCCAGAATCCGAAGCTCGCACCGCGCACGATCCTGAACATCTACGGCTTGCTCCGGAACGTGATGAGCGAAGCGGTGGCGGACGAGCTGATCCAGTCCAACCCGTGCTGCCTGAAGGCGCGACACCTCCCGCCGAACGAGTCGCTCGATCCTGACTTCGGCGCGAACCACGTCTTCTCTCACGAGGAGTTGCTGCGGATCATCGACCACCCGTCGATCCCGTGCGGCTCGCACTGCCTCTACGTGATGCTCTTCGCCACCGGCGTCCGCATCGGGGAGGCGCTCGCGCTGACGTGGGACGACGTCATGATCGACGACGACATCCCCTGGCTCAGGGTCAACAAGAGCTACTCGAGCAAGACGGACACCGTCGGCTCGACGAAGACCGGTGCCTCCAAGCGCATCCCGATCCATCCGAGGCTGGAGGACGCGCTCTACCGGTGGATCGTGGAGTACCACACCGCGGTCGGCTGCGAGCCCACGGGTGAGCGTCTCGTGTTCCCGGCGCGCCGCGGCGGATCGCCGACCAAGCACATGCGATCGAGCGTGGTCTACCACGACTTCCAGCGCGAGCTGTCGGCCCTCGGGATGCCGCGCCGCCGCGTCCACGATGCACGCCGGACGTTCGCCACGCTGGCGGCCAATACGCCGGGCGTCGACTCCGAGACGATCAAGCGGGTCACGCACCCAAAGCCCTCGGACGTCGCCGGCACCTACCGCGAGATCCCGGTCGCGGTGCTGCACCGGGAGATCGTCCAACTCGATCTCGGCAAGGAAGGGGGCGATGAGTGAAGAACGGGCGCAACCATCAGGCGACGCCGCAGGGCGCGTTCGAGTGGGCCAGCCGAAGATGGGGCCCCTTTGATCTCGATGCCGCGGCGAGCGAGTGGAACGCGAAGTGTCCCCGGTTCTTCGACGAGCAGACGAACGGGCTCGAGCAAGAGTGGTCTGGCCGTGTCTGGCTGAACTGCCCCTGGGACAACATCGAGCCCTGGGTGAGGAAGGCGATCGCTGAGGTGTTCGAGGTGAAGCGCGCCGAGCTCGTGGTGATGCTCCTCCCGGTGCGCGGCGGTCTGGAGTGGACCGAATTGGTGAAGCGCTACGCCACGGAGCGAACGATCAAGGGCCGTCTCCGATTCGACCCGCCTCCCGGTGGCGAGGTCGGTAAGGGCGGGTTCGAGGCGAGCGCCTTCTATGTGTTCGAGAGGCCAGTCGAGGCGCGCGAGCTGATGGAGTGCGTCTCGTGGCGATGATCATGGAGGTGGGCGCCTTTCTGGGTTTCGTCTGCGGACCTCGAGCCGGACGCCGGCCCACCGCGCACCCGTGCGTGAACAAGGCATCCAGCGAGCGGACCGGCGAGCCGGCGCGTCGTGACTCTCGCCTGTGTGAAGGCGGAGGACGTCGGCAGTTCTTATCGGGCCAACGAAACTAGGACCGAATTGGTCCCATTAAGAAGGAGAAAGCAATGAATTACGACAACCTGATCGTGGCGAAGGCGAAGCTGATCGAGGGGCTGGCGGACATGTCCAGGCACCCGGTCGAGAACAGCGACGCCATCCGGAACGCCATCGAGTCGATCTCCAGGATCAACGCGCTCCTCGATATCGAACGGGAGCGCGTCGACACCGTCTTCAATATCTCGTTCACCGGAACGGACCTCGGCGGCGACCCGGAGATCCTGGCCGAGAAGCTGAAGCAGGTGCTCGCGCGCGCGAAGAGCGGCGTTTGAACGCAACGAGAAGGAATGAGGGCTCATTCAGCCCGAAGGAGAAGAGATGACTGCACCGCCCAACCTGGAAATGATGCGCTTCGACCCGAGTGACCGCCCGCGGCTCGTGCTGCTCTACGTGCCGGCGTACGACGAGCACACCGAGGACGTGCGCGCGACGCCGGTCGAGATGGCGATGCTGTCGCCCATCGAGCAGATAACCAGGCAGGAGCGCAAACAACTCACCAAGGCGTTCGAGGGCTGCCTGAAGCTGATCCGAGACCTCCGCATGCACGGGCACGAGAAGGTCGGCGAGATGATCGACAAGGGCGAGATCGGAGAGAGGACCTACCTCGACGAGGAGTCCTGAGACATTCGAGTAGGCGATCAGAATGGCAATGAGGGCTCATTCAGTTCCGACACCGCAGCAGGCTGCGGAGATGTTGACGCGGCTTCGGCGTCTCGGACGCGGCGGGGCTCTTATGATTCTGGGGCGCTGGCGAATGGCCGGCGGGCTGAGAGGAAATGATGGAACACGAAGACGAGAAGCTGACCGACGATATCAACCCCGAGCAGATGGATCTGGTGGCCCAAGCCCAGGCCGAGATCCGGCTGGGTGAAGCGTGTGAGTCCCTCGGTGCCCTGTACGAGCAGGCGCCGGTCGGGATCTCGGACGAGCAGTGCTGGCGCATCATGACGGGACTGACGAAGCACTGCGCCCGGTCCGCGGTGGACACGCTGCTGGGCAAGCACATGGACGACGGGCTGACGGACGACGAGATCGCCGATGTGATGGGGATGTCCATCGAGGAGGTCTGGTCCTGGAAGAAGGCTCAGGAGCAGTTCGACGCCGAGCTCGTAAAGGCGGGGCTCGAGCCTCGCCACACGTGGGAATGAGCGAGTGTGAGGACATCGCGGCTTCCGGGCCGCAGAAGGAGAAGAGATGAGGGACATCGATTTCGACAGCGTGCTGACGGCGTTCGCGGTCACGATCTGCTTCTGCGCGCTCGTGTTCGGGTGCGTTCGAGGTTGCGAGGCGGAGAACGAGACGGACCGCGTGCGGGCTCAGTCCAAGACGGAGCAGTGCGCGACGCTGGTTCGGGCGTGCGGGGAGTCGGGCGCGAATCAGGCGACGTGCCGGGGAGTGTTCGACGCGTGCGGAGAGACGATCAAGTACTGAGGCGAGCAGCTTTGGATGTCATCGCTGCTCGGCAGCGGGATGGAGGAGACGATGGACTACGAGGCACAGCTACGAAAGCAATCACGTCGAAACGACTTCATCGCGAACGTGCTCATGTGGCCGTTCGCGGTGCTGTCGGGCGTTGGGGTCCTGGCGGTGGTCGCCATGATCCCCGGGACGCTGTTCTGGCTGGCCTGGAACTATCTGGTGGTGCCGGCGACGGGGTGGCCTGCGCTGGCCTGGTGGGCGGCGTGCGTCGTCTGGTTCGTGTTCTCGCTCTTCTTCCGGTCGGGCTCGAAGAGCTGAGAGCGTTCGAGGGACACGCGCGTATGACGAAGTGCAGCAAGACACCGTGGCCGCTGAAGAGCTGGGCGAGAGACGCAGCGCTCAGCCTGAACTCTTCGAAGAAGGTCGCCTGGATTCACTACTGCGAGGAATGCGCGGCGTGGCACGTGACCAGACGGCGCGGCGGCACCTCGGTGAGGGTCAAGCGATGATCCTTTTCGTGCACGCCAAAAGCTCGGAGGATCGATGAAGAAGCCACGGAAGCGGAAGCGCTGCCCTGCCTGCCTGGTGGGTGGGTACACGCAAGGCAAGGCGCCAGTCGACGGGCGTCCGCTCTTCAAGTGCACGCGATGCAACTTCGAGTGGTCCCACGGGCGGGACGGTGGCGAGTACGCACTTGAGAGCGTTGGGAATGCACGCGGCTCAGAGGGGGACAGCAAGTGAGGCTGGACGACGGGACCTGCTCGCTCTGCGGGCGCAAGTGGTCGCAGGTTATGTGCACCGGCATGTGGCACGATCTGAAGTGGTCGCGGCGCCTGGTTCAGCAGGCGAAGGACGACGGCCTTCCGATCATCGAGGCCATCAAGCTCGTGCGTGAGCGGTGCGATGTCAGCCTCGGTCGAGCGAAGACCTTGGTGACCTGGCACCCGGCCTACCGAGCGGCGGCACAGGCAGCCGAGCCGCTGCACAACGCCTGCGAGCGAATGATGGAAGAGAGCAGCGAACTCGATGAACGAACTCAGGAGTCGAAGTAATGGGACTCTTCGGAGACTGCGACATCTGTGGCGGCTTCTATGTTGGGAACGGACCGCTCTGCGTCGTGCACGAGATCGTCCGCTCGTTTTGGTGCGACCCGAAGGTGACCGCTGGGGTGGAGCCGACGTTCGTTTCCGGTCTACGCGGCTCGGGAGGTGAAGAGTGAAGATCCCGAGCTATGTCGACCGCACTGCGGCACGCATCAGCGAGTGCGGACGCTACAGGTACACGCTAGAGCGGCGATGGGGGTTCGGGCGGGGGCTGTGCGTCTTCCTGATGCTCAACCCCTCGAAGGCGAGCGCTGAACTCGATGACCCGACTGTACGCCGGTGCACCGAGTTCGCGCGCAAGTGGGGCTTCGAGGCGCTGACGGTTCTCAACCTGTTCGCCTTCCGGGCGACTGATCCGAAGGAGATGAAGGCGGCTGAGGATCCAGTCGGACCGCACAACGACGCGACCATCGTCGAGATCTGCACCTTCGCCGACCGAGTGATCGCGGCGTGGGGCCGAGACGGTGCGCACCTCGGCCGAGCCGCATACGTCACGGCGCTGTTGAGGGACCACTGCGGCGTCGTGCCGGAGGCGCTCCGGCTGACGCAGGAGGGGCACCCGACCCACCCGCTGGCCCGTGGCAAACACTGGGTGCCGTACGACGTGGATCCCGTCCCGTTCGGTGGGAGGTCGGAATGACGGTGATCGTGGTGATGGCGGGGATTGTGCTGGGAACCACCGCGCTATCAGCGGTGGTGGGGTGGTCGGTCTGGTTCCTGGTCTATCAGGAGCCGAGCGGCGAACTGGATCAAAGTCGCTCGGAGGGTGGTGAGCCATGAGCCTTGTGACTGTGGATCTGAGCGATGAGGCGCTGGAGGCGCTGAAGCGGTTGCGAGACCAGCGCAACGACGAGACCGAGAAGACCGGAGGCAACTTCGTGAGTCGTGCCGACCTGGTGAGAGAGGCTGTCGATCAGTTCGTAGCGAACAGTAGTCGCTCAGGAGGTGAGGAGTGAGCGGATCAGAACCGAGGGCCTTGCAGACCCACGTGCCTCACCAGTGGACCGAGGAGCGGGCGGCATCGCTAGTGACGCGGTTGCGTCGAGCATCGACAGACCGTGCTCGCGGTGGTCGAGCGTGGGCCGACTATGCGGACGCCGCAGACTGCATCGAGGCGCTGACTCGGGAGCTGGAGGCGGTGGACCGAGCGATCGATCGCCTCCAGAAGATCGTCGATGGGATCGCAGCCAAGATCCCGGAGAGCAGCGGTTTGGATAA
>CAZUIY010000287.1:0-10604 GCA_964619975.1 uncultured Gemmatimonadales bacterium
TCCGTGCCGGTCTCAGGCGCGTCGGCCGGTCACCAGCTGATAGATGATCACGATCACCAGGATCACGAGCAGAAGGTGAATCAGGCCTCCGGCGACCTCGAAGACCAGGAAACCCAGAAGCCACAGGACCAGCAGGATCACGACAATCGTCCAAAGCATCGTCCACCTCCGTTTCACGGGAAAGTTCATGGACCCCGGGCGTAACCTACGCCCCACGGGCCGGCGCGCCACCACGGAGCGGGTGGGTTGGGGGTCCCTGGTCGGCGAGGGGGGCGGCGGCGGACGGACGAAGGCCTCCACGGGGGCGCCACATCTGGCGGATGACACGGGTGTCATGCACGAAATATGGCGCCCCCGTGGACCATCCCGACCGGTCTCGCCGCCACCCATCTCCGCGCTAAGGCTGAAACCTCCCCACGAAGAAGTCGACGATCCGAGCGACGATCTGAGCCTCGGTCGGCGCGGTCGGAGCCGGCAGCCCGTGCTGGCCCCCGGCCACCTCGACCAGCTCCGACGCCACGCCCGCCTGCTGGAGCGCGGCGTGCAGGGCGGCCGACTGGGCCGGCGCCACGATGGTGTCGTCGGTGCCGTGGAGGATCAGGAACGCGGCGTCGCCGGCCGAGGCGTGGGTGACCGGGCTCGCCGCCGCCAGGACGGGCGAGTTCAGGTCGCCGGTCGCGAAGACGGCCGGGAACACCGCCACCTGCCAGGCCGGCCAGTCGTCGGAGGTCAGATCCGCGGGTCCGTACAGGTCCACCACCGCCGAGACGCGGGACGAGAAGCCGGCCCACTCGGTGGCTCCGCCGAACGCGCCGTCGTCCACCGTCCCGAGGAGCGCCGCCAGGTGGGCGCCCGAGCTGGAGCCCCACGCGCCGATCCGACCGGCGTCGATGCCGTACTCCCCGGCGTGCGCCCGCAGGAAGCGGACGGCGCACTGGGCGTCCTGGCCGTGGGCCGGCCACTTGTGCTCGGGCGACAGCCGGTGCTCGATCGACGCCACGATGAAGCCCCGGGAGACCAGCGGCTGCCTGAGGAGCGCCAACCACCGCTGATCGCTCTCCGCCTTCGTCCCCGACGTCCAGGCGCCGCCGTGGATGAAGACGAGCGCCGGCCGCGCGCTCGGCTCGTTCGGGAAGTAGAGGTCCATCCGCAGCGTCTCGTCGCCGGGCGAGCAGAAGACGACGTCCCGGAGCGTGGTCCCGCGGGGGACGTCGGTGCCGCCGGGGGGATCACCGCCGGAGCCGGAGCAGGCGAGACCACAGAAAAGAACGAGTGTGAGGAGGAGGCGCATCCGGACGAGAGTATCCCGGCCGAGGCCCCGAGCGTCAACCGCCGGTGCTGGAAGCGCCCTCCACCCGGGTGTAGACTCGCCTCCATGGCGCGATTGCCCGACAAGGAGTTCGAGCGGCTGGCCGTCCTCCACGCGATGGGGGCCCTGTCGCCGGAGGAGACCGCCCGCTTCGAGGCCGCCCGCGCGGAGCGCGGCCAGGGCGGCGAGCGGCTGGTGGAGGGCGTCGAGCGGGCGCTGGTCCGGCGCGGCGGCGCCGGCGCCGCCATGCCCGTCGAGCGCGCCGACCTGGCCGCGGTGACCGGCTCCTGGCCGCGCTCGCGGCCGTGGGCCTGGATCGTCCTCTGCCTGCTGTTCGCGCTGGCCGCGGCGGGCGGCGTCCTGTGGGCGCTGTCGGAGCGTGGCCGGACGGACGGGCTGCGCGCCGAGCGTGACCGGGCGGAGGGCCGGGCCGACTCGCTGGCCGCGGTGGCGGCCGCGGCCGAGAGCGATGCCGCCGGTCTCCCCGACCCCTCCACCCTCGCGCCCCTCCTGGCCGCGGCCGAGCTGACGGAGTCTCCGCTCACCGGCGCCACCGACGCGCGGGGCCGCATCCTGGCCGGACCCGGCGGTGCCATCCTGGTCGCGCGGGACCTTCCGGCCCTCGGCGAAGGCGCGTACCGCCTGTGGCGCATGGAGCCGGCGCCGGTGGAGCCCGTCGCCACGCTCGGGGACGCGCCGCAGGGATTCCTCTTCGCCGTCTTTTCCGACGCCGCGTTCCTCGCGCCGGGCGGCCGCTGGGCCATCACGGCCGAGGCCGACGCCGACGCGCCCGCCCCCGCGGGACCGATCCTCCTGGAAGGCCGCATCGACCCGTTCGGGCCGTAGCGCGGGCCATCCGGCCTCTCTAGATTCGGACCTCCCGCCGGGGTGACGGAATGGTAGACGTGCCGGACTCAAAATCCGGTGGCCGCGAGGCCGTGTGGGTTCGAGTCCCACCCCCGGTACCATCTCCGCCGCCCGCCCCGATGTGTTGACGCGCTCCCTCCGCCCGATGACCTTCCTCCGCCTGATGCGCCGCCGGGCCCTGCTCCTCCTGATCCTCGTCTCCACGCTCGGGCTCCGCTGCGCCCGGAACGGCGAGCGGGCGGCGATCGACGAGCCGCTCGTCCCGCCCGGGACGGTCGAGCGGGAGCCGTACCTGGTCACCGTCACCGACTCCTCGGCCGTCCTCCGCTGGACCACGTACACGCCCGCCCAGCCGGGCATCCGGTTCTGGACCGAGGAGGGGGATACCACCCAGCTCGTCCTGTCCCAGAGCGGGCGGAACCACACGTTCGAGATGTTGAGCCTGCAGCCAGCGACCCCGTACTCCTACCAGATCCAGATCAACGACACCCTGTGGTCCAGCGTGGCGCAGATCCGGACGTTCCCCGAGCCCGGCAGCAAGGACCCGTTCACGTTCATCGCCATCGGCGACACCGGGACGCGCAACCAGGGCCAGCTCGCGCTCGCCGAGCAGCTGAACCAGGAGGAGCCGGCGTTCGTGATCCACATGGGCGATCTGGCGTACCCCGACGGCACGCCCCTCGAGTACACGCAGAACCACTTCGCCGTCTACGCTCCGCTGCTGAAGCGGGCGCCGGTCTTTCCGTCGCCGGGGGACCACGATCTGCGGATCCGGCTCGGCGAGGTGTACGCGGAGATCTTCACGCCTCCCGGCGGCCGGGACTCGGGCTCCCCACTCTACTACTCCTTCACCCATGGGAACGCGCGCTTCATCTCGCTCAGCACCAAGGAGGACGAGGAGTACGCCCAGCGGTACGGCTACATCGGCAACCCGGCCAGCGATCAGTACCAGTGGCTTCTCCTGCAGCTCTCGGCGGCCCGGCGGGATCCGGGGATCGACTGGATCGTCGTGTACTTCCACCACTCGCCGTACAGCGCCTCCGCCGGCTTCGCCGGGCACGGCTCGCACCTGCCGACCCGCCGGGCGCTGGCGCCGCTCATGGACGGCTATCGCGTGCCGCTCGTCTTCAGCGGCCACGATCACGACTACCAGCGCAGCCACCCGATCCGCGGGAACCAGATCGCGGACCCCGGTGAGGGCACGGTCTACATGGTGACGGGGGGTGGCGGCGGGCGCTGGACCTTCCGCGGCACGGGCGCAGACTGGTTCACCGCCTTCGCCGACCAGCGCTACAGCTACGCCCGGGTGACGATCGACCACTACGACCTGCGGCTGGAGGCGATCGGGACCGACGGCCAGGTGTTCGACTCGTGGGAGACGTCGATTCCGGAGGACCAGCGGAAGACGGAGGTGCGGAGGGCGGTCCCCCTGACGCTGGACGAAGCGCCGGCGGGCGCCGCGAGCGGCGACTCGAACTAGGGACTCCGGGGCGCGGACCGGGGACTCATGGGGAGCACATCACGTCGGCGTTCACCTTTTCCGAACGGACGCCATCGGCGTCCTCCAGCCACACCGAATAGTCGAGCGTGATCGGGGTCGAGTAGGAGCACCACACCGCGTCCGGGAACACGAGCGGCTGGGCCGGCGCTGCGAAGTCCCTCGTCACGGTGAGGCATCCCCCGCTCGGGCACGAGTCCGGCGCGTACACCATCCGGACGGGGAAGCGCGGATTCCCGTCCCACCACACGTTGAGCGCCGCCTTCGGGCCACCCGATCGGATCGACGGGGGCAGCGTCACCGCGGTGATCCGGATCGATCCCCCGGCTGCCTGGGGCGCCGCGGACGGCGGGGCGCCGGCGGACGACAGCCGCCAGGACCAGCCGGCGTTGATGCCCGGACACTCCCCCGTTCCCCGCACCTCCACACCGCCTGGCTGGACCGTCCCGTGCCCCTGGCAGAGGATCCCGTCGCTGCTGTAGAGGCGGCGGATCCACACCTGGTCGCCGTGGACCGTCATCTCCTCCACCGCCCGGACCTGCTGTCCGGCGGAACCCGTGTAGAGGACGTCGTACGTCCGGCCGTCCCCTCGGGGAATCCAGTCGGCGCGCCAGCCACCGTCACTCTCCCAGGAGAGCGCCGGGCCGGCCGCCGCATTCGGCGCCGGCGGCGGGCCCGCGGCCGGCGGGGCGCCGCTCGTGCGGACGCCGTTCCAAGGCGCGCTCCGTCCCGTCGAGTCGGTCCAGGTTCCGCTGAAAGCGCTCCCGTCACCGGTCAGCACGAACCGGCCGCCACCGCTGACGCCGTTCTCCATGAGCCACGTGAACGTGAGGACGAACCCGACGACCGATCCGTCGATCGTGCCTCGGCCATTCGGGACCCGCATCTCGCCGGTGACCCGCGCGCCGATCTGGGTGAGCCGGATCGTCGCGTAGTACCCCTGGGATTCGCTCGACCACTCACCGGTGAAGGGGCCGTACGTCGCACCGTCGCCGGCGCTCGGAGTCGGCGTTGCCGTCGGGGCCGGCGCCGCGATCCCGGCGGGCGGGCCGGCCCGCGCGGCCACGACCGTGATCGGGCGCCGGCCGCGCACACGGTAGCCGCCGTTCGGCCAATCGAAGTAGAGCCGCACTTCGTAGTCCCCCGGCTGGAGCCCCGCGAACGTGAGCACGCCGCTCCGCTGCGGTACGCCAGCCGGGCGCCCGGGGGTCGCCGAGCCGTCGCTCCAGAACCACTCGCCGAACTGGTCGTCCGGCGTTCCCACCGGGACGATCGTGAGCCAGTCCGCGGTCCCGGGGAGCCGGTCGAACCGGACCCGAATCGGTCGGCCGGCTTCGAACCTGGCGCTTCCCGGCGCGGCCGGCCCGCCGCCCGCCGACGTGGTCTCGACGCCGAGCACGGGGTCCGCCCCGGAAGAGTCGCCGGTCGCCGAAGGAGCGGCCCCAGACGGTGGAACGCCACCCGCCGCCGGGGCCGCTCCCGCGAGCCGGTCGCGCAGCGCGAGCGCGGCCCGCAGGCCGGAGCCGTCATCCGCCGGCGCCGCGCCGGCACCGGGCTCCCCCAGGAGATCGAGCAGAACCCGAAGCTCCGCCGGGTCGACCGGCCAGAAGCGGAACGGCGCCGGTGCGGGGAGGAGGACCAGCCGCCCGGCGCGGGCATCCGCCAGGACGCGGTCGAGCCAGGCCAGCGCCGCTCCCGCCGCGGCCGACCCCGCGTCGGCCGACGCCAGCCGGGCCTGGAGCCGGGCCGCGTCCGCCGCCGGCGGGACCGACAGCCGGGCCGCGGAGAGCGCCACCTCCATCGCCGCCAGGTCCCGCTCCCACGACCCGACCGGCCCCTCCAGGTCGAGGCGGAAGGCGAGCCCCCCGATGGCCACGGCGGTGACGATCCGCCGCCGGTAGCCCTCGGCGTCGACCGTGATCGCGACCGCCTCGAACGGGCCGATCCGCGCCGCGGCCGGCTCACCCACGACGGCCAGCACCGCCGGCTCCGGGCCGGCCGCGGGCCCGACGCGGAACCGGATCCGCGGGCCCCGCGGGACCGCCGCCTGCAGGTCCGCCGGATCGCGCGCGACGGCGGCCCCCAGGCCGTCCGCGTCGAGCGCCACCGCCCAGCCGGCCGGTGCGCCGGCCGCGAAGCCGACCCGAGCCGGGTCCTGCGCTCGGGCAGCGCTGGCCCCGGCGAGCAGGGCCAGCCCGGCGAGCGCGGCTGCGCGGCGGCTCACGAGCGCGTCTCCCCGCTGCCCGCGCCGTGCCGGTCTTCGAGCGCCTTCACGTCGAGATCCCGCAGCATCGCGGCATAACGGGCCATGCCGGTCGCCGCCTGGTGCGCTCGGGCCGGGTCCGGATCGGTGGCCGCGCGCACGCCGAGCTCGGTGAGGACCCCCAGGTTGGCCGCGGCTGCAGGGAACGCGGGCTCGCCGTTTCGATCCATCACGCTGGCCAGCAGCGCCATCCCCGCCAGGGTCGTCACCGCCGTCCGCTCGGTGTCGGTCAGGACCGCCAGCGGCCGCCCGCGGAGCGCTTCAGACAGCCGCCCGCCGGCCGCCCGGACCCGCGGGTCGCGCGCACGCTCGGAGACGAGATCGATCGCATCTTCGGACTCGAGAAGACCTCGCCGGGCCAGGTCCTCGAGCACAGTGCGAACCTCCGGCCCGAGCGCCGCCACCAGGTCGTCCTCGGCGTCCGAGTCGGTGCGGGCCGCGGCGCCGCCCAGCCGCCGGGCGCTCCAGGATCCTCCCGTCCGGCGGCCGAGCCGGGAATCGTACTCGAGCGTGCCCTGGTGGATGCTCCCCCCGTCGGGTGACATACGACCGCTGAACCGGTACACGACGTCCAGCGAGGGATCCACCGACCGGAAGGAGACGGTTCCCCCTTCGTACAGACCCGATTCGATCGTCCAGCTCGAGCTTCCGACCCGCGCCGTCCCCTGGAAGTCGCACCGATCCTCGCCGGAGCAGCGGGTGGACCGCAGCTCCAGCGTTCCCGCGGCCTCCGACAGCATCGATCCGGGTGGGAACCGGACCTGGAAGGACCAGCTCCCCTCCAGGTGGGGCTGGGCCCGGGCCGGCCCCGGAGCCGCCATGGCGAGCCCGAGGAGAAGGACCGCCGGCCTCACCGGTAGGCCCGCCACGTCGTCCCGTCGGAGCTCAGGTTCCACTCGTCCGCCGCCGGTCCCACGACGTCGGCTCTGGCGCCGGCCATCTCGCCGGACTCGGGAGAGAGCGTGCCCTCCAGGGTCACGTTCGCGCCATCGAGGTAGAGGACCATCCGGAGCTCCCCGCCGATGTACATCCCGTTCTGGACGCGGATCGAAGCCCCGTCGCCGATCGCGAGGACGCCGTTGAAGTCGCACGAGACGGCGCCGATGAACTCGTCGGCCGCCTCGCACTCGATGTACTCGACCCGCAGATTGCCCGTCAGCGAGCCCCCGGGCGCCCGCACCTCGAGGCGCCAGGTCGTGTCGAGGTAGCTCTGGACGCTTCCGTGATCGTTCGGGTCGAAATGCCGCTCCGTCCGGTCGCACGGCCGGCCGAACTCGCGGATGCACTCCTCGTCCGTCATCGTCTCGGCCTGGCGGGCGAGCTCGTCCTGGTCGGAGGTGTCGAGCGGCGGGGTCTCGCCGGTCCGGCGGCGGATCGCCTGGTCGTACTGCTCGAGGAGCCGCCCCAGGCGCTCCCGGGCCTCGCGCGTAGTCGCGCGCATCTCACGCACGAAGCGCGGGATCTGGTCGTCGTCGGGAAGCCCGCCGGAGTCCAGGACCGCCAGCGTCATCATGTTCACCAGGTCCTCTCGATCCACCGGGATCGGGAGGCTGAGCATCGAGAGGTCGGGACCGCTCAGCCCCAGGCGGGCGTCGCCGATGTACGTGTCGCCGTCATCGATGTCGGCGATCAGCGCGGCCACGTCGGCCCGCTCGGCGCGGAGCCGGTCCTCGGGCCGATCGTCGAGCCCCCTCCGCACGTCGGCCTGGGCGCGCGCCGCGGTGGCGAGCGGTCCGGCCGCGACGGCCAGAACGAGGGCGGCGGCCATGACCGGACGATGGAGCCCGGCGGAGGTGAACGTGGAGGGCATCACCTTTATAGGCGCGAAAACGGCCCGGATTCACCGATCGGGGCCTGGCCCCGCCTCGACCTAGTTCCGTCGGGGGTCCTGCGCCCGGCGCGCCGCGAACCGCTCGACCGCCGAGCGCGCGGCGATCTGCTCGTTCATGAGCGCTTCGACCGCGCGCGCACGCTCCTCCAGATCCCCCATCTCCAGCAGGGCCTGCTTCTCGGCGACCCCCGTCCGCACGATCGACGCGGCCCGGTTGATCGCGGTCGGGTAGGGCGCGGCCGCCGTGAAGTACTCTTCCGCGCACCCCCCCTCCAGGACCTGCTCGTCGTAGCGGCGGGCGGTCAGGAGGAACCGCGCCTTCCGCTCCGCCACGCTGGGGTCCTGAAGGTCGGGCACCGTCTCGGCGAGCGCCTCGATCTCCGCCGAGAACCATCCCCCGGACCGTTCCACCAGCGAGCCGATCCGCACGCGGGACAGCCCGCGAAGGGCGATCCGCCACCGGCCCCGCGCCCGCCGCTCGGCCACCTCGACGCGGCCGAGGGTGCCCAGGCTATGGATCGCCGGGCGCTCCCCCGGTCCCCGCTCCTCGCGGGCCAGTGCGATCACGATCAGGCGGTCGCCTCCCATCACCTCTTCCGTCATCGCGCGGTACCGCGGCTCGAACACCCGCAGGGGCAGGTACGTGTCCGGGAACAGCACGACGCCGGGGAGGGGGAACAGCGCCGCGTTCATCGTCCGTCCCCTCCGGGGCCCGGTGTGCGCGGGCCTGGCCGCCGGCTACCTTGCCGCCCACCGCCATGGGAATTCTCCTCGCCACCCTGGCCGCCCTCGGGAACCTCGCGGGCGGCTTCCTCGTCATCGCCCGGCGCCGGTGGAGCCAGACGATGCTTCGGGTGTTCGTGGCGGTGGGGGCGGGGTTCCTGCTGTGCGTGGCGCTCCTGCGCATGCTGCCGCGCGCTCTCGAGGTGGACCCGGCCCGGGCGCTCCCGCTCGTCGTAGCGGGCTACTTCCTGACCCATCTGTTCGAGCACGGGCTGGTGCGGCACTTTCACTTCGGCGAGGAGGTCCACGCCGACGTGGTGCACGCCCACCCCTCGGCCGCCGCCGTCGTGGGGCTGGGCCTGCATTCGTTCTTCGACGGGGTCTCGATCGCGGCCGGCTACCACTTCGGGCCGGCGCTCGGATGGATCGTCTTTCTCGGGATCGCGCTCCACAAGCTGCCGGAGGGGTTCACCATCGCCTCGATCGTGCGGGCTTCGGGGGGCAGCTCCCGCAGGGCGCTGGCCGCGGCGGCGGCGGTCGGGGTCGCCTGCCTGGCCGGCGCCACGCTGATGGCCGGGCGGACGGACTGGGCCGGCGAGGGCCTGGCGCTGGCCACCGGCGTCACCCTCTACGTGGCCGCCACCGACCTGGTTCCGGAAGTGAACAAGGAGGTCGGCCACCACCTGGCGTTCACCGTCCTGGGGGGCGTGGCTCTGTACGCGCTGACGGAGCTGGCGCTGGCGGGGCTCGGTCTGCACTAGCCGGCTCGTCGGCTCCGGCCCCACGGGTGATGTGGACCAGCCGGTCGAGATCCGTCAAGGCGTCGGCCATCCGGTCCAGGAACGAGCCCCCGGCCCCGGGGGTCACGTCCGCCGCCGGGAGCGTGTCCCTGGACCCCACGGCCACCCCCGCGGGGACGGTCACGGCGGTCCCCCCCGTCACCAGGGTGCGCTGGCGCTCCCGTGCGTTGGGCACGGCCCCGAACGCGGGGCTGACGCTCAAGGCAGGCGCCGCCAGCGCCGCCTCGGCCCCATCGAGATCCGCCCGGATCTCCGCGACCACCGCCCGCACCGAGTCCTCCCGGGCCGCCACGAACGGGGGCAGCGGGGCCGCCTCCAGCGAGTCGAGCCGGGCCCGGAACTCGTCGACGAGGATCTCCGGCAGGGAGTCCGAGGCCGACTCGACCGCGTCCTGCAGCCCGTGAGACCAGCGGATCAGCCGGTCCAGCTCGGGCCAGTCCCGGAGGAGCGTCGCGCTCCTCCGCCGCTCTCCGGCGTCGATGTAGCGGCGTTCGAAGGCCGGCCGCTCGGCCGTTTCCGCGACCTCCTGGGCCAGTCCGGGCGCGCCTCCGGCCAGGAGGGCCAGGATCGTCGCGGCGGAGGGAAACCATCGTCGGGTCATCGGTGTATCCATCCTACTCGAGGGGCGGAGCGAAGAGCCAGCGGACCGGTTCGGAACACGCGTCGGAAGTCTCTACCCCCTTGACGTGAAATGGGTTCGAGTGGTATCATCACTAGCTTTGCGGTTCGATTCGGCTGGTTGTGCGCTAAAAAGGTGCTGACGGATTTCGGGGACAGACGGGAGATAAGATGGCCAAGAAGCGGAAGACCACCAACATGGCGCTCGGGATCTCGTCCGACAAGGTCGACGAGGGCGCGCTCGCCCTGTATCTCGAGGACATCAAGAACCATCCGCTGCTTTCGCGGGCGGAGGAGGCGGAACTCGCCCGGCGCATCCGCGCGGGCGACCAGCTCGCGCTCGAGAAGCTGGTCCGCTCCAATCTGCGATTCGTCGTGTCGGTGGCCAAGAAGTACCAGAACCTGGGCATGACCCTTCCCGATCTGATCGCGGAGGGGAACGTCGGTCTGGTGCGGGCCGCGCAGAAGTTCGACGAGACCAAGGGCGTGAAGTTCATCTCGTACGCCGTGTGGTGGATCCGCCAGGCGATCCTGAAGGCGCTGGCGGAGAACTCGAAGACGTTCCGGCTGCCCATCAACCGGGCGACCACGCTGAACAAGATCTCCAAGAAGGAGGCCGAGCTCACCCAGAAGCTGGGACGCGAGCCGAAGCCCGAGGAGGTCGCCGAGGCGATGGACATGGACGTCGACGAGGT
>CAZUIY010000288.1:0-2428 GCA_964619975.1 uncultured Gemmatimonadales bacterium
GGCGGTGTCCTTCTCGGTCCCCACGTTCCGTCTCATCGTCGCCCCCTCAGGCCGCCGGCAGCACGTGCTTGTGTCGGTCGACCGCGGCCTGGAGCGCCGCCATGTCCACCGGGCCCGCGCAGAGCGCCGCGAACTCCTCGGGAAAGCGCTGGATGTACGAGATCGCCGGCCACGCCAGGGCGTCGGCCAGGGCGCAGATCGTCTTCCCCGCCATCAGGTCGGAGAGCCGGAGGATCTGTTCCAGGTCGCCCTGGGTCCCGCGGCCGTCCAGGATCTTCACCAGGAGCTGGTCGATCCAGCCGCACCCCTCACGGCACGGTGTGCACTGGCCGCACGACTCGTGGGCGTAGAAGTGGGCCAGGTTCTGCAGGCAGGCCGGGATCGACGTGCCGCTCCCGATCACCATGAACCCGCCCGAGCCGACCATGCTGCCGTGCTCGCGGAGCCCCTCGTAGTCCATCTTCGCGCCCCGGCACTGCTCCGGCGTCATGATCGGGACCGACGAGCCCCCGGGGATGACCGCCTTCAGATCCACGCCCGGCATCATGCCCCCCAGCGTGTCCTCGATGAACTCCATCAGGTCGACGCCGAGCTCCACCTCGTAGACGCCGGGCCGGTTCACCGGGCCCGAGCAGGACCACATCTTGGTCCCCCGCGACTTCTCCGTGCCGTAGCGGGTGTACGCCCCGCCTCCGTTCTCGACGATCCAGGGCACGGCCGCCAGCGTCTCCGTGTTGTTGATCACGGTCGGACACTGGAAGAGCCCCTCGATGGCCGGAAAGGGCGGCTTGTTCCGCGGCATCGCCTTCTTCCCCTCGAGCGACTCCAGGAGGCCGGTCTCCTCGCCGGCGATGTAGGCCCCCGCGCCGAAGTGCGTGACGATGTCGAGGTCCGTGTCGGAGCCGAAGATCCCCTTCCCCAGATACCCCTTCGCGTACGCCTCCTCCACCGCCGCCTGGAACCGCCGGACGGGGAACGAGAACTCCCCGCGGAAGTAGTTGAACGCCAGCCGGCAGCCGATCGCGATCGAAGCGATCATCATCCCCTCGATCACCAGGTGGGGATCCTTCTCGAGCAGCCAGCGGTCCTTGAACGTGCCCGGCTCAGACTCGTCGGAGTTGCAGACCAGGTAGACGGGCTTGTCGGTCCCGCGCGGGATGAAGCCCCATTTGGTTCCGGTGGGGAACCCCGCGCCGCCGCGGCCGCGGAGCCCGGAGAGCTTCACCTCCTCGACCAGCGCCACCGGGTCCATGCCGAGCGCCTTCTTGACGCTCCTGTACCCGCCGGCCGCCTCGTACGCCGCCAGCGTGTGGCTGTCGGAGGGCCGGTCCAGCCCCCGCTGCATCAGGATGTTGGGCGCCGCCACCCTAGCGGCTCCCCGGCATCATGGCGTGGTACTCGTCGTCGGAGGGCCGCTCGTAGACGACCGGCTCCACGTCGTCCCAGGCCGGCTCCCGCGCCCGCAGCTGGTCCAGCAGCGCGTCGATCCGCTCGGGTGTGAGGTGCTCGTAGAACTTGAGGTTGCACTGCATCATCGGCGCGGTGCCGCAGGAGGCCAGGCACTCCACTTCCTGGAGCGTGAAGAGCCCGTCCGGAGTGGTCCCGCCGGGCTCGATCCCGAGCCGCTCCCGCAGGTGGTCGATGATCTTCCGGGCGCCCATCAGCTCGCACGAGAGCGTCCGGCAGACCTGCAGCTTGTGCTTCCCCACCGGCCGGTCGTCGAACATGGTGTAGAACGTCACCACCGCCTGGACCTTGGCCGGGGACGTCTGGAGCCGGTCCGCCACCCACTCCATCGCCTGCGGCGAGATCCACCCCTTCTCCTCCTGCACGATCCAGAGGACCGGCAGCATCGCCGCCAGCGGGCGCGGGTACCGCGCCACCAGGCGCTCGATCCGCTCCAGCCGCTCGGGGGCCAGCTCGAACCTCATCGGTCCAGCTCCCCCGCGATGACGTTCAGTGAGCCCAGGATCGCCACGATGTCGCTCAGCATGTGACCCTCCAGCGTCACGCCGATGTTCTGGTAGATGGCGAAGCAGGGGGCGCGGCAGTGGATCCGGTAGGGCCGCCCGCCGCCGTCGGAGATCAGGTAGAAGCCGAGCTCGCCGTTTCCACCCTCGGTGTAGGAGTACACCTCGCCGGCCGGCACCTGGATCCCCTCGAACACCTGCTTGAAGTGCGCCACCATCCCCTCGATGGTGTTGTAGACGTAGTGCTTGGGCGGCGGCGCCACCGACCAGTCGTCGACGTTCACCGGCCCGTCCGGCAGATCGTCCAGGGCCTGCTCCACGATCCGGAGCGACTGCCGCATCTCCTCCATCCGCACCAGGTAGCGGTCGTAGACGTCACCGGTCGTCCCCACCGGCACCTTCCAGTCGAACTGGTCGTAGCCGTGGTACGGATGCGCCTTCCGGACGTCGTAGGGGAC
>CAZUIY010000289.1:0-2267 GCA_964619975.1 uncultured Gemmatimonadales bacterium
CTCCGCCGCAGGAAGCCCACCGTCTGGTTCCGCCGGCGCGTGTCGAGCGACTCCCACTCCTCGCGCCCGATCAGCTGCTCGCGGTCCACGTGCTCCATGGGGTCGCCGGTGCCGGGCAGGAAGTCCACCAGGTGGTCCAGCTGGTCGGTGCGGACGCCCGTCGCCTTCTCGTAGCGCGCCGCCAGCGACTTCGCCGTGGGTGGGGCGGAGGATCGGGTTTTTTCGGCCATCCGGGCGACCTGCTATGTGGTGGTGAGGACGCGGGCCGGGTCGAGGCGCGCCGCCCGATGGGCCGGGGGCGCCGCGGCCAGGATACTGACGAGGACGCCCAAGGTAAGACCGCCCGCGAGGATCGGCCAAGACAGCTCGAAGAAGGACGCCGGAAGAAGCGGGAGATCCGGGAGCGCCCGGTGGAGCCCCCAGTCCGCCGCCCGCGCCGCGGCCACGCCCAGCCCGACCCCCACCAGCGAGCCGCCGAGGCCGATCAGCCCCGCCTCCACCAGGAACAGCAGCCGGATGTCCCCGCGGCTCGCGCCCACCGAGCGGAACACCCCGATCTCGTGCCGCCGCTCCAGCACCGACAGGAAGAGCGCGTTGGCGATCCCCAGGCCGGCCACCGCCAGCACCACGACCCCGATCAGGCCGAACGCCAGGCGCAGGACGTCGGTCAGGGTGCGGATCCGCTGGGCCGTCTCGCGGCCGGACGTGACGCTGTACCCCATGGCCTCGATCTGCGACGCCACCCGGTCCACCTCCTCGGCCCGCTCCGCCACCACGGTCAGCGAGATGTACTGCGGCCGCTCGGCCCCCGCGAGCTCCCGGTTCCACGCCTCGACCACCGGGCGCGGGAGACTGACCCCTACCAGCGGCACGCGGTCGCTCACCCCCACCAGCCGGACCGGAACCACCCGCCGCACGTCCCCCGGGTTGAAGGAGGAATACCCCAGATAGAGTGAAGCGTCCTGGTTCCGCAGGATCTCGGGCGTGATCTGCGGCAGGTCGTTCGCCCGCGCGAACCCGGTGTTGTACATGTCGATGATGTCGCTGGAGACCACCACCGGCCACGGCGGCCCGGTGGCCTCGGCGTCGAAGCCGGAACCCTCGGGGAGCTGCCCCGCCAGGAGCTCGGGATCCACTCCGAAGATGCCGGTGTCGGTCACGAACCCCTGGCCGAAGAAGCTCGCCCTCATCTGCGCCGGAAGCTGGAGCCCCGCCATCGGCATCACCCGCTCGACGCCCTCGATCCTCTCGATCCGCTCCACCGCCCGCTCGTCCAGGCTGGAGAACGGGCTGTCGAACTTGAGCACCGCCAGCGAGAACGAGCGCGGCGCCACGGTCAGGTGGGTGATCGGGAGCGACGAGACCACCCGGTCCAGGAGCGCCTTCCGGGTGCCGGTCACGAACGCCACCAGGAAGACCAGCATCGCCACGCCCAGCGCGACCCCTCCGGCCAGCAGCGCCGCCCGCAGGGCGTGGCGCCGTACGTTGTGTCCGGCCCGCCGGAGCGCGCGCACCGGGCCCATCAGGCGGTCTCCGCGGCCGCGGCCGGGCCGGCCGCCGGCCGGTCCTCCGCCAGGCGCCCGTCCACCAGGTGGAGCACGCGGTCGGCCTCGCCGGTGATGGCCGGGTCGTGGGTCACGATCACGACGCCCAGACCGCGCTCCTCGACGGCCGCCCGAAGGAGCCGGATGATCTCCCGGCCGGTCACGGCGTCCAGATTTCCCGTCGGCTCGTCGGCCAGGACGAAGTCGGGGCCGGTCACCAGCGCCCGGGCGATCGCCACGCGCTGCTTCTGGCCGGCCGAGAGGGTGCCGGCCGGCTGGTCGACCTGGGGACCCAGCCCCACGTCGTCCAGGGCCCGGCGCGCCCGGTCCGCCGCGTCCTTCGGCGGCCGCCGGGCGAACAGGAACGGGACCCGCACGTTCTCGATCGCCGTCTCGCTGGACTCCAGGTGGAACGACTGGAAGACGAACCCGACGTGCTCGTTCCGGTAGCGCGAGAGCGCCCGGTCGGATCGGCGGTAGAGCTCCTCCCCGTCCACCCGTACGCGGCCCTCGGTCGGCCGTTCCAGCCCCCCCACGATGTTCAGGAGCGTGGTCTTCCCCGATCCCGACTTGCCGGTCACCACCGCCAGCTCGCCCGAGCGGAAGCCGCACGAGACGCCGTCGAGGGCCATCACCACCCGGCCGTCCAGGGCGTAGCGCTGGCGGATGTCCTCACACTGGATTTCCATCGGACCTCCGGATGCGAAAGAACCCCGCCACCGG
>CAZUIY010000290.1:0-2053 GCA_964619975.1 uncultured Gemmatimonadales bacterium
CTCCGGCGTGACCGGCTTCGGCACGTAGTCCGAGATGCCGGCCTGCATCGCCGCCATCAGGAACTCGGGCGAGCCCTTCCCGCCGGTTGCGACGATGCGGCGCTGCGGATTCGTCTCGACCAGGAACTGGGCCAGCTTGCATCCCAGGACCGGGTCCTCCTCGAGGTCGAGGAAGATGAGCTCCGGATCCACGTAGCGGAGCTCCTCCAGGTGGCCGTGGCTCACCTGCTTGAACGGGACCACGATCTCGAACTGGACGTCGATGGCGACGTCGGTGGCGAGCGTCTCTTTGAGCGCGGCTCGGAAGTCCGCGTCCGTCGAGATCACCGCGCCGCGAATGGCCTGTGCGATCACGTCTACCTCCCTATTCCACGAGCCGGACGAACAGGGCCATCGTTCCCGCGTCCGCCCCACCGGAGCCGGTCGAGCCGGCCCCGACGCCGGAGGCGTACAGGAAGCGTCCGACCACGTCCTTGCCCTGCATTCCCTCGATGAAGAATGCCGCGAAGTTGTTGAACACCACCGGCTTTTTGCCGGGATCCACCGGATCCCGCGGATCGAACAGCGGCAGGTTCACCACCCGCTCGCTGGCCTTCCACGCGTCTCCCCAGACGCTCCCCTGCACGGTGCCGGTGGATGCGTCCCAGTACGCGTCGGGATCCTTGTCCAGCAGCTCCTCGACCCCCTGCTTCGTGGGACCGGTCATGTTCCCGTTCTCCACCATGTAGGGCTCGCCGATCGAGACCACCGAGGTGTTGCAGTTGGCGATGTTCCAGCGGTAGCGGGCCGCGCCGGTGGACGGACCGCCGTCCATGGCGGGGACGTCCCACGGGAAGTACCACGACGAGACGATCGCGTCCTGGGGCGTTCCTTCCTTCAGCGTGACGGGCCGCCCCAGGTCGTTGACGTAGGTGGTGCCATCGGGGTCGATGCCGTTGAAGGCCGGGACGCCATTCCGGTAGTCGCTGCCGTACCCGGTCTCACTCATTTCGTAGTACTCCCCCGGATCGTACGACTGGTCGTCGTCGAGATCGTCCCACGCGTCGGGGATGGTGAAGGGCATGAGGCAGGTGGCCGCGCCGGCCGGAGTCGCTTCGGCGGTGGCCCGGGCGGCCACGTCCACCTCGTCGACGCCGAACACGCGGGCGAACCAGGTCCCCACCGCGTTGCCGCGCTCGCCGGAGCGGCGCACCGTTACGCTGACCCGCCGGGCGGCCACGTCGACCACCACGTCCTCCTCCAGCAGGACCACCATCTGGTCGCGGACGGAGTTCTGCGACGCGTAGTCGAGCGCCAGGGTGCGGGCCCGCGGCTCGGGCGACTTGGGCTCCTCGATGAACCCGGCCGCGCCGGCCAGCGCGGCGGCGTCCGCCACCCGCTGGGCCTCGCCGCGCGCCGTGTAGAGCATGCCCACGTCCACCGCCAGAGCCACCACCGACAGCATCGCCGTCATGGCGACCGCCGCCAGGATGACCGCGGAGCCGCGGTCGTCCGTCAGCCGGGCCTGAAGCCTACGGCTCACCGGGCCCCGGATCCGCCCGGCGCGCCCGGCGCCAGCGGCTCGTCCAGCGACTTGTCCCAGTCCCACGTCTCCGGCTCGCCCGTCGGCACCGCCGGCGGGGTGGCGGAGGGCCGGACCAGGCGCGGGGTCACGAGCACCATCAGCTCGCTGCGCGCGTGACGGATGTCGTTGGAACGGAACAGCGCGCCCAGGATCGGGATGTCCCCGAGCACCGGCACCTTGTCCACGTTCTCGGACAGCGTGTTGTCGATCAGCCCGGCGATGGCGAAGGTCTGGCCGTCGCGGAGCTCCACGCGCGTCGAGGCGCGTCGCGTGAGCACGGTGGGGATGGAGAAGCCCGACACCTGGAGCCCCGTGCCGAAGTCGAGCGTCGACACCTCCGGCTCCACCCGCAGATCGATGTTCCCGCTGTTCGTGATGGTCGGGGTGAAGTTCAGCCGCACGCCGAACTCCTTGAAGATGATCGTGATCGCCTGGTTGGTGGCCGAGCCCTGGACGACCGGGAACGGGAACTCACCCCCGGCCAGGAAC
>CAZUIY010000291.1:0-7033 GCA_964619975.1 uncultured Gemmatimonadales bacterium
GCCCTGGACGAACAGCTTGTAGTCCCGCATCCCGTCCCCCAGGACGAAGGCCGACGGGGGGAGCTCGGCGTAGCTGGCGGCCGCGTAGCGGTTCGCTCCGGCCGGCCGGAGCGGGCTCACCACGCGCCATCCCGGCGGCAGGTCGAACGACACCGTCACCGGCCGGTGCTCGAAGCCGGCCAGGGCGCCGAAGAGCCCGGCGCCCGTGGCGTAGCCGGAGCGGAGCCCGAGTCGGGTGCGGAACGGGAGCGGGTCGGTGGACGAGCCGGGAACGACCAGGTACTCGACCGACAGGTACCCGTCCCGCTGGGGGTAGAGCCGCCAGCGGGTGAGCCCGAGCCGCCGGGTCGCCATCGGCTCCCCACGTTCGTCGCGGGCCACGAAGTTCTCGATCACCGCCCGCCCGGGTCCGATGCCGTAGCGGCCGGGCGCCCAGGCTGGCAGGACGAAGTCCAGCGAATCGGCGCGCACGCGGTCGGCGGCGAGGGTGACCTGGTAGCGGTCCGCCCCGGGCTGGGGCACGCGCACGTAGTAGGTGACGATCTGGTCGGACCGCTCCCCCGGCTCCTGGCCGGGCTGGGTGGCCCGTCCCCCGCAGCCCAGCGCGAGCCCCGCCAGGGTCGCCACGACGGCGGAAGCCGCGGCGAGGCGCGGGTGGAGAGGGGTCCGGGGGGTGGGGAGAGAAGGTCGCATCGGGGGGGCGGAGAAGATGGCCGGACCGGGCGGCGGCGGCAACCGGCGGCGGCGGCCCTCCCCGCGGCCGCGGACCCCGCTGGAGCCTCACGTTTGACCACGTTCAACGTAGCCTGGACACATTATCACGGCCCCGAGCCGGGGTTGACTTTCCCGGGGGACGCGGTAAACTGGCAGGGTCCCGGCGGTGTCCGGTCCCGGTCGACTACGGCGCCACGGGACTTAGGCCTGCGTTTCCTCCTGGCCTAATGCCGAAGGCCCCGTCTCTGGACGGGGCCTTTCGGTTTTCCGACCTCCCACCGCCGGTCCGCCGCCTTCCTCCAGCTCCGTCACCAGGGCGTCCAGCCGGCCGTAGAGGTCTTCGAACGTGCCCGCGTTGTCGAGCTCCAGATCCAGATGGACGCCGTACAGGCCGGTCTCGGTGGCGTGCCCCCGCCGGGCGTCGGCCGGCGCGTCGGCCGGGGCCTCCGCGGGCGGCCGAAGGACCCGCACGGTCACGAACCCGAGCCGCTCCAGGAACTCCGCCTCCCGCGCCATCCGCAGGTCGTCCACCACCACCCGCGGGTCCTCGCGGGCGGCGATCCGCGCCGCCAGCCGATCCAGCCAGATTTCGGGGTCGTAGTTCCTTCCGACGTCCCCCACCTCCTGCAGGAGCTGCCGGCCGCGCGCGTCCTTGGCGCCGTCCCAGCCGAAGTCCCGCCCGGCGATGTCCTTGATCGGATCGGCCAGGGCGAAGCGGACGAACCCGTGCCGCTCCACCAGGTGGAGCGCGGCCGTCGTCTTGCCTACCTGCATGCGGCCGCCGAAGGCGATGCGGAGCGGAGGGGTCGGGGCGTCGTTCACGGCGCCACAGGATACCGCCTCGGGCCGGCGCGGCCACGGCGGCCCGGTTAGGTTCTGCCGCCCATGACCGACGTTCCGGCCATCTCGATCCGCGGGCTCGCCAAGAGCTACGGCGACGTCGTCGCCCTCGAAGGGATCGACCTCGACATCCCGCGGGGCCGCTTCTTCGGGCTCCTGGGACCCAATGGCGCCGGCAAGTCGACCACCATCCACATCCTGACGGGACTGGCGACGCTCGAGCGGGGCGAGGCGCTCGTCATGGGGCGGAACGTCGTGAAGGAGTACCGGTTCACGCGGCGGATGATCGGGCTCGCGCCCCAGGAGTTCAACTTCGACCGCTTCTTCCCGATCCGGGAGCTCCTCGTGCTCCAGGCCGGCTACTTCGGGATCGAACGGCGCGAGGCTTCCCGGCGGGCGGAGGAGCTGCTCGAGCGCTTCGGCCTGACCGAGAAGGCCGGCGACCGGATCCACAAGCTCTCCGGCGGCATGAAGCGGCGCCTCCTGATCGCCAAGGCGATGATTCACGATCCAGAGATCCTGATCCTGGACGAGCCCACGGCCGGGGTGGACGTGGAGCTGCGCCGGGCGCTCTGGACGTACCTGCGCGAGCTCAACGAGGCCGGGAAGACGGTGCTCCTGACGACCCACTACATCGAGGAGGCCGAGGCGCTCTGCGAGGAGGTGGCGATCATCGACCGGGGGCGCATCATCGCCCGCGGCTCGCCGGAGCACCTGATCGCCACGGGCGGGGAGCGGCACCTGGAGATCCGCCTGACCGAGCCCCTGGAGGGACCGCTGCCGGCCTCGATCGCCGCCCGCGAGGCCTCGGTCGAGGGCGACGTCCTGGTGGTCCGGGCGCCCCACCCGCGGCGGATCGTCGGCGACGTGCTGGAGGCCCTGTACGCGGCGGATCTCAAGATCACCGAGGTGCGGATCGTGGAGTCCAGCCTGGAGGACGTATTCGTGGACCTGACGGGCCGCGCCATCGAGGACACGCCGGAGCCGGTGGGCGTGGCGGATGCCCCGGGGGCGGCGGGCGAGGAGATCCATGATCCGGTATAAGCGCGAGTGGCTGATCGGCTTCTGGACCCTGACCCGGCGCGAGATCGGGCGGTTTCTGATGCTCTGGAAGCAGACGGTGTTTCCGCCGATCCTCTCGGCGCTGCTGTACGTGCTGATCTTCGGCGAGGCCCTGGGATCCCGCATCGAGACGATCGACGGGTGGCCCTACACCGAATACATCCTGCCGGGCCTGGCGATGATGGGGGTTCTGACCAGCTCGTACGCCAACAGCTCGTCCTCGCTCTTCGTGGCCAAGCACGAGCAGTACATCCAGGACCTGCTGGTGGCGCCGCTCTCGTACTGGGAGATCGTCCTGGCGTACACGCTGGGGGCGATGGTGCGGGGGCTCATGGTGGGCGGGCTGGTGCTGGCCGTCGGGGCCGTGATCACCGACATGCCGCTGGAGCACGCCGTGTGGGCGGCGGCATTCCTCCTCTGCGTCTCCGCCCTCTTCTCCTGCGCGGGGCTGATCATGGCGCTGTGGGCCGACTCGTGGGACCACGTGATGCTGCTCCTGAACTTTCTCATCACGCCGCTCGTCTTCCTGGGTGGCGTCTTCTATTCGATCGACATGCTGCCGGAGGTGTGGCGTACCGCGTCGCTCTTCAACCCGATCTTCTACATGATCAACGGCCTCCGGTTCGGCGTCCTGGGCGTGGCGGACGCCTCCCCCGCCGCTTCGCTGGCCCTGACGGCTGCCCTGGCCGTGGCGCTCTTCGCCTGGACCGTGCACCTGTTCCGCACCGGATACCGGGTGAAGCCGTGACCCTCCGCGGGGCGAACGGAACGGCCCTCCCGTTCGAGGAGAGCCGGCTCGAGAACGGCCTGCGGCTGATCGTCCACGAGGACCGTTCCGCGCCCGTGGTGGCGGTTCACCTGATGCTCCACGTGGGTTCCAAGAACGAGGTGCCGGGGCTGACCGGCTTCGCGCACCTGTTCGAGCACCTGCTGTTCCAGGGCTCGGAGCACGTGCCCCCGGGGGCCCACTTCGTCCACGTCCAGGAGGCCGGCGGCACGCTGAACGGCTCCACCTGGTTCGACCGCACGAACTACTTCGAGATCGTGCCGTCCCCGGCGCTGGAGATGGCCCTGTGGCTCGAGAGCGACCGGCTGGGGTGGTTCCTGGCCGGGCTGACGGAGGAGAAGTTCGAGGCCCAGCGGAGCGTGGTCATGAACGAGCGCCGCCAGCGCTACGAGAACCAGCCCTACGGGCTCTGGATGGAGGAGACCCTGGGGCTGGCGTATCCCGAGGGCCACCCCTACCGCCACCCCACCATCGGATCGATGGACGACCTGGCCGCCGCCACGGTGGACGACGCCCGGGCGTTCTTCCGCAGCCATTACCGGCCCGGCAACGCCACGCTGGTCCTGGCCGGGGACGTGGACCCGGACGAGGCCAGGGCGGCGGTGGAGCGGTGGTTCGGCGGGATCCCGCCGGCCGAGGGTCCGTCCCCGCCGGTCGTCCCCGAGGGGCGGCTGGAGACGAGCCCGTCGCTGACGCGGGAGGACGACGTGGAGCTGCCGCGGGTCCACCTGACCTGGCACGCGCCGGCCTGGGCGAAGCCCGGCTCGCTCGCGCTGGACGTCGCGGCGCGGGTGCTGGCGGGCGGACCCGCCAGCCGCCTCCACCGGGAGCTGGTCCACCGCCGGCGCCTGGCGCAGGACGTGACCGCCGTGAACTACCAGCCGCTGGAGGAGACCGGGCTCTTCCTGGTGATCCTGACCGGGAAGCCCGGCGTCGAACCGGCGGCGCTGACGGCGGCCTTCGACGAGGTCGCCGCGGCCCTGGCCAACGACGGCCCCACCGATTCCGAGATGGAGCGCTCCCGGTCGTTCCTCCGGCTGGCGCACCTGGCCAGCCTGGAGAGCGTCGGCGGGCGCGCCGACGCGCTGGCCCACGCCGCCGTGCTGCTGGACGATCCCGGATACGTGTCGCGGCGGATGGAGGAGCTGGACGCGGTGGACGGCTCCGAGGTGCGGCACACCGTTCGCGACCGGATCGCCACCGCCCACCGCGTGAACGTCACCTACGTGCCCCGCCGTGGCTGAGTCGCCCGACCGCTCGCGGCCCCCCGCCGTCGCCGCGGCTGAGGTCGCCCTGCCGGCGTTCGACCGCGCGCCGCTGGACGCCGGCCTCGAGCTGGTCGCGCTCCGCGCGCCGGGGCCGCCCATGGCGCGGATCGAGCTGGTGCTGCCGGCGGGCGGGGCGCTCGATCCGCCGGGCGCCGCCGGCCTGGCGGACCTGACCGCGCGGCTCCTGCCGGAAGGCGCCGGCGCGCGCGACCGGATCCAGATCGCCGAGCGCGTGGAGGCCCTCGGGGCCCGGCTCTCGGTCGGCAGCGGGCACGACGCGGCGTGGATCCGGCTGACCGTGCTCCGCTCCGGCGTCGAAGGGGCGCTGGAGCTCCTGGGCGACCTGGCGCTGCGGCCCACGTTCCCCGAGGCCGAGGTGGAGCGGGTGCTGGCCGAGCGCGCGATCGACCTGCGGCGCGAGCTGGACGATCCGGCCGCGGTGGCGGGACGCGCCTTCGTCGAGGAGCTCTTCGGCATTGACCACCCCTATGGTCAACCCCGCCGGGGCACGGTCGAGTCGCTGGCCCGTCTGGACCGGGACGCGTTCGTCGAGTTCCACGGCCGCGTCTGGCGGCCGCGGGGCGCCACGCTGATCGTCGTGGGGGACTTCGACCCGGACGAGCTGCGCGCGGGCGCCGAGACCGCGCTCGGGGGCGCTATGGGAGAGGGCGTCCCCACGGCGGACGTCGCGGCGCCCGAGCGGCCGGGGTCGGGTACCGTCCTGGTCGACCGGCCGGGGAGCGCCCAGTCGGTCCTCGTCTGCGGCCACGTCGGCGTCCCCCGGGCCCACCCCGACTACCACGCGCTGGAGACCCTGAACCACCTGCTGGGCGGCTCCTTCACGTCGCGCCTGAACCAGAACCTGCGGGAGCGACGCGGATGGACCTACGGGGTCCGCTCCAGCTTCTCGTTCCGCCGGGGGCCCGGGCCGTTCCAGGTGGCCACGCAGGTGGAGACGGCCGTGTCGCCGGCGGCGCTGGCGGAGATCCGGGGCGAACTGGAGCGGGCCGCCGCGGGTCCGATCGGGGAGGAGGAGCGGGCGCTCGCCGTCCACGGCCTGACGCGGAGCCTGCCGCTCCGCTTCGAGACGGGGGGCCAGCTCGCCGGCCGGCTGCGGGAGATCGTGATCTACGGCCTGCCGGACGACTGGTGGACCGGCTACGCAGAGCGCGTCGAGGCGCTGTCGGTGGGCGACCTGGAGCGGGCCGCGGCGGAGCACCTGCATCCCGACCGGCTCCTGTCCGTGGTGGTCGGGGACGCGGCGACGGTGGCCGACGGGCTGGCGGAGGCGGGACCGGTCCGCCGGCGCCCGTGGAAGCCGGACCCGGCGAGCGCGGAGCCGGCCAGCTAGCTCACCCCGCCCCTTCCTCCACCACCCGGTACGTCTCCCCCCGTACCTCCACCTCGAACCACGACGCGTTCTCGACCCCGAACTCGGCCCGCTCCGTGAGCGGTCGGTCCAGGGCGCGCGACAGGATCAGCCGGATCGGCCCCCCGTGGCTGACCAGACCCACGCGCTCGCCGGGGTGCCGCGCCACGATCCGCTCCACCGCCGGCCACAGCCGCTCCCCCAGCGTCTCGTACGACTCTCCCCCGGGACGGGTCACCCGCAGGGGATCCGCCGCCAGGGCGGCGTGCTCGTCGGGAAAGCGCGCCAGGGCCTCGGCCTTGGTCAGCCCCTCGTACTCGCCGTGGCTCATCTCGCGCAGAGCCGGCTCGATCACCGGCTCCAGCCCCAGCCGCTCCGCCAGGATCTCCGCGCTCTCGCGGGCCCGGACGAGGTCCGAGGCGTAGAGGGCGGTCAGCGGGTCGGACCACGCCGCCAGGCGCTCGGCCACCGCGCGCACCTGGGCCCGGCCCGTCTCGTTCAGCGGCTCGTCGGACAGGGAGCCCTGCCAGCGGTCCTCCAGATTGAAGGTCGTCTGGCCGTGGCGGACGAGGACCAGCCGGGTGGGCTCTCCCGATGTCATCCGAAGATCCGGCCGATCGCCACCCGGAGCTCCCAGAGCGCCGCGTCGCGGCCGGTCTCGACGCCGTCCACCGGCGGCTCCTCGACGGTCAGGAACCGATGGAGGACCTCCGCCTGGAGGGTCCAGCCGCCGGCGTCCCGCCGGAGTCCGGCGCCCGAGACGAAGGCGGGGCCGCGCTCCTCGTCGTCGTCCGCCGACACGATCTCGACGCCGAAGACGAAAGCCGGATCGGCCGCCCCCCCCCGGCCCACCCATGGCGTCAGCGCCATGCGGCCCCCGCCCGCCGTGACGTCGGGGCCCTCGGGCAGGCTCGCGCGCCACGCCTCGAGCCCGACGGTCACCATCGGCGCCGGCCGCCACGCGACGCGGGCGCCCAGCGCGGGGGCCCAGCC
>CAZUIY010000292.1:0-3498 GCA_964619975.1 uncultured Gemmatimonadales bacterium
GGGGGAATGGATCCTGGTGCTCGACTTCGGGAGCCAGTTCACCCAGCTGATCGCGCGGCGGATCCGGGAGCTCCGGGTCTACTGCGAGATCCACCCGTTCGATCTGGATCCGGAGACGATCCGCGAGTGGGACCCGGCCGGGATCAGTCTCTCCGGCGGCCCTTCCAGCGTCTACGACGAAGGCGCGCCGCACCCCGCCGGCGGGCTCTACGAGGCGGAGCAGCCGATGCTCGGGATCTGCTACGGCATGCAGCTCATGGCGCTGGCCGAGGGCGCCCGGGTGGAGCCGGCGAAGTCGCGCGAGTACGGCCGCGCGGTCCTGAAGGTGGAGACGCCGATCGGCCCCTTCGCCGGCTTCCAGCCGGGGGACCGGCTGAACGTGTGGGCCAGCCACGGCGACCGGATCGAGACGATGCCCGAGCGCTACCTGCTGGCCGGGCTCTCCTCCGACGACACGATCGCCGCCTTCGCCAACCCCGAGTCCCGCCGCTACGGCGTCCAGTTCCATCCCGAGGTGGACCACACCGAGCGGGGCGAGGAGATCCTGGCCAACTTCGTGTTCGACGTCTGCGGCTGTTCCCCGACCTGGACCATGGCCTCGTTCATCGAGCGATCGGTGGACGCGGTGGCGTCCAGGATCGGCTCCGGCAGCGCCGTCTGCGGACTCTCCGGCGGTGTCGACTCGGCGGTCGCGGCCGCGCTCGTGCACCGCGCCATCGGCGACCGCCTGACCTGCATCTTCGTCGACACCGGGGTTCTCCGGAAGGGGGAGCGCGACCAGGTCGAGCGGACCTTCCGCGAGCACCTCCACTGGCGCCTCGAAGTGGTCGACGCGGGGGAGCAGTTCCTGACGGACCTGGCGGGGGTGATCGATCCCGAGGAGAAGAGGCGGCGGATCGGCCACCGGTTCATCGAGGTGTTCGATTCGGCCGCCGAGCGGCTGGGGAAAGTGGATTTCCTCGTCCAGGGGACGCTCTATCCGGACGTGATCGAGTCCGTGTCGGTGCGCGGGCCCTCCGCGACGATCAAGACGCATCACAACGTGGGAGGGCTGCCGGACCGGATGCGGCTCCAGGTGGTCGAGCCGCTGCGCGAGCTGTTCAAGGACGAGGTCCGGCAGGTGGGCCGCGAGCTGGGGCTGGCGGAGGAGATCCTGGAGCGCCACCCGTTCCCGGGGCCGGGGCTGGCGATCCGGGTGCTGGGAGAGGTCCTGCCCGAGCGGCTGGAGATCCTGCGGGAGGTGGACTCGATCTACCTGCAGGAGATCCGCTCGGCCGGCCTCTATGACGACATCTGGCAGGCGTTCGCGGTGCTCCTGCCGGTCCAGTCGGTGGGCGTCATGGGGGACCACCGGACGTACGAGAACGTGGTGGCGCTCCGCGCGGTGACCTCGCGCGACGGCATGACCGCCGACTGGTACCCGTTCCCGCACGATTTCCTGGGCCGCGTGGCAAACCGGATCATCAACGAGGTCCGGGGCGTCAACCGGGTGACCTACGACATCTCGAGCAAGCCGCCGGCGACGATCGAGTGGGAGTAGGGCCTACCCGGCCGGGGTGGTGTCGGGTGCGGCGTCCGGCTCGTCCACGGTCGGTTCGTTTCCGGGAGGTACGTCCACCGGAGGCACGTCGACGTGCGGCGCCAGCTCGGGCGGCGGGTCCACCATGGGCTCCCTCAGGTCGGGAAGGTCGGACGGCGTGCCGGTGCCCATCGGCTCGCCGGTCCGGCGCGCCCGCTCCTGCATGAGCGAGTCGAGCCGGATCCCCACCCGCTGGTAGATCGGCGCCAGGAGCTCGTCATTCCGGCCGTGGACTTCGGTGAACCGGATCAGGTCGGCCTCGGTGACCTGGTGCGAGGCCAGGATCTCGGCCCGGCGGCGGGCGTAGAGGGCGGTGTCGGGATGGGTCTCGGCGCGGGCCGTCGAGAGCGTCTCCAGGATCTGGACGAACGTGGCCGGAGCGATGGCCGAGCCGCCGCCATCGTGGGGCTCGAGGTCCTGCCCGCAGCCCGGGAGGGCCGCCAGCAGGAGGAGTGTCGCGAGGGGGAGACGGAGAGCGGCCACCGCCAGCGAAGATCGCCCGGCCCCCGCCGGCTCGCCACCGCGTCCGCCCGCCGGACCCGTACCGCGCTGGACCCCCACACCCCCCGTTCCTACCTTCCGGTCATGTCCGGGCACGGAATCGTGGCGGTCTCCGCCCTTCTGCTTCTCGGCGCGACCTCTCCCGGGGCCCTCGAGGCGCAGGAGGTGACGCCGCCGGAGTGGCGCGCCGCGGAGCTCTACCACCTGGCGCGGGAGGCCAGCTCCCGCGGCGAGGAGGACCGGGCGATCCGCTGGCTGCAGGAGGCGGTCTTCCTGGACGAGGACGCGATCCTTCCCCGGCTGGAGCTGGCCGAGCTGCAGCTGGGCCGCGGCACCAACACCTGGATCCCGGCGCTCCTGGACCCGATCGCCGCGCGCGTGATGGCGCGGGCGGACTCGGCGCCCGGAGAGGCCGCGGCCTGGTACCGGCTGCGGGCGGCGTGGCGGCTCCGGGGTGGCGACCGCGACGAGGCCGCCCGGCTCTACGAGCGGGCCAGCCAGTACGCGCCGCACGATTGGGGGCTCCGCTCCCAGCTCGTGAGCCTCCACCGCCAGCGGGGAGACGTGGCCGCGGAGGCGCTTCACCTGGCGGCGCTGGCGGTGATGTCGCCGGCCAGCGTGGAGATCCAGGTGGCCCTGGCGGACGCCCTGCGGCGAATGGAGCGGTGGGAGGAGTCGGAGGAGGCCTTCCGCGAGGCGATCGCCGCCGGCGGCTCCCCCCGCGCCTGGGAGGGGCTCGGCGACGTGCTGCTCGAGACCGGCCGGGCGGCGGAGGCGCTGAGCGCGTACCGGCGGGTGGAGGCCCTCTTTGGCGCGACCCCGACCCTGACGGAGAAGATCGAGCGGGCGCGATCCGGCCGGCGATGACGGCGCGCCCCACGGCGATCGTGGCCGCCCTCGCGGCGCTCCTGGCGACGGCGTGCACGGCCTCGCTGGGCGACCGGCTGCGCCGCGCCGAGGCCGAGGGCATCGACCCGGCCCCGGTGGTCGAGGCGCTTCGAGCTCACTGGCGGGCGATCGACGCCACGCGGCGGATCTTCGGGGTGACGCTGATCGAGGGCCGGCGGCGCTACTCCGGCGAAGGGGCGGTGGTGTACACGGCGGACCCGCGCCGGCTCCGGGCGGACGTGTTCGGCCCCCACGACACGCACGTGCTCCAGGTGCACCTCCGCGACGACTGGCTCCGGGTGGTGCTCCCGCGCGAGGGCGAGGTCCTGGAAGGGGAGCTGGGGGACCCCCGGTTCGCGCGGCTGACGGGGGAGCGGGCCCTGGTGTCGCCCGAGATCCTGGGGGCGATGCTCGGCGCCTACGACGTCGACCGGCTGATCGCGGGAGCGGAGACGGTGGCGGCCGAGACGGAGGGCGGGCGCCGGACCCTGCTGGTCGCCGACGCCGAGGGGGTGCACGCGCTGGCGATG
>CAZUIY010000293.1:0-2909 GCA_964619975.1 uncultured Gemmatimonadales bacterium
CAGCGCCGGCCGGTAGTTGCCGCTGTCGTAGACCAGCGGCGCGAAGTCCTGGTAGATGATGTTGTTGTCGTGGGGGAACGAGTCGGGCGCCAGGTAGTTCCGGCGGCGGATCTCCACCCGGTCGATCCCCAGCTCGCGCGCCGCCAGGTCCAGCAGCCGCTCCACCACGAACACGCCGTGCTGCCGCCCCGCGCCGCGGACCGGGGTGACGATCGGCTCGTTGGTGAATACCGCCGTGAACTCGGAGTGGTAGTTCGGCACCTCGTACGGGCCCAGGAGCGTGCACTGGCTGTTGATGGGGACGGTCAAGCCGTAGGGATCGTAGGCGCCGGTGTCGTGCAGGAACCGGTCGCGGATCCCGACGATCCGGCCGTCGGAGGAGAGCGCGATCTCGGCGTCGTGGATCTGAAGCCGCTCCTGCGTGGTGGCGTGGAAGTTCTCGCGCCGGTCCTCGATCCACTTGACCGGCCGCTCCAGCGCCATGGCGAGCCACGGGATCACGACCTCCTCGGGGTAGAACATCATGATCTTGGGGCCGAACCCGCCGCCGATGTAGGGGGCGACCACGCGGACCGCGGACTCCGGCAGGTCCAGCATGGCGGCGAGGCCGTTGCGGATCGGGATCGGCGCCTGCGTGGTGTCCCAGATCGTCATCTCCCGGGCGCGCGGGTCCCACGCGGCCAGGACGCCGCGGTTCTCGATCGCCGCCCCGGCACCCCGGTCGTAGACGAGCCGCCGGGCGATCACGACGTCGGCGCCGCCGACCGCCGCCGCGTAGTCGCCGCGCCCCTGGGTCACGCGGGCGGCGGCGTTCGATTCGAGGTCGTCGTGGACGAGGGGGGAGCCGGGCGCCAGCGCCGCCTCCAGGTCCACCACCGCGTCCAGCGGGTCCGCGTCCACGTAGACCAGCTCGGCCGCGTCCTCGGCCACGTAGCGGCTCTCGGCCACGATCACGGCCACCGGCTCGCCGGCGTGGCGCACCTTGTCCTTCGCCAGCGGCACCTGGGTGCGGGCGTGGAACTCCAGTCCCTCGATGGGGGGCGGGGACACGAGGAGCGGCCCCGGCCGCCAGTAGTCGCCCAGGTCCGCCGCCGACCACGCCCCGACCACGCCCGGATGGGCGCGCGCCGCGTCCAGGTCCACCCCGCGGAGCCGGGCGTGGGCGAAGTCGCTCCGGACGAAGGTGGCGTGAAGCGCGCCGGGCACGTCGATGTCGTCGACGAATTGCGCGCGGCCGGTCAGGAGCGCCCGGTCCTCGCTGCGCTCGACGGAGCGCCCGAAGACGCGCCCCGGCGGGGTCGCCCCGTCAGCCCGCACGCGTCGCGTCCGCCGCCGGCTGGAGGGCCTCGGCCGCCGCGCGCACGGCCAGGACGATGTTGTGGTAGCCGGTGCACCGGCAGAGGTGACCGCCCAGGGCTTCCCGGATCTCGTCGTCGGTGGGAGCGGGGTTGTCGGCCAGGAAGGGGACCAGCGTCATCAGGAACCCCGGCGTGCAGAAGCCGCACTGGAGCGCGTGGGTCTGGCGGAACGCGGCCTGGATCGGGTGGAGCTCGTTCCCCTCGGCGAGGCCCTCGACCGTGCCGATCTCGCGGCCGTCCGCCTGTATCGCGAACAGCAGGCAGGAGCGGACGGCCGCGCCGTCCAGCAGCACCGTGCACGCCCCGCACACGCCGTGCTCGCACCCCACGTGGGTGCCGGTCAGCCCCAGGTCGTGCCGCAGGAAGTCGGACAGGAGGAGCCGCGGCTCCACCTCGCGCTCGTGGAGCGCGCCGTTGACGGTGACGCGAACGGGCAGCCGCTGGGTCACGGGCGCGGCGATCTCCGGGCGGAGGGGATGTCGGCGGACGGAGGAGGAAGGCTAAGGCCGGCCCGGCGGGTGGTGCAATAGCCGCGGCCGTCGGGCGTCAGGGACCCAGCCACTCCCCGTAGAGCTCGGGCCGCCGGTCGGGCAGGAAGAGCCGCCGGGCGTGCGAATCGCGGACCCGGTCCAGGTCCAGCTCGGTCACGAGGACGTCCTCCTCCAGCAGCGCCGCCCGGGCCGTCACGGTGCCGTCCGGCGCGCAGACGAACGACTCGCCGGAGAACGTCAGCTCGTCTTCCCGGCCCACCCGGTTGGCGAGCGCGACGAAGCACCCGTTCTGGAAGGCGGCGACCCGCATCTCCGCCTCGTAGAGTCCCTCCGGCCACTCGTCCACCACGCCGGCCTGCGGCACGGCCACGACCTCGGCCCCGCCCAGCGCCAGGGCGCGCGTGTACTCGGGGAAGTGGCGGTCGTAGCAGATGGCCACGCCGATCCGGCCGGCGGCGGTGTCGTAGACGGGGGCGCCGCGGTCGCCGGGAGCGTACCAGCCGCGCTCGTGGAACCCCTCGTAGTCGGTGATGTGGACCATGCGGGTGACGCCGAGGAGCGAGCCGTCCGCGTCGATCACCGGAGAGGCGTCGTAGGTCTGCTCCCCGGCCCGTTCGAAGAGGTTCAGGACCACGACGATCCCGAGCGCCGCCGCGCGGGCCGAGACGGCGTCGCTCACGGGTCCGGGGATCGGCTGGGCGAGGTGGCGGACGTCGCCGGACGCGCGGCGCCGGGGCCAGAACGGTTCGAAGGCGAGCTCGGGGAAGACCGCCAGGCGGGCGCCCGCGGCGGCGGCCCGGTCCAGCGCCGCCAGGCCCCGCTCCAGGTTCGCCTCCCGGTCGGGCCCGGCCCGCTGCTGGATCAGCGCGACCCGGAGCGGCCGCTTCAGCGCAGGACCTGGAACGGGTTGATCCGGACGCCGCGGCGCGGGCGCCCGTCGGGGCCGACCGGGGTGATCGTGAAGTGGAGGTGCGGGGTGGTGGCGTTGCCGGTGGAGCCGACGTACCCCAGGACCTGCCCGCGGAAGACCCGCATCCCCTCGGCGACCCACGAGGCGAAC
>CAZUIY010000294.1:0-1173 GCA_964619975.1 uncultured Gemmatimonadales bacterium
GCGGAGCGAAACCATTCAAGCAACCCGCGCTTCGACTAGCGGCAAGCTGACATCTTCGGACACGTTCGCTCAATCTTCGTACGTCCGTTGGTCGGTCGAGTTGTCCAACAACGTTGGCCAACGGATCGCTTCGCGCGTCTATCACACGATCCCCGCGTCGGGAGACGGGTCGAGCGGCGTACACTACGACCAGACCGAATTTGAACACGACGCGATGGGCCGCCGCAACGTCCGAGTTTCGCCCGGCGGCACGATCACCTGGACGGTGTTCGACACGCTGGACCGGGACGTCTGCACCTACGTCGGCACGGATGCCACCGGCGCGACCGACAACGATCCCACCGGCGGACGCGAACCGTGCGTGATCCTGACCGGCGGCAGTTCGTCGAGCAGTTCCAGCAGTTCCGCTTCGAGCGCCGCCGGGAACAACATGGTGCTGGTCAACCAACGGCAGTACGACGACTCCGGTTGCGGCGGCTGCGGGTCGGCCGGCGGGCAGCCGGCGTTCGACATCCAATACGTCGACGCCTCGACGATCCGCGTCACCGAGTACTTGTACGACTGGCGGGGCCGGAAGGAGATCGAAATCCCACCCGCCGATGACGAAGGCCGCACGGTCTATTCCCGAGCCTACTTCGACAACCTGGATCGGGCCCTCAGCACCGAGCAGTACCACGAACAGACGGTCGGCGACGACATCCTGGTCGCACGCACCGAGAACTTCATCGACGACCGCGGCCACCCGTACCACACTCGCCGCTATGCGGTCAATGCAGCGACGGGCGAGGTCGGCCACTACCTGGCCGGTTACACTTGGTTCGACGCTGCGGGCAATCCGATTAAACAGCAATCGCCCGGCGAACGCTCGTTCACCAAGACGGCCTACGACAGCTTGGGCCGTGGAATCAAACAGTACGTGGGCTACGACCTGAGCGAATCGCCGTGCGTGGAAGTGGACGGATCAAGTTCCTCCAGCAGCAGTTCATCGGCCGCGTGCGGCGACTACAGCACCGCCACGAATGTGACGGGCGACACGATCTTCGAGCAGACCGAGACCGACTACGACGCCGCGGGGAATGTGATCGAGACCCGGTTGCGCCGCCGGCATCACGACGCCACCGGCACGGGCGAACTGACGACTCCGGCCGGCGCGCAGCCCAGGGCGCGCGTCAG
>CAZUIY010000295.1:0-2609 GCA_964619975.1 uncultured Gemmatimonadales bacterium
TGGCCACCCGCGCCGTTCCGCGGGAGCGGCGGGCGATCATCGCGATCCCGTCCGGGTCGATCTCGATCCCCAGGATCCGCGCCGATCGCTCGACGATCCGGGCCAGCTCCTCCGGCTTGTAGAAGTCCAGCCGGCCGGCGATCTCGAAGCGGGAGCGGAGCGGCCCCGTCAGCATCCCCCGCTTGGTCGTGGCGCCGACCAGCGTGAACCGCTCCAGCGGCAGCGAGACCGAGCGCGCGGCGGGCCCCGAGTCGATCAGGATGTCCAGCTGGAAGTCCTCCATCGCCGGGTACAGGTACTCCTCGACCACCGTCTTCAACCGGTGGATCTCGTCGATGAAGAGGATGTCGCCGCGCTTCAGTCCCGTCAGGAGGCCGGCCAGGTCCCCCGGCTTGTCGAGGACCGGTCCGCTGGTGACGCGGACGTCGACCCCCATCTCGTGGGCCATGATGTGGGCGAGGGTGGTCTTCCCGAGCCCCGGCGGCCCGCTGAAGATGCAGTGGCCGAGGGGCTCCCCCCGCTGCCGCGCCGCCTCGATCGCCACGGCCAGGTTCTTCTTCAGCTTCTCCTGCCCGGCGAACTCCGCCAGCGTCCGCGGACGGAGCGTCTCCTCGAACGCCTCCTCCTCGGGAGCGACCGCCTCGGGCGCGGTGGCCCGGCGGCCGGCCATGGACGACTTGAAGCGGGGCTCCCTGGGGGCGTCGGGCATCCGTCTACTCCCGGATCGCCGCGAGGGCGCGGCGGGTCAGCTCGGGGGCGGGCGGGTCGTCGCCGTCGGCCAGCGCGTCCCGCACCGCCCGCTCGGCGGCGGAGCGGCGGATCCCGAGCGCGATCAGCGCCTTCACCGCGTCCTCGCCGCTCGTGGTCAGGGCGGCCACGGAGCCGGCGTCCTCGGCCTCGGCCAGCTCCCCGATCTTGTCCTTCAGCTCCACGATCATCCGCTCGGCCGTCTTCTTCCCCACGCCGCTGATGCCGGTCAGGGTAGCCAGGTCGGCGCGGGCGATCGCCCCGGCGAACCGCTCGGGGGCGAGCCGCGAGAGCACGTGGAGCGCCAGCCGCGGCCCGATCCCGCTCACGCCGATCAGGGTCTCGAACAGCCGCCGCTCGCGCCGGGTGGCGAAGCCGTAGAGCGTCAGCTCGTCCTCCCGGACGTGCAGGTAGGTCACCAGCGAGGCCTCCTCGTCGCGGCCCGGCAGCCCCTCGTAGGTCGAGAGCGGAATGGAGACGCGGTAGCCGACCCCGGCCACTTCCAGCAGGACCTCGTCGATCTCCTTCTCCACCAGCCGGCCCCGGAGGGAGCCGATCACGCCGGCGCTCCGTTCCCGTTCGGGTGGCGGTTCCGGTTCAGGTGGCAGAGCGCCACCGCCAGGCTGTCGGTGGCGTCGGCCGGAAGGTCGGTGTCGGCCAGGGCGAGGATCGACCGCACCATGTAAGCGACCTGCGACTTCGTGGCGCCGCCGTTGCCGACCACCGACTGCTTCACCTCGCGGGGGGTGTACTCGAAGACGGGCAGGTCCTCCCGGCGGGCGGCCAGGATCAACACGCCGCGGGTCTGGCTCATGGAGGCGAGGGTCCGGACGTTCCGCCCCAGGAAGGCGTTCTCGATGGCGACGAAGGCCGGCTTCGACGCCCGCAGGAGCTCGCTCATCCCCTCGTAGACGGCTACCAGCCGGTCGGGCAGATCGCCCGCTCCGCCGGGGATCGTCCCGCAGTCGACGCACTCCATGGCGCCGCCCCGGCGCTCCACCAGCCCGTAGCCGGTGACGTGGCTGCCCGGATCGACGCCGAGCACGCGCAGGGTCGTCGCGGGAGCGCTCACGCCGGCATCTCAGCCCGCCTGCGCGAGGATCTCCTCGGGGACGTCGAAGTTCGCGGCCACCCGCTGGACGTCGTCGTCGTCCTCGAGCGCGTCGACCAGCCTGAGCACTTTCTCGGCGGTCGCGCCCTCCACGGGGACCGTGCTCTTCGGCACCATCGTCACCTCGGCCTCCTCGAACTCCACCCCGGCTTCGTGGAGCGCGTCCTGAACCGCCTGGAAGCCGGTGAAGGACGTGGTGACACGGTAGTACCCCTCCTCCGCCGTCACGTCCTCGGCGCCGGCGTCGATCGCGGCCAGGAACACCGTGTCCTCGTCGTGCGCCGCCGCGTCGATCAGGATCTGGCCCTTGGGATCGAACATCCAGGCGACCGAGCCGTCCACGCCCAGGTTCCCGCCGTGCCTCGACAAGAGGTGCCGGATCGTGGCCACGGTGCGGTTCTCGTTGTCGGTCAGGCACTCGATGAACAGCGCCACCCCGCCGGGGCCGTACCCCTCGTAGGTGGCGCGCTCGTAGCGCACGCCCTCGAGCTCGCCGGTCCCCCGCTTGATCGCCTTGTCGACGTTGTCCGAGGGCATGTTCTGCGCCTTGGCGTTGTCGACCGCCAGGCGGAGCCGCGGGTTCATCTCCGGATCGCCGCCGCCCTCACGGGCCGCGACCGTGATCTCCTTGATCAGCTTGGTGAAGATCTTCCCGCGCTTGGCGTCGATCGCCGCCTTCTTGCGCTTGATGGTGGACCACTTGCTGTGACCGGACATGGGGATCTCCCGCGGGGACGTGGACGGGCCGACA
>CAZUIY010000296.1:0-1112 GCA_964619975.1 uncultured Gemmatimonadales bacterium
CCGGTGCAAGGAGCACGGCGACGAGCGGGACATGACGATCACGGTGCGCTGAGAGGAGGCGCCGGTCGGGCGGCCCCCACGGGCCGCCCGCTACCGGTGCTCCGCGCCCCCGTGCGCCGAGTGGTCGCCGCCGCCGTAGCCGCGGAGCCGGCCGTAGGACGCCACCTGATGCGGGGTCAGGACCGGCATCGTCTCCAGATGCGCCGAGAGGTGCGACGACCGGAGCCGCCCCTCGAGCGCGGCGATCTCCATGACCGCGGTCTCCAGCGTACCCGCGTCCACCGATCCTCTGGAGAAGCGATCGTCGAGCCGGCGCTCCCGCTCCACGATCTCCCCGCCCAGGGCCATCGCGTCCGCCTTCATCCGGTCGTGGACCGCCTGGATGCGGGCCCGCTGGTCGGAGGAAAGGCTGAGCGAGTCGGCCAGGTCCAGCACGTGCCTGGGTCCCGGCACGCCGTTCAACTCCGCCGCCAACGCGTATCCCATGCCCTCGCCCTCCAGGTACTGCCGCACCTCCTCGGCCGAGAGCGCCTTGATGGCGCGGGACTCCTCACCCGCGTAGGGGGACGGCTCCTGCGCCTGCACGGTGCCGGCGGCCAGCAGCGCGACGGCCACCAGGCCCGGTGCGGATCGGATCGTGGTTCTCATCGGTTGCCTCCAGGTCGGGGTTCGGCCCTTGGACGGGCCGTCGGGGGCCCATCGTTAACCCTCCGACACCGTCAACCCATGAACAGCGGGCCGATCCCGGAACGGGTAGACTCGGCCGCATGAATACGGCGAGCGACGAGCGGCTGGAGGCCCGCCAGGCGTGGAGCGACCTCCTGTTCCTCCATTGGTCGGTGGAGCCGGAGCTCGTGCGCCCCGCGGTGCCGCCGGAGCTGCCGCTGGACCTGCGGGACGGGAAGGCGTGGGTGGGGGTGGTGGCGTTCATGGTGGAGGGAGCCCGGCCGCCGGGCCTGCCGGCCCCGCTGGGCATCGACTTCCTGGAGACGAACGCCCGGACCTACGTCCGCCGGCCGGGCGGCGATCCCGGCGTCTGGTTCTTCTCGCTGGACGCGGAGTCGGCCCTGGCGGTGGCGTGGACGCGGCTCCTGTACGGCCTGCCCTACTTC
>CAZUIY010000297.1:0-1568 GCA_964619975.1 uncultured Gemmatimonadales bacterium
ATCGACGAGGCCCACCATGCTCAGCTGGCCCTGGAGGCCGGTGGTGCCCGCTTTCCCGCGCCGGTCAAGCTGGGTATGAAGCTGATGTCGAAGGTGATGACCAAGAGCGTCTACAAGCTTTAATAGCGCCAAGCTGCAAGCAATGGGATGGACTCCTCCTCACCCCACTCCGGCGTCGATGCGCCACACTGGTGGGGTTGAGGTCTCACCAGCTTGAGGATGAGGAGAAGCCCAGATGAACATTAGTCGGGTCGGCGTCGATATCGCAAAGTCCGTCTTCCATGTGCATGGCGTCGATCGCCATGGCCGGGTGCAATGGCGCGGTCAGTATTCCCGTCACCGCTGGCTGGACGCCCTCGTCAAGCGGGTGCCCCAGGGCATCTCGATCGGCATGGAGGCCTGTGCCTCCGCGCACTACTGGGCCCGGGAATTGCAGCGCCGGGGCTATCCCGTGGTGCTGATCGCCGCGCAGTTCGTCAAACCCTACGTCAAGAGCCACAAGAACGACCGCGTCGACGCCGCAGCGATCGCTGAAGCCATGAGTCGACCGCACATGCGCTTCGTCGCGATCAAGACGGTCGCCCAGCAGGATACCCAGGCCGCTCACCGGATTCGCGAAGAACTGGTGGCCCAGCGCACTGCCAAGGCCAACCAGATCCGTGGTCTGGCCGGAGAATACGGCCTCACCGCCCCCACCGGCCTCGCCCAGCTGCGCGCTGCCGTGCCGTGCTGGCTGGAGGACACCACCAACGGCCTCACCGAGGCCTTTCGGGGGTTGCTTGCTGGCCTGGCCGAGGATCTCCACCACCTGGATGCCCGCATCGCCACCCTCGATGCCCAGATCGTCCAGCAGGTACAGCAGGATCCGGTGGCACGCCGCCTGCTGGCGGTCTGCGGCATCGGTCCCCTGACCGCCAGCGCCCTGGCCAGTGCGCTGGGCGATGGCCAGGCCTTCGCGCGGGGTCGCGACTTCGCCGCCTCCCTGGGGCTGGTGCCCCGCCAGCACAGCACCGGGGGCCGACAGCGCTTATTGGGGATCACCAAACGCGGCGATGGCTACCTGCGCAAGCTGCTGGTGCATGGCGCCCGCGCGGTGCTCCAGCACGCCGCCAAGAAGACCGACCCGCTCAGTCAGTGGCTCAATGCCCTGGCGACACGCAAGCATCCCAACGTGGTGATCGTCGCCTTGGCCAACAAGCTGGCCCGGCTGGCCTGGGCCATGACGCGCCACCAGCGGGCGTATGAGCCGGCCCTGGCCGCCAGCTGAACACCCCGCTGCGACCGCTGGTGACCGCACCGCCTGGCGTTGTCACCCCACCCACCACCACGATTGCAAGGCACGCTGTGAGATGGCGAACAGGTCGAACCGACGTTGGGTCAACTCCGTGCTCGGCGCAGAGCCGACAGAGCTCGTCCAAGCGTCCAGGACCCCGACGTGCGCATAGCCCATCAAGGTCCGGTGCCCCACCTGCGGCACCCTCGATGAGACCGGATATACGCTGGCAGTCGTACCCTCTCGCCGCCGACCATCGTGCTTGCAAACGAGGAGGAGTCCATATACGCCGAGC
>CAZUIY010000298.1:0-3021 GCA_964619975.1 uncultured Gemmatimonadales bacterium
ACGGCGCTAGACTCCCCCACCGTGACCGACCCCCACCGCCAGCACTGGACCTGGCCCGGCGCCTTCGAGCTGGACTCGGGCGCCTCGATCGACTCGCCGGTGACCGCCTTCGAGACGTGGGGCGAGCTGGCCGCCGACGGCGCCAACGCCGTCCTCCTGACCACGGGCCTGACTCCCACGGCGCACGCCGCCCGCCACGACCCGGCCGACGAGCCCGGCTGGTGGGAGGAGATGGTGGGCCCCGGGAAGGCGGTCGACACCGACCGGTGGTTCGTGGTGTGCTGCAACGTGCTGGGCGGCTGCCACGGCTCGACCGGTCCGGCCTCGCCGGACCCCGCCACGGGCCAGCCGTACGCGCTCGACTTTCCCGTCATCACCCTGCGGGACATGATGCGCCTCCAGCGCGGCGTGCTGGAGCACCTGGGCGTGGCGCGGCTCCACGCGGTTCTCGGCTCCTCGCTGGGCGGGATGCTGGCGCTCGAGTACGCGACGCTGTTCCCGGACTCCGTGGATCGGCTGATCGCCATCAGCGCCTCCGGCATGACGCACCCGTTCGCGATCGCGATCCGGCACGTCCAGCGCCGGGCCATCCGGTCAGACCCCGCGTGGCGGGGTGGCGACTACTATGAACATGGTATCCCGGCGGAAGGACTCATGCTGGCCCGGGAGATCGGCACGATCACGTACCGGTCCGACATGGAGTGGTCACGCCGCTTCGGCCGCGCCTGGCGGGACGGCGACCTCTTCTCGCTGGACGGCCGGTTCGAGATCGAGTCGTACCTGGAGCACCAGGGAGAGAAGTATCCCGGCTTCTACGACGCCAACTCCTACCTGTACATCTCGCGCGCCATGGACCTCCACGACCTGGGCCGGGACCGCGGCGGCCTGGTCGAGGCGGTGCGGCGGATTCGCGCGCGCGCGCTCCTGATCGGGGTGACGACCGACGTCCTGATCCCGCCGTTCGAGATGGTCGAGCTGAGCGAGGCGTTCGGCGCGGCGGAGCGGCCCGCCGAGCTCCTCATGCTGGATCTCGACACCGGCCACGACTCTTTCCTGATCCATCCCGAGACGTTCGGTCCCCCCGTGCGGCGGTTTCTGGAGACCTCGCTGCCGCACTGAGGCTCCCGCCTCACCCCATACCTCGTAAGCGATCGAACCGCGAGGATTCTCGTTCCCGCGCATCATCTCCATGAGTACGCATGTGCAATGAGGACCACCTTATACGGGAGGCGGAGATGGCGGCGACGGGAAGAGTGAACCAGCGGGAAGAAGGGCTCCTGGAGAAGATCGGCGACACGGCTCAGCAGGCGGCATCGGGCGTGGCCGGCGTGGTGAAGACGGTGGGCTCCGGCGTGGGTGAAGTCGCCCAGCGGATCGGCTCCGGAGCCGGCGCCGTCCTGCGCCGGGACTCGGAGGGATCGGAGGGAGGCGGCCGCAGCGCATCGACCCGCAGCGGAAGCAGACCCGCCGGGCGTTCGGGGACCTCGCGCTCCGCCGGAAGGAAGACGAGGACCCCGTCCAGCGGCAAGAAGACCGCATCGAAGTCCAGCGGCAAGAAGGCCACCTCGAAGTCCAGCGGCAAAAAGGCCGCCTCGAAGTCCAGCGGGAAGAAGGCCAGCTCCAAGTCCAGCGCGAAATCCGGCGGCAAGGCATCGAAGAAGACGCGCTCCCCCCGGGGGTCCTGACGCATCGTTCGAAAGCCAACAGCGGGCCGGACTCCCGTGTGCGACACTCATGATGCGACGCGGAAAGTGACTCAGCGGACGAAAGGAGGAGCCGATGCCGAAGTCCTGGAGCAAGAAGGACGAGCGACAGTACGAGCACGTCAAGGAGAGCGAGAAGGAGAGCGGCCGCTCCGACGATCGGGCCGAGGAAATCGCGGCCCGCACGGTCAACAAGCAGCGCAGCGAGGAAGGCCGCACCAAGGGCGACTGACGCCCGTTCCTCGCCGCGCAGGCTATTCATTTCAGTTGAAGGAGGAAAAAATGGCGAACACATCCATGACCACGCCCAGCGTTCTTTCGTCCACCAGCATCACCGGTGACGCCGTCGTGAACGGTCACGACGAGGACCTCGGAAACATCGAGGATCTGATGATCGACGTCCATGGCGGCCGGATCCGGTACGCGGTCCTGTCGTTCGGCGGGTTCCTCGGCATCGGCGACAAGCTGTTCGCCGTGCCGTTCGACGCGTTGCGCCTGGACGCCGAGAACCAGCGGTTCGTTCTGGACATTCCGAAGGACCGGCTGGAGAACGCCCCCGGCTTCGACAAGGACAACTGGCCGGACACGGCGCAGCAGCAGTGGCAGACCGAGGTGTACGAGTTCTATGATCGGACTCCGTACTGGCGGTAAGCCTCTCACTGCCTGATTGACACGGGCCGGTCGTCCCCTCGCGGGGGCGGCCGGCCTTTTTTAATGGAGGAGGAGCGAGATGCCACAGGATGCATGGTCGAAGAAGGACGAGCGACAGTACGAGCACGTCAAGGATAGCGCGAAGGAGCGCGGAAAGTCGGAAGACAGGGCCGAGGAGATTGCCGCCAGGACGGTCAACAAGCAGAGGCGCGAGGAGGGTCGGACGGAGAACCGCACGACCCAGGGCACCGGCAATCCGAACACGCCGCTGGACGACCGCACCGTGGAGGAGCTTCGGAACCGGGCCGGCGAGCTCGGGATCGAAGGCCGGAGCGACATGAACAAGAGCGAGCTGGTGGACGCCATCCGGGACCGGCAGTAGCGTCCCACGCATGCGACTGGACCGCTTCGAGGACGGCTCCGGCCTCGCCCAGTACTCCTACGCGGTCGTCTGCGAAGGGGCCGGAGCGGCCGCCATCGTGGACCCGCGGCGGGACGTGGACGTCTTCATCCGGTGGGCGGAGGGCGAGGGCATCGAGATCGCCCACGTGCTGGAGACCCACGTCCACGCCGACTACTGCTCCGGGGCCCTCGAGCTGGCGGAGCGGACCGGCGCCACGCTCTGGGAGTCGGCCCACGACGCCGGCGAGAAGTACGAGATGGCGTT
>CAZUIY010000299.1:0-2659 GCA_964619975.1 uncultured Gemmatimonadales bacterium
CAGGTCGCGCGCCAGGTCCAGGAACTCGGGCAGCCGCTCGGGCGAGGGACGGGTCAGCTCCATGGCCGCCGAGAGCGACTGCTCGTAGGCGCCGGTGCCGTACATGGCGCTGGCCTCGATCACGACCGCGCTCTCGCGGAAGGGGACCCGGGGAGACAGCGCCAGGTAGCGCCGCATGGACGCCACGGCGGCGGCGTCCTGGCCGAGCTGGTACTGGGTCCGGCCCTGCCAGTAGAGGGCCACGCCGGAGACGCTGGCGCCGGGGAACTCGTCGACCACGGTCGAGAAGTGCCCCAGCGCGGTCTCGTAGTCGCCGGTCTCGACGGCGGCCAGGCCGGCCTGGTACTCGGCGTCGGCGGCTTCCTCCTCGGCGCGCGAGAGGCGCTCGGAGGACAGAGAGGGGGCGCCCGGATCCCGGGCGGTGGCGCACGCCATCAGCGCGAGCGGCAGGAGCGCGAGGGTGGAGCGAACGATTCGCCGGCGGAGCAGGTACATCGACCGCGGGACCCCGGCGGGGCCCCTTACTCCTCGGTCTCTTCCGACTCGCCGGCCATCTCGGAGCGGGCCTCGGCCAGGGCGTCGGCCATCTGCGTCGGCGGCCGCTCGCGCTCGGGGCGGGACGGCGGCTCCGGCTCCGGCTCGTGCTGGTGCACGGGCTCCTCTTCCGGCAGCTCGCCGCGCTCCCGGTGGCTCGGGATGTCGGTCACCGAAAGGACGATCCGCCGGTTGTCCGGATCCGACTCGATCACCTTGAGCTCCAGGAGGTCGCCCTCGCGGAACTTGTCGGCCGGGTTCTCCAGGTTGCGGTAGCCGAGCTGCGAGATCGGGACGAACCCCTCGACCTCGCCCTCGAGGTCGACCACGACCCCCTTGTCCAGGAGCCGCACGACCTTGCCGCTGGCCTCGACGCCCGCGGAGTACTTCTCCGCCAGCGACGTCCACGGGTTCTCTTCGAGATCCTTGATCGAGAGGGAGATCCGCTTGTTCTCGGTGTCGATGTGGAGCACCTGCACCTTGACCGTCTCGCCCTTCCGGACCACCTCGGAGGGGTGATGGATCCGGCGGGTCCACGACATGTCGCTGATGTGGACGAGCCCGTCGATCCCCTCCTCGATCTCCACGAAGGCGCCGAAGGAAGTGAGGTTCCGCACCTTGCCGGCGACGATCGTGCCCGGCGGGTACTTCTCGGCCAGCGTGTCCCAGGGATCCTCCTCGATCTGCTTCATCCCGAGGGAGATCTTCTCCTCCTCCTCGTTCACGTTCAGGACGACCGCTTCGATCAGGTCCCCGATCGACACGACCTTGGAGGGGTGCTTGATGTGCCGGGTCCAGCTCATCTCGGAGATGTGGACCAGCCCCTCGACTCCCTTCTCCAGCTCCACGAAGGCGCCGTAGTTGGTGATCGAGACGACCTTGCCGCGGATCCGCTCGTTGACCGGGTACTTCTCGCTGACGTTCTCCCAGGGGTAGGGCTGGAGCTGCTTGAGGCCCAGCGAGATGCGGTTGTTCTGGAGATCCAGGTCCAGGATCTTCACCTCGAGCTCGTCCGAGATCGAGACCAGCTCCGAGGGGTGCCCGACCCGGCCCCACGACATGTCCGTGATGTGCAGAAGGCCGTCGGCCCCGCCCAGGTCGATGAAGGCGCCGAAGTCGGTGATGTTCTTCACCACGCCACGGCGGACCTGTCCGACCTCGATCTCCTCCAGCAGCCGGCCGCGCTTCTCCTCGCGGATCTGCTCGAGGATCATCCGGCGCGACACCACGATGTTCCGGCGCCGCTTGTTCAGCTTGATGATCTTGAACTCCATCGTCTGGCCGATCAGCGCGTCGATGTCGGGCACGCGCCGGAGCGCGATCTGGGAGCCCGGCAGGAACGCGTCCACGCCGAACAGGTCCACGATCACGCCGCCCTTGATCTTCCGGGCGAGGCGGCCCTGCACGATCTCGCCGGTCTCGTAGGCGTGGCGGATCTTGTCCCACACCTTGAAGAAGTCGGCCTTCTTCTTCGACAGCACGACGCGGCCGTCGGCGTCCTCGAGGTTCTCGAGGAACACGTCGACCTGGGCGCCGACCGTCAGGTCGTCGGTCGGCTTGAACTCGTCGAGCGGAACGGCTCCTTCGCTCTTGAATCCGACGTCCAGCACCACAGCGTTCTCGTCGACCCGCAGGATGTGGCCGGTGACGATCTGCCCCTCCCGAATGTCCTGGATGGACTCCTCGTACATACCGAGGAGCTCCTCGTACTCGTCGAGCGAGTATTCGTCCTCGTCGAAGAGGTCGGGGCGGATGTTGACGGCCTGGGCGGAGCGCTCGATCTCTTCGTCGAGCATCTCGTCCACGGGCTTCGCGTCGCCGGTCGTCGGATCCTCCATCTTCCGTTCGGAAGCGGGGTCGGCGGTCGGCGGCGGGTTCGAGTTCACGGCGGTGGCGGTGGTCTCCGCCTCCATCGAGGTGTCGACGGATTCGGCGGAGGTGCGGTCGTTGGCGTCGGTCATCAAGTCCGGTCCGTTGGGGTGTACGTGCGCACATCCCCCCGCGGCCCGAGGCCGTCGAGGAGATCAGAATCGAAGTCAGAACAAAGAAGATACCCCGCGCGCGCGTGGGGCGTCAAGGCGATTCGCGTTGCGGCTCAAGGCTTTCCCGCGCTTCCGGCGGCAGG
>CAZUIY010000300.1:0-1428 GCA_964619975.1 uncultured Gemmatimonadales bacterium
TCGCGGCTGCGTCGAAGGCCTTGCCCTTGGTCGAGGCGAACCGCGGAATCGCGATCGCGGCGAGGATGCCGATGATCACGACGACGATCAGCAGCTCGATCAGGGTGAAGCCCTTGTTGCTCCGAAGCTTGTTCACTGTAGTCTCCTTGCGTTCTGGTTGCGGTACTTCCGGTCGAGTGCTCATTCGAGATCACCGGTCGGGTCTGAACCCCCGGATCTGGCGGAATGGTTTTGCACGTGCCGTGCCAAACCGGAACGGGACCGACTTGAATCGATGTAACGTCATGTGCGGCAACGAATTATGCTGGCGCCTCACGGTTCCGGCACGGTATCTCAGCGGCACACGGGCGGTTCGAAATCCGCAGTTTGCGCGGGGGTTCGGGGCGATCAGGCAGTCTTGAGGTCGTAGCGGTCGATCTTCCGGTAGAGCGTAGACGGGTCGATCCCGAGGATCTCCGCCGCCCGCGCCTTGTTCCCTTCCGTCTTGGCCAGCACCCACTGGATGTACGCCATCTCGATCTGCTCCATGGTGGGGGTCGTCGGCGGCTCGTCGCCCACCAGCGGCTGCTCCGGCTTCTCGCGGATCTTCTCCGGGAGCCCTTCCTGATCGATCCGCTTGCCGGGATCGCCGCCCTTGCGCCAGCCGGACAGGACCAGCAGCCGCTCCACCACGTTCTCCAGCTCGCGGACGTTGCCCGGCCAGTCGTACGCGCAGAGCGCCTTGAAGGCGCGCTCGGTGAAGATCTGGTCCTGCTGCCGCGCGCCGCCGGGGATGGCGCTGTCGAAACCCGCCCTCTGCAGCACGTGCTCCAGGAGCAGCGGCACGTCCTCGCGGCGGTCTCTCAAAGGCGGGATCACGATCGGGATCACGTTCAGCCGGTAGAAGAGATCCTGCCGGAAGTTTCCCTTGTCGACCTCCTTCTCGAGGTCCTTGTTGGTGGCCGCCAGGATCCGGACGTCCACCGGCACCGATTCCGTCCCACCGACCGGGATGATCTCCCGCTCCTGGAGGACGCGCAGGAGCTTCACCTGGATGACCGGGGTCGTGTCGCCGATCTCGTCCAGGAAGAGCGTTCCGCCGGCGGCCACGGTGAAGAGGCCTTCCTTGTCGCGGATCGCGCCGGTGAAGGAGCCCTTCACGTGGCCGAACAGCTCGGACTCGAGCAGCGACTCGGGCAGCGCGCCGCAGTTGATCGGCACGAACGGGCCCTTCTGCCGCTCGGACTCGATGTGGATGTACCGGGCGAAGAGCTCCTTGCCGGTGCCGCTCTCGCCCATCAGCAGGACCGTGCTCTCGGTCGGCGCCACCTGGAGCGCCATGTTCAACACGTGCATGAACGACTCGCTGGTGCCGATCGGGTTGACCCGCATGGCGTCGCCCACCTTGCGGGAGAGCGTCTGGTTCTCCCGCGCCAGCTTGACGTTCTT
>CAZUIY010000301.1:0-1496 GCA_964619975.1 uncultured Gemmatimonadales bacterium
GGCGCGAGATCATCTCCAGCAGGTGCTGGCTGTTGCGGCCGATGGAGGAGAGGATCTGCTTCTGCTCCTCGTTCGTGGGCCCGCACATGTCGTACTCGAGGATCTCGGTGTTGGCGATGATCGAGGTGAGCGGGGTCTTCAGCTCGTGGCTCGTGTTGGAGAGGAACTCCGACTTGAGGCGGCTCGACTTCTCGAGCTCCTGGTTGATCCGCTGGAGCTCGACGTTCATCTGCTGGACCTCCTCCTCGGCCCGCTTCCGGCTCGAGATGTCGGTCAGCTCGTACTTCAGCGCCGGCTCGCCCTCCCACTCGATCGGGTCGGCGTGGACGATCACGGGAACGCGGGTGCCGTCCCGGGCCACGAGCTCCAGCTCGTAGTCCGGCACCGGCCGCCCCTGCCGGCGCTCGGTCAGCCGCTGGACCGCCTGATCGCGGTGCTCCGGCGCCACTCGATCCATGAGCCCCATCTTCCGCATGTCCCCCGGGCTGTAGCCTAGGCGGCGGACCAGGGCCCGGTTCACGAAGGCGAACCTCCCCTCCTGCAGGACCACGATCATGTTGGGATCGTCGTCCAGCAGCTCGTGCCTCGCGATCTGCCCTCCGGAGGAGCGGGTCCGCGCCTCCTCCATCCCGAGGATCACCATGCCGATCGCCAGCGCGGAGCCGAGCGCCGCGTCCACCTGCGGGAGCCACTCCGCCCCGACGCCGCGGGCGGCGAGCACCCACCCAACGGCCTGGACGACGCCCCAGAGGGCCAGCGCCAGCCCGGCCACGCGGCGGCCGATCGGGGCGACGGGGCCGCCGTAGCGGTCGATCAGCCAGCCGGCTCCGATCCACCCCGCGGCCAGGAAGCTGATCGCCGCCGCCCAGGGCTGAAGGGGAGTCGGGTGAACCGTTCCGACGGCCAGGTAGATCAGCACGGTCAGGATCCCGAGCGCCACGCCGAAGGCCAGTCCGCCCAGGGCGCCCATGCGGGCGCGGCCGGCAAAGGCCACCCCGCCGGCGACGATGGCGGCTGCCGCCAGCAGGACCACGCCGGCGTCGAGCCAGGCCATGGGGCCGGCGTCCGGCGGACCGCCCGAGACCAGCTGCCGCCCGAGCAGAAGCGTCCAGCCGCCGGCCCAGAGCAGGAAGTGGTCGTGTCGGAACGACCAGTACAGGTAGGCGAAGACGGCCGCGAGGACGGCCAGGTAGACGACGGGATGGGGGGAAGGGTCGAAGATCATCCCGTCGGGAATCTAGCAGGTACGAGGGCCGCGACCCCCCGCCCGCGTCGGCAGGCGCGCGGACTGTGGGAGCCGCGACCCCTCAGGTCAGTCCCATTCTTCCTCTTCGTCGCCGCCGCCCCACTCGCTTTCGACCAGCTCGAACTCCAGCGGCGAGCCGCTCGTGACCTCGAGCTCCACGCCGCACTCGGGGCATTCGACGATCTCGCCCTCCTCGAATTCGAAGGGCTCGCCCTCGATCTCCGCGTCGCATTCGGGGCAGAACGCCATG
>CAZUIY010000302.1:0-1250 GCA_964619975.1 uncultured Gemmatimonadales bacterium
CCCTCGTGCAGGTTCCGCGCGAAGATCTCGGCGTCCTCGTAGATCGTCCGGTCCTGGATCACCGACTCCGGCGCGGCCAGGATCTCCTGGTGGTGCTCGAAGCGCTTCGACAGGAAGTACACCTGCAGGTGGAACGCCCAGCGGTTCATGTCGGCGTAGAAGTCGGCCAGGTAGGGGTTGCCGTCCACGTGCTCGTAGTAGGGACGCCAGGCGAAGCGCGCGGCCAGGAGCCCGGTCAGCGTGGACTTGCCGGATCCGATGTTCCCGGCCACGGCGCAGAACGTCTTGAACGGCGTCATCCGGCCGCCCCCCGGGCGAGATCCAGCTCCCCCTGGCCCTCCTCGATCATCGCCACCCGGTGCTCGATCATCGCCGACACGGCGGTGAAGTCGGCCTCGCTCCGGACGAAGTCCAGGTCCGACACGTCGATCGTCAGAAGTGGCCGCGGGTAGCTCTCGAAGAACCGGTCGTAGGCCTCGTTCAGGCGCACCAGGTAGTCGGCGGAGAGGTCGCGCTCGAACGGCCGGCCGCGCGTCCGGATCCGGTCCAGCAGGACGTCCGTCTCCGCCTTCAGGTAGACGACCAGATCGGGGGCGCGGGTCTCGGGCGCCAGCGAGTCGAACAGCCGCCGCCAGATCGCGTAGTCACGTCCGGTCAGCGTGATCTCGGCGAACACCCGGTTCTTCTCGAACAGGTAGTCCGCCAGCACCGGCTCGTCGGTGGCGTCCAGGGCGGTCTCGATGGCGCGCTGCTGCCGGAACCGGGAGAGCAGGAAGAACATCTCGGTGTCGAAGGCGTACCGCTCGATGTCGGCGTAGAAGCCGCCGGTCAGGAAGGGGTTCTCCTCGAACGCCTCCAGGAACCGGTGGCCGCCGCGGCGGCCGTGGACCCGGTGGACCAGCGACGTCTTTCCGACCCCGATCACGCCCTCCACGGCGACGTAACGGACGGACGTGTCGGCGGGCATGGGCACGGGAGGCGGACCCTAGGGGTTGGGGTTGGATGCGTGGCCGGCTCCGGATATGGTAGAGCCGGCCGGCCGAGGGCGTCAATGCGTTGCGGGGCCCTTCCCCGCGGACTAGGTTCCCGAGCCGCCGTGACCCCCGACCCCATCCTCCGCTTCGGGCACAGCCCCGACCCCGACGACGCCTTCATGTTCTTCGGCCTGGCCGAAGGCGCCGTCACGATCCGCGACTACGGGGTGGAGCACGTCCTGCACGACATCCAGACGCTGAACGAGATGGCGATGG
>CAZUIY010000303.1:0-1239 GCA_964619975.1 uncultured Gemmatimonadales bacterium
CACGGCAAGCGCACTTCAAAATCCATATGGTAAAGGAGTTAGGGCACTCTTTTTTTGATCGTATCCCGGTGAACGGAAGGGAATCTCATGGTCGTTATGACTTGCGAACTGGTCGATAGGGCGAAGACCATCCCCGATCACCGGCGTCAATGCAAGAATCTCAAGCACCTGCTGGAAGACATTCTCGTGCTGGGCTTCTGTGGCGTGCTGGCCGGCTGTGATGACTTTGTGGAGATTGCCGACTGGGCCAACCAGAATATCGACTTCTTTCGCACCTTCCTGGAGTTGCCCGAGGGCATCCCCTCCCATGATACCTTCAACCGGGTCTTTGCGACGGTGAAACCTGCCACGCTTCAGGAAGTCTTTCTCCCCTGGTTGCTCCGGCGCCGCGGCCTGCCCGGAGAGTGGATTCACCTGGATGGCAAAACCATGCGGCATACGCGTCGAGACTCCAAGCAATTGGGGGCGTTGCACATGGTCAGTGCATGGGCCGGCCAAACCGGTCTCACCCTGGGACAGAAGGCCGTGGATGCGAAATCGAATGAAATCACGGCCATGCCGGAGTTGTTGCAACTGCTGGACTTGCGTCAGAAAATCGTGACCATAGACGCGATGGGCTGCCAGAAGGAGATAGCCAAGGTCATCGTGGAAGGAAAGGGTAACTATATCTTGTCTGTCAAGGACAATCAGCCCACGTTACACGCCGAGACCCAAGCAGCTTTCGCCAAGGCCGAAACAAGCCTCACGGCGAGGCCGCGGGAATACACCACGGCAGAAAGAGATCATGGGCGGCACGAACAACGCACGGTGCGGGTAATCCCCGCGACCGGGAATGTGTCTTCGTCGCAGTTGGAATCCTGGCGGGGCTTGCTCACCTTGGTCATGGTAATCCGCGTGGTGACCTGTCAGACAACGGGAGTCGTCAGCCGCGAGGTAAGTTACTTCATCAGCAGCCTGCGGCCGAATGCGCGACGGATTGGGGGCGCCATTCGAGGACATTGGAGTATTGAGAACAGCCTGCATTGGGTATTGGATGTGGTGTTTCGGGAAGATGCCCGGCGGTTGTATGATCGCACGGTGGCCGAAAACATCGCCTTTCTGAACCGGCTGGCTTTATCCGTGTTACGGGGAGATCCAAGCAAAGATTCTCTGAAAGTCAAACGGAAACGGGCTGGGTGGAACATTCACTACCTCGCGCAACTCCTTGGATTTCCAAGCGTTTGAAGTGCGCTTGCCGTG
>CAZUIY010000304.1:0-2244 GCA_964619975.1 uncultured Gemmatimonadales bacterium
AGCTCGCCGAGCTGGGCTTCGTGTTGGTCGAGACGGTCGCTCGGGTCTTCAGGCATGGGCGGCTCCTACCATTTAAACGTCGCGATATTCTCAATGCAGGTCGGATACCAGATAGGCCCGCAGCCGCTGCTTTTTCGTCAGCACAGCCTGCGCCGCAGCGCCTTTGCGCCTGGCTCGCGTGGCCGCCGTCTGGGTCCAGATGTCGGACTGCTCGAGGCTCTTTACACGATCCAGGGCATAGAGCCGCATGGGGGCACCGGAGTGGTAGTGCGGATTGGGGCGGAGAAGGGCGGGCTCGCCCAGAAGTCGGCGAATCAGCCCCTCGGTCCAGCCCCGCGCCTTGAGGCCAGCGGTCAAAAGATAAGAGGGATCAGGCATGGGGTGCTCCTACCATTTAAGCCTTGACCTCTTCCTGCACCCGCCCCAACAGGTAGTCCGTACTAACGCCAAGACAGTCCGCCAAGCGGATGAGCGTACTTCCCCGTGGGTCTGCCCTTTCTCCGCGTAGCAGCTTGTTAATCTTCTGATAATGGATTCCAGAGCGAGCCGCTAGCGTCTTCTGGTTCCAGCCCTTTTCTTTGACGATGGCTTGCAAGCGCGTCCTAAACACAGTGACTTCTTCCATTGGCGATTCTCCCTGAAAGCCTTACCCTGACCTAGGAGGCTGTCCGAGAATTAATATGAACAGCCTATGTGGTCAGTTAGTGATATGCCCCGTCTGAGCCGAACACGCCTCCCGCTGAAATGGTGTCCATTTTGGCCAGAAACGGTCGAGTCACAGGAGATCGTTGTCCTGAAAAGAACCGGTGTGGGCACATCGGGTGCCGTCTCGGCGGCTTAGACCGGGGTCGGGGCCCACGCGTACGCGTAACGCCAAAGTTTAAGCAGATTATGAGTCAAACAGACCAAACACCACTCACCCCGAATGTGGTCCAAGCCGCGCAGCAAAAACCGTCGGAAACCCCGCGCTTCTTTGATCTGTCCAAACACCGGTTCGACGATCACTTTGCGTCGGGCGTACAACGCCCGTCCTTTGGAGGTCCGCACTTTCGCGGCCATCCGCTCCTTGGCCGTGGTGGGCGCCTCCACTTCCTCCGTCTCCGGGACATGGTGTCGCTGACGGCCCGTGGCCATATACGGATCAAATCCGATCTGCTCCACGGCTTCTGCCGCGGCCTCACTGTAATAGCCGCTGTCATAGGTGCCCGGAATCTTCTGGACCGAGCCCGAGGCGTCTTTGGGCCGCTCAATCCCGGCCTGCTCCAAGTGTGCGACTGTCAACTGCGCCATGGGCAAGGCTTGCTGCTTGTCGTTGGCCTCAGCCGTGACGTCACACGCCACGATGATCTGATACGCCTCATCCACACTGGCTTGGGCATTGCCACAATAGTCCCAGCCTTTGTTGTTCGTCTGCATAATCTTCAACTCAGGGTCGGTAAAGCTCATCTGCGCTTTATCCTCAGGCCTCTCGTCCACTTCTTTGGGCGCTCGGCCCCGACGCTTTTGGCCGGTGCGCTGGCGCTCCGCCTCCGCCTCTGCACGCCGTTGACGCTCGGTCTCGGCTTCCGCTTTGGCCCCTGCCTCCAGCCGTTGCATGGCCGCCTCGATGGTGGCCATGCGGTCTTCACGGCGCGCCAACTCGGCCGGCAACTCATCACCCCGGCGGCTCCCCAAGGCCGCCTCGTCCTCGACGTCCTGTTGGTAGGCCTGCGTCACCAACGCCTCAATCTCTTCGCGCAACCGCTCGACTTCCTTCTTCATATAGCCATAGCTCATGGCCTTATGCCGAGCTGCGTTGCCCTGGAGTTTGGTCCCATCGGTCGACACATTGCCCAGCTTCACCAGACCCGATTCGCCCGCGATCCGAAGTACCTGCACAAATATGTCGCAAAAGGCCTCCAGGTGCAGCTTGCGAAAATCACTGATGGTGCGAAAATCCGGCCGATCCGCGCCCACAATCGCGATGAACGCCAGGTTGCGCTCGCAAGCCTGGGCGATCTTGCGACTCGAAAACACCCCGACGCAGTAGGCATAGAGCAACAGGCACACCATCATCTGCGGGTCAAACGGCGGCGCCCCACGCGTTTCAGTCTCATAGGGGGCATAGAAACGGCCCAAGTCCAGATGGGGCACCGTATCGAGCAAGAAGAACACCAGGTCGTCCGGAGGCAACTTGGCCTCCGGGCTATGGGCTGCATGCCGGTAGTGCTCGGGCTCCCAGGGCCGATACGTTTTGCCACGGGC
>CAZUIY010000305.1:0-1708 GCA_964619975.1 uncultured Gemmatimonadales bacterium
TTGGACAGCGCCACTTTTGCGAGTGACAGCGTGCTTAAGGATTGGTGAGAGCTGGACTTAGGGGATTTGTTCAGTTGCGATTGCAAGTCTGAGGTAGAAAAGACGATCCTCCGGCGTTGTTGTTTGAGTCACCAGGACTACGCACGGAGGACCGTCAAGGATGACAATAGAGCAGATTGCAGGGTTAGGGAGGAAGCTGACTTCGTTTCTGGCCTTGTTCGCCGATTGCTTTGGCCGGCGTGAGGCCCGGGATTTGTTGCGAGTCTATGTCAAAGGACAGTTATCCAACCTGCACCGCAAAACGGCTGAGGCCATCGCCCTCGAGTTCAACACCGCGCCTCGGACGTTACAGCGCTTTCTGGAGTCGATCAAGTGGGATGAAGAGAAGCTGCGAGTTCGATGCCAGCAGATTGTGGCCAAAGAACACGCCCATCCCGAGGCCATCGGTTGCGTGGATGAGTCTGGCACGAGCAAGAGCGGCCACGACACGGTGGCCGCGAGTCGCCAGTGGAATGGCAGCCGTGGGAAGGTCGACAACTGTGTGGTGGGCGTTCATCTCAGCTACTCGGCGCCCGGCTTTCAGGTGCTGTTGGACAGCGCGGTGTACCTCCCGGAAGATTGGGCCAACGACCCGGCGCGCCGAAAAAAACTTATGTGCCCGACGACATCCAGTTCCGCACCAAGCCGCAGATCGCGCTTCCACAGATCGATCGCGCTCTGTCCAACGGGGTGCGTGTTGCGGCTTGGACGTTCGACGAGTTGTACGGCCGCGACGGCAAGTTTCTGGATGGCCTCCAATCGCGTCGCCAGGTCTTTGTGGGCGAGATCCCCAGCGACTTTCACGGTTGGGTGCAAGAACCCACGGTATTGCGAAATGGCCCGAAAAAGTCTGGAAAACGCGGGCGTCCGAAGCAGTATCCTCGGTTGGCTCGTCGTCCTCGGTCTGGCGAAGTCCGCAACCTGGTGACTTATTCGCCCGTGTTTCGCGAGCAATCGTGGCAACGATATCGCATCAAGGACACCGACCAAGGCCCCCAGGTGTGGGAAGTCAAGTGGGACGTGTTTTGGCGCAAGGGCGAAGACGGTCTGCCGACTCGGCGGCATTGTCTGATCGTGGCTCGCAGCGTGCTGACCGGGGAAGTGAAATACTTCTTGTCCAACCGCGTCCCGGGAGAACAGAATCCGGTCACGGGCCAGTGGATCACGCTGCGTTGGCTGCTGCGAGTCGCCTTCGGCCGCTCGTCGATCGAAAGTTGCTTTCGCCAGTCGAAGGAAGAGCTGGGCCTGGACCATTACGAAGTCCGCGGCTGGCGGTGTGTGCATCGGCACTTTTACGTGACACAGCTCAGCCATCTGTTCTGCGCCCGCGTGCGCCAGCAATACGACGACTCACCGGGCGATCATCTGGACCGGATCAGCGTGGAGCAAGTCCGCAGCGCGATAAACGTCTGGCTGGATGCTGTCGACTTACCTCACACCGCCTGCCGCAAGCGCTACGAGGAGGAACTCAAAAAGCAACAGTACTATCAGCAACGAAACAAGCAAGCTCGTACCTCACATACGAAAACAAGAATCCGGCAACTAATGGACATCGGTATCGACGTCGACAAGATCAAGTCCTGCATCGCCGACGCGGAAGCAACATGAGATACTGGGCTGTGAATTCACGACTTACGACAAGTGAAAGACCCAAAGTGGCGCTGTCCAA
>CAZUIY010000306.1:0-4678 GCA_964619975.1 uncultured Gemmatimonadales bacterium
CGAGAGCCGGATGGTGAACTTCATCCACCGCTCGATCGGCGACCGCCAGCGGGCCGAGGACCTGGCGCAGGAGGTGTTCATCCGCGTCTACCGGCACATCCGCCGGTTCGACCAGTCGAAGAAGTTCTCGACCTGGATCTACACCATCGCCTCGAACCTGGCGAAGAACGAGCTGCGGAACCGGTCGCGGAACCCGCTGGTCCTGTTCCAGACGCTCACCACGAGCTGGGACGACGACCACCGGCCGCTCCAGTTCGAGGATTCCTCGATGCGGCCCGACGACCTGTACCGCCAGCGGCACCTCCGCGAGCTCGTGGAGCGCGCCGCCAACGAGCTCCCGCCGCATCACCGCGAGGTGTTCATCCTGCGCGAGGTGGACGGCAAGAGCTACGAGGAGATCGCCGAGATCACGGGCACCCAGCTGGGCACCGTGAAGTCGAGGCTGAACCGCGCGCGGAACCGCTTCGCGCAGATCATCGAGCCGTGGCTGGAGTAGCGCCCCGGGTGTTGCGCTGACACTCCTTCACGGTTCGTAAGAGAGGGCCGGCTCTACCTCTGGAGCCGGCCCTCGTAGTATCCGGGTCATCGGCTGGAACATCTCCCGGCGGGGACGGTACCATGCACCATAGCCGCGCCGCCGAGAGCGCGGAGTCGGTGCCACCCCGGATACGAAGCGCCCATGATGCCTGACCCCATAGCGACGCCCCCCTGCCCCGACTTCCTGGCGGACTTCTCCGATTATCTGGACGACTCCCTGCCGGCCGATCGGCGGGCCGAGATCCAGGCCCACTTCGACTGCTGCGAGGGGTGTCTGCGGCACCTGTCGGCGTATCGCCGGGGCGTGGCGCGGCTGCGGAACTCCGGGGTCGAGGTGGACTCCGAGACCTTCTGGAACGGTCTGGAGAGTCGCCTGTGGGTGGACGGCCACCTGGGGGCGGAGCCGGAGCGCGCGCCGTCCCAGAGCTGGACGCGTCCGGCCTGGGCGATCGCCTCGGCGGCGCTTTTCGCCGTGGTGGTCTTCGGCGCCGGGCTCTGGAGCACGCAATACTGGCCCGGCGGAGTCGCGGGCGAGCCGGATGCGCGCCGGGTCGTGGTCGCCAGCGGACCGACGTCGGCCGTGGGCGCCATTCCCGTCGAGGCCCCGGCCACCAGCGAAGACGAGGTCGCGGACGGTGCCGCGGAGTCGGTCACCCGTCCGGAGAGTGCCCCGTCTACCCCGGTCCCCGTCCAGCGGCCCGACCGGGCGATCGTGCTGGCGAGCGCCACGCTGCCCGCGGCGGAGCCGGAGAGCGAATCCGGTCCGGCCGTCGAGCCGCGCGGCTCTGCCGGCGCGTGGGTGGAGCGGGAGTTCCGGCGGCTGGAGGAGCAGGTCGAGCGGGGCTCCTGGGAATCGGCGCCGCGGCCGGCCTGGGCCAGCGGCTGGGCCGACCCGCTCGAGGTGCGCCCGACGCCGATCGGCACGCGCGTCCGCTCCGCCGGCTACGCCCCCCAACAGGGGGGGCTCCAGATCTGGCCCGTCGAGGCGGCGGTCACGATCCCGTAGGGCCGCGCGCGGAGCCGGCGCGTTGACTCGGTCCGGCGCGCTCCATAGACTTGCACCTGCCCCGTTTTACCGCCCAGCCCCAGAGGCGATGCCCAGGATTCAAGCCGACGCTTTCCTCTCCGATCCGCCCGCGAAGGCGCTTTCCGCGCCGGCCATCCTGATCGCGGGCGAGGAGCCGTATCTGGTCGACAGGGTGCTGGAGGCGGTGCTGGAGCGGGTCCTGACCGCGCCCGGCGCCGACTCGTTCGACCTGGAGAAGCGCTCGGCGGCGGATCTGACCGCGGCGGATCTGGACTCGATCGCCTCGACGATGCCGCTGGTCAACGACCGCCGGGTGATCGTCCTGAAGGCGGTCCCCGAGATCGGCGCCGACACGCGCGACCGGCTGAAGGCGATCCTGGAGTCCCGGCCCGAAGGCCTCTGCCTGATCGGCCTCGGCGGCCCCACCATGCGGGGCAATCTCTACGATGTCTGGGAGAAGCACGGCACGCGGATCGTGTGCGACCTGCCGCGGAAGTCGCCGCGGTCCAAGCAGGTCGACTTCGACTTCGCGAAGTGGCTGGTCGGTCGCGCCCGGGCGGACTTCGGCAAGACCCTGGAGCCCGCCGCCGCGGCCGCCCTGGCCGAGGTGGCCGGCGATCTCCAGGCGCTCTACGGCGAGCTCGAGAAGGTGGCGATGTACGTGGGCGACCAGGAGACGATCCGCCGCGAGGACGTGGCCGAGATCTGCACCGGCGGCGCGGTGGGAACGGTGTGGGAGTGGTGCGACGCGGTGGGGGCCGGCGACGCCCGGCGCTCGCTGGGACTCCTGGCGGACCTGCTGGCGGCGGGCGAGACCGCCTACCGGCTGGTCCCGCTCCTGGCCACACACTTCGCCCGGCTGGGGATCGTCGTCGACGCCGGCGCGCGGGACGCGAAGGCGGTCATGGCCGCGCTCCCCGGGCGCTCCTGGTTCTCGATGGCCCAGGGGTTGGCGAGTCAGGCGCGGGGCCGCGACGCCGCCTCGGTGGCCCGCGCCATGGACCTGCTGGCGGAGGCGGACCTGATGCTGAAATCGACCGGTCACGCGGAGGACTTCGTGCTGCACAGACACCTGGTGGAGATTCTCGATGCGGCCTGACCCCCGCGTCCGCCCCGCGCGGCGGGCCGCGCTCCTCGCGCTCGCGCTGTTGACCCTCGGCGCCGGGCCCGCGCTGGCGCAGGACCCGGCGGCGCTCCTGGAATCGGGACGCCAGGCGTACGAGGCGGGCGAGTTCGAACAGTCGCGGAACGACCTGTGGGCGTATCTGGACGCGACCGCCTCGGTCAGCGGCCCGTCGCGCCTGCCGCAGGCCGACGCCCTCTACATGATCGCCCTGATGGAGCCCGACGCGTCGATGGCCGCCCGCCACTACGAGACGATCCTGGACGACTACCCGGCCGCTTCGGTGGCAGACCTGGCGCTTTTCCGGCTGGCCCAGTTCGACCTGGTGACCGGCGATCCGGAGCGCGCCCGGGAGCGGCTGGGGGATCTCAGGCGGGGTTACCCGTTCAGCCGCGTCCAGCCCGAGCTGCCGCTCTGGATCGGCCGGACCCACCTGGCTCAGGGCGAGACCCGCCCCGCCCTCGACGCCTTCATGGACGGGCTGACGCGGGTGAAGTCGCAGGACCTGCCGATCGAGATGTCCGGCTCCGCCCGCGAGGCGCTGGCGGCGGAGTACGCCTGGTGGCTGGCCAGCGCGTACGCGGCCTCCGGCGATCAGGCGACCGCGGGGCAGTACTACACGATGCTGGTCCTGGACTACCCGGGTTCGCCACAGTCGGCCGAGGCCCGGCAGGCGATGGAAGGGGGGCGTCCCCCGGACCTGGCCACCGCCGCCGTCCGCCGCCCGGCGGTCGAGCCGCCGGCCGACCGGCCGGTCCGCGAGGAGCCGGTGTTCGAGCCGGAGCCCGAGCCGGTCGTGGTGGAGCGCGATCCCGAGCCGGTGGCGAGCGACCCCGAGCTGGACCTGGAGCCGGTCCGCCGCGATCCCGAGCCCGAGCCTGTCGTGGTCGAGCGCGAGCCCGTCCGGGAGACGCCGCCGGTCCGCGAGTCCCCGCCGCCGGCGCGCGAGTCGCCCACGGTGGTGGTCGACGATCCGGCCAAGTTCCCCACCCCCGGCAGCACGCAGCGGGTCTGGATCCAGGTGGGCGCCTTCAGCAGCGCGACCAACGCGGCCGACCTGTCCAAGAGCCTGAAGGCCGACGGGTTCGACACGCGGGTGCAGGTGGCGATCGTCGACGGGCGGGGGTTCTACCGGGTGCAGGTGGGGCCGTACGTGCAGCCCGCCGACCGGGCCCGCGTGCAGGCGACCCGCGACCGGCTGAACTCCCTCGGCTACATCCCGCGCGAGGTTCTGGACGAGGATTGACGCGCGCCGGTCCGGCGCCGCGTCAGGGCGCTTCGGCCAGAAGGTCCTCGAGGTCCAGCGGCCGCGTCGTCATCGCGATCGCCCCGTCCCCGTCCCGTGGCCACTCCTCCTTCGGCCGGTCGCGGTAGAGCTCGACCCCGTTGCCGTCCGGGTCCCGCAGGTACAGCGCCTCGCTCACCCCGTGGTCCGACGCCCCCTCCAGCGGCACCCCCGCCTCGATCACCCGCTTCAACGCGCCGGCCAGCGCGGCCCGCGTCGGGTACAGGATCGCCAGGTGGTAGAGCCCGGTCGTGCCGGGCGCCGGCGGGGATCCCCCCGCGCTCTCCCAGGTGTTCAGCCCGATGTGATGGTGGTAGCCGCCGGCCGAGACGAACGCCGCCCCGCGGCCGTACCGCTGGGTGAGCTCGAACCCGAGGACTCCCCGGTAGAAGGCCAGCGCGCGCTCCAGGTCCGCCACCTTGAGGTGGACGTGCCCGATGGTGACGCCGGGATCGATCGGCGTGTTCTCCATGGGCCCCACGCTACTCCTCCGGCTCTCGGGGGGCGAGGCCGCCGCGAATGGGATAACGTCTGCGGGACGGCACCCATTCCCCGGAACCGGAGACGACGACGATGAACGGATCCCCCACCCTCGCCGGCGTGACCCACGCCATCCTGCGGATCGGCGCCGGGCTCCTCTTCTTCCAGCACGGGGCGCCGAAGCTGTTCGGCTGGTTCGGCGGCATGGGGGAGGACGGCGGCAGCG
>CAZUIY010000307.1:0-7161 GCA_964619975.1 uncultured Gemmatimonadales bacterium
AGCCCTTCTTCGAAGAATCGTCGTTGCCGATCTCTTCCTGGATCTCGCTGACGCCACGCTTGAACTCGCGGATGCCCTTCCCCAGCGACTGGCCGAGCTCGGGAAGCCGCTTGGCGCCGAAGAGAAGCAACAGGATGAAGAGGATGAGGATGATCTCCTGCATGCCGACCGATCCGAACATCTTGGCCTCCGCGCCGGGGGCGCTAGAAGAACACCCGGTACAGGTACGCGGCCACCGCCACGCCCACCAGGCTCATGAGGTTGACGTAGAGCGTCAACGGCCCGAGCGTCAGCCCGACGGCGATCAGATCCACGGAAACGGGTCCGAACGCGCCCGCCACCGATGTGGTGAAGAAGTCCCGCGCCACGCCGGCGGGCAGGAAACGAGCGAGCAGCTCTCCGATCAAGCTACCGGCGAGCAGACCCCCGGTCAACACGACCGTGTAGACGGCGAAATTCCTGCGATGCACGGCCCCGGCCGGTCAGCGGTCGCGGGCGACGACGTACTCCACGGCGGCCTCGAGCACGTCCCGGGCGGGGGTCGGCGGGAGCCCGCCGAGCGCCTCCAGGGCGCGGGTGGCGTACTCCCCCGCCACCGCGCGGGTCCGCTCGACGCCGCCCCGGTCGCGGACCAGCGTGACCACCTGGCCGACGCGGTTCGCGGCGCCGTTGCCGGAGGCGTCGCCGGCCGGCTCCGCGCCGAACAGCGACTCCACGAGCTCGCGCTCCCCGGGCTCCAGCCGCGGCAGGACCGCCAGGAGCGGGTAGGTCACCTGCCCTTCCCGCAGATCGCTTCCCACGGGCTTGCCCATGACCGCGGGCTCGCCGCAGTAGTCCATCATGTCGTCGATCAGCTGGAACGCCATGCCCAGGTGATGGCCGTAGAGCCGGAGCGCCGCGCGGTGCCGCTGGGCGCCGATGACCGCGCCCATCTCGCAGGCGGTGGCGATCAGGCTGGCCGTCTTCTTCTCGATCAGGAAGAAGTACTGCCGGGGGTCCTCCACCAGGCGGCGGTGATGCGCGATCTCCACCATCTCGCCGATCGTCATGTCGTTGGTCACCCGGGCGGCCAGCTCGATCAGGTCCAGGTCGCCGATCCGGGTGATCTCCGCCATCGCCCGCGAGTACAGGTAGTCCCCCATGATGACCGAGACCTTGTGGCCCCAGCGATGGTTGATCGTCGGGAGCCCGCGGCGGCGGGCCGACTGGTCGATGGAGTCGTCGTGAACCAGGGTGGCCAGGTGGATGATCTCGACGACCGCCCCGAGCGCCACCTCGCGCGGATCCGGGTCTTCCTCGACGCGGTTGGCCAGCGACAGCAGCGCGGGCCGGAAGAGCTTGCCCCGCATCTGGTGCAGGTGGAAGGTGACCTCGTCGATGAACGGCACGTCGGCCTGGAGGACGCGCTCCATGTGGCCCAGGACGTCCCCGAGGGGCTCGTTCACCAGGTCCTGGACGCCCGCGAGCGAGGCTCTCGGACGCCCCACTTTCCGCGAGGCTGCGCCGGGAATCATGGGCGGCTCAGGTTAACTCGGGTCCCGGAACCGGTCAACGAGCGCGGCGGCCCAGGCCTCGGGCACTTCGGGCGAGCCGAGCCGGCTCCTGTGGCCCGGCGTACCGTGGAAATCCGAGCCCCCCGTCGGCAGGAGCCCCAGGTGGTCGGCCATCGCCTCGTAGTGCCGCATCGCGGCCGCGGTGTGCTCGGTGTGGCGGACCTCGAGGGCCTCGAGGCCGGCCTCCACCAGCTCCGGGATCAGGTCGTCGCGCCGGAACGTGCCCGGGTGCGCCAGGCCGGGAACCCCGCCGGCGGCGCGGACCAGCTCGCACGCCTCGCGCGGATCCACCCGCGGCTTGTCGACGAAGGCGGGGCCGTGGCGGCCGATCCAGCGGGCGAACGCCTCGTCCATCGTCGCCGCGTGGCCGGCGTCGACGATCGCCCGCGCCACGTGCGGCCGCGCGATCGTGCCGCTGGCGGCGCGTTGGACGTCGGCGAAGTCGACCGGCACGCCGTGCGCCACCAGCTTCTCGACCATCTCGCGGGCCCGCTCCTCGCGGGCGCGGGCGTACCGATCGAGCGCGGCGACCAGGCCCGGGTGCTCCGGGTCCACGCCGTAGGCCAGCAGGTGGGCCTCCCGCTCCGCCACCCGGCACGAGAGCTCCACGCCGGCCAGCACCGTCAGCCCCGGGGGGGCGGCCGCCCGCGCCGGGGCGATCGCGCCGGTGGCGTCGTGATCGGTGATGGCCAGGATCGTCACCCCTCGCTCGACCGCCAGGGCCACCAGCCCGGCGGGCGAGAGGATCCCGTCGGAGACCGTGGTGTGGGAGTGGAGGTCGACGCTCACGGACGGCTCACAGCGAGCCGGCCAGGACGTCCAGGGCCAGGTGGTAGCGGCCGAACGGCGGCATGACGTAGACCCCGGCCACGCCCGGCATGCCGCGGACACCGTCCAGCGCCTCGCGGGCGATCGCCACGCCCTCGGCGCGCCCCGCTTCGGCGGTGGCGGCCCCCCGCATCCGCTCCCGCACCTCGGCCGGGATCTGCATGCCCGGGACCTCGTTGTGCAGGAACTCGGCGTTCCGGTACGAGTAGAGCGGCAGGATCCCCACGAGGATCGGGATCGGGGGCCGGCCGAGCGCCGCGGTGAAGCGCTCCAGGAGCCCCGGGTCGAACACCGGCTGGCTCATGGCGAACTCCGCCCCCGCCTCCACCTTCCGGCGGAACCGCTCGACCTCGCGGTCCAGGTCCACCGCGCCGGGGTTGACCCCGACCCCCACGTGGAGCGCCAGCGGCACGTCGGTCTCCTTGCCCGCCGCGTCCAGCCCGCGGTTCAGGCCCGCCGCCACGCTCACCAGGCCGACAGAGTCGACGTCGAAGACCGCCGTGGGGACGGCGTACTCCCCCGCCTTCGGCGGATCGCCCGTGATGATCAGAATGTCGCGGACGTCCAGGGCGTGGGCCGAGAGCAGGTCCGCCTGCATGCCGTAGAGGTTCCGGTCGCGGCAGCAGTAGTGGACGATCGTCTCGATCGGCACCTGGTCGCGGATCCGGCGGGCGATCGAGATCGGCGTGGGCCGCGGAGAGATCCGGGCGTACTCGGGGATGTTGACCGCCTGCACCCCGGCGTCGTGAAGCCGCCGGACCGCCTCCAGGAGCTCCGTCAGGTCGGCGCTCTTGGGCGGCGTCAGCTCGACCGAGGCCGCGAAGTCGGCGCCGGCCGCCAGCCGGCCCGCCAGGGCCGTCTTCCGCTCGGTCGGCGTCCCCTCCCGCCCCGACCGCTCGGGCGCCGGCGCCGCCACGTCGATCCGCGGCGTCTCCCGGGCCGGGGCGAACCCCGACACCGAGTGCGCCATCTGCCGTACGTGCTCGGGCGTCGTCCCGCAGCAGCCGCCCAGAAGCCGCACGCCCGCCTGCACGAACCGCTTGGCGAACTTGCCGAAGTACTCCGGCGCGGCCATGTAGATCAGCCGGCCGGCCACCGACTGGGGGAGCCCCGCGTTGGGCATCGCCGCCAGGGGCACCGGGGTGACGCGGGCCATCCGCACCAGGCAGTCCAACATCGGCTTCGGGCCCACCGAGCAGTTGGCCCCGATCACGTCCGCCCCGAGCTCGGTGAGCCGCTCGGCCACCCGCTCGGGAGTCTCTCCGGCCTGGGTCTCGCCGTCGTCGTTGAAGGTGACCAGGGCGACCACCGGAACGTCGGGGGTGAGGCCGCGGATCGCCGTAAGGGCGGCCTCCATCTCGGAGAGCGTGGGGATCGTCTCGACCACGAAGACGTCCACCCCGGCCGTCAGGAGCGCCTCGGCCTGTTCGCGGAAGACGGCCTCCAGGTCTTCGGCGCCGTAGCCGCCCGCCACCTGCTCGCTGAGGCCGACGGTCCCCATGGAGCCGCCGACGAAGGCCCGGTCGCCGGCGGCCTCGCGCGCCAGCCGGACCGCCGCGTGGTTGATCTCCTCCAGGCGATCCTCCAGGCCGTGGCCGGCCAGGCGGGCGCGGTTCGCGCCGAAGGTGTTCGTCTCCAGGAGACGGGCCCCGGCGGCGACGTATTCGCGGTGGATGCGGGAGACCAGGTCGGGCCGCTCGACCGAGAGCAGATCGAAGCAGCGGTTGATGAACACGCCGCCCTGGTAGAGCATCGTGCCCATCGCCCCGTCGGCCACCAGCACCGATTCGCGCAGGAGATCGACGAACTCGGCGCCCCGGCCGGCGCTGGAGGAGGAGATCCGACTCATCCCGGGACGCTCGCGGCTATTCGGGGGGCAGCGCGGAGCCGACGCGCTCGAGGATCTCGGAGGCCACGGCGTTATAGGGATCGACCAGAAGCATCTCCTCGGCCGCGGTGCGGGCGCCGGCGCGATCGCCGCGGGCCAGCCGGGTGCGGGCCCCGACGGCCAGGGCCTCGAGCACCTCGGAGGCGCGGCCCGTCTGACGGGCGCACTCCACCCAGTCGTCGAAGTCCTCGTCCTTGGCCTCGCCGATCTCGGCCAGCGAGCGGTACGCCCGGACGGCCTCGGGCCAGCGGTCCTCACCGCGCAGCCCCTCGGCGGCCACCAGCAGGTTTCGCGCGGCCTGCTCGCGGTCGCCCGCCTGGGCCTGGCGGCGCGCCAGGTCGGCCAGCTCGGCGAAGTCGGCCGGCGGCGGCTCGTCCAGGATGGCGGGGGGCGGCGCGGGAGGCTCCTCGGGGTCGGGGGGCTCCTCGGCGGGGGGCTCTTCAGCCGGGGGCTCCTCGGCCGGGGGCTCCTCTGCGGGGGGCTCCGCGGCGGGGGGCTCCGCGGCCGACGACTCCAGCTCCGCCATCGCGTCGCGCAGCGACGCCGCCGCCGAGAGGTCGTCGAGCTCCAGCTCCAGCTCCAGCTCCGCGGGGGATACGTCGTCGGGCATGCTCTCCTGCTCCACCGTCAGCGGCTCCTCGGGCGGCTCCACCGGCCCTTCCAGGCCGTAGCTGGTCCGCTCGATCTCGAGCCCGGAGAACGGATCCACCGCCTCCTCCTCCGGTGGACCGTCCGTCTCGAACTCCTCGTCCAGCGGGCCCCGCGCCAGCGGATCGGGCGGCTCCTCGGGGGGCGCGGACGAGGTGGGCGGAGGGGCGACGGGCGGGGGCGGGGCTGCCGAGGGGGGCGCCGCCCCGGGCCCCGCGGCGGCGGGCGGCACGTCCGCGGGACGGCCCTCGACCTCGTCGAGCTGCGCGGTCACGCGGCGGACCGATTCCGTCTCACCACGTTCGGAGTAGGCGGAGAGGGCGCTCCGCATGGCGGCCACCGCCTCCACCCGCTGCCCGTCCTCGAGCAGCAGGGCCGCCAGCTCCTCGTGCCGCTCGGCCCGCTCGGGCGCGAGGCGCACGATCTCGCTCAGCGCCTCGATCGTCTCCCGGCGCCCGCCGGCCCGGCCGCGGCGGTCCACGTACCGGTCCAGCTCTCCCAGCGCGTCGGCGGTGAGTCCACGGGCGGAGTAGGCGCGGCTCAGGTGGATCGCCAGATCCCCCTCGTCCGGGACGTGCCGCCGGATCTTCTTCAGGCAGGCGACGGCGCTGGCGTGCATCCCCTCCCGGGCGTACGCCTCCGCCGCCTGCCGCCAGTAATCGGCGGCGGCCTGGCTGTCGTCCTTGTCCAGGTAGGCGTCCCCGAGGCCGTTCAGCGCGGCGGGAGGCGCGGGCGCGCCGGCGACGTCGGCCTGGTGGAGCTGCTCCAGGTACCGAGCCACCGCCTCGTCCGGATCCCCGTGCCGCGTCGGCCGGGTCGAGCCACTTTTCCACAGGGGGCACATGACGGTGGAATCTGTCCCCCGGGAGCGAAGTTTTCAATCGGAGCCGGGCCGGGGGACCGACAGATCGCTCGATCGGGGAGCATTCCGAGGGGCCACTCCTGTGAGGAAGGCCGCTCGATTCCGCGAACGCTGTTCGCGGAAGTGAACGCCGCCTCGGCATCGGCCGCCTTGCACTCGATCGTTCGCGTGCGCGAACTGTGTTCGCGCGAATGGACGGTCCGGGGAACACATCCACCGCCCCGGAACGCACCCCCTACGCGTCTCGCCCTGGCGCCTCGTCGAACCAGGCCGCGACGGTGACGTCCAGCCCCTGCTCGACGGACCACGCCGGGTCGTACCCCAGGCGCTCCCGCGCCTTCGACACGTCGGCCAGCGAATGGCGCACGTCGCCCGGGCGGAAGTCGCGGTACGCCGGCTCCAGAGCCGCCGCGGCGGGCTCGCGCTCCGCCACCCTGGAGCGGATCATGTCGTGCAGCTCGTTCAGCGTGGTGCGCCGGCCGAACGCCACGTTGTACGTCTGGCCGACGGCGGCGGGGTCCTCGACGTCCGCCGCCCGCAGGTTCGCCTGCACCACGTTGTCCACGTAGCAGAAGTCCCGGCTCGTCTCGCCGTCTCCGTAGATCTCGGCCGGCCGTCCGCCGGCCAGGGCCGCGATCCAGCGCGGGATGACCGCCGCGTAGGGCCCCTCCGGGTCCTGCCGCGGACCGAACACGTTGAAGTAGCGGAGCCCCACCGTCTCCATCCCGTGCACCGACTCGAAGACGCCGGCGTAGAGCTCGGTGGCGACCTTGGTGGCGGCGTACGGCGAGAGCGGCCGGCCGGTGCGGTGCTCGACCTTGGGGAGTCCCGGGTCGTCCCCGTAGATCGAGCTGCTGGAGGCGTACACGACCCGCCGGACTCCCGCCTCGCGGGCCGCCGACAGCAGGCAGAGCGTCCCGGTGACGTTGCTCCGGTGGCTGGAGAGCGGGTCCGCGATCGACCGGGGGACCGAGCCGATGGCCGCCTGGTGGAGCGCCACGTCCACCCCCTCGCAGGCCCGCCGGGCCGTGGCCGGATCCGCCACGTCGCCCTCGATCATCTCGAAGCCGGCCCACCGCTCGCGACCCACCGCCCGCTCGACCGCCTCCAGGTTGGATCGGCGCCCGGTCGAAAAGTCGTCCAGGCCGACCACCCGCTCGTCCCGCTCCAGCAGCCGCTCCACCAGATGGGATCCGATGAAGCCCGCCGCGCCGGTGACCAGCCAGCTCCGGCGGCTCACGCCTTCCAGACCCGCGCGGCCGGCGCGTCCACGGCGGCCATCGCGTTCCGGGTGTCGACGATCACCCCGGCCCAGCGGCCGAGCTCGGCGTAGTCGACCGCCGCGTGGGCGGTCGAGATGACCGCCACGTCGAACCCGCCGA
>CAZUIY010000308.1:0-1700 GCA_964619975.1 uncultured Gemmatimonadales bacterium
GTCGCTGTCAAGGGCGTGTCCTGGGTCAGGACATTTGAGACGGTGGGGGGCTCAGGCCGTGGTGCGAGGCAAGATACTGGGCCGGGGTGAGGCCGCGCAAGGCGCCGTGTGGCCGATAGTGGTTGTACAGGTGCTGGAAGCTGTCGATCAAAGGATTGAGCGCGGCGAGGGTGTCGGGCAGGTCGTAGACGGCGTAGAACTCGTACCGCCAACTGCCGTTGGCGCGCTCGACCGCACCGTTGAGCTTGGGCGACCTGGGCGGCAGGACGAACAGCTGGGTAACGTCAAAAGGTTTGTGTCAGGGCGAAGGGGGTGGCGAGGCCCTGGTTGCGGTTCTCGTGCATGAACACGGCGAAGAGAATGCGGTCCATCGAGGTGTTGTCCTGGAAGGTGCCCATTGGGCGGGTGCGGCGGCGGACTTCGCGGAAGCGCCGCTCGATGGCGTTGGTGGTGCGCACGGCCTTGCGCGCCTCGAGGGTGGGGGAGCGAAAGCAGGTCAAGAGATCGGCGAGGTCGGCCCGGAGGCAGGCGACCGCCTTGGGGTAGCGGTCCTCCCAGCGATCGGCGAAGCGGCGGGCGGCGGACCAGGCGGCCGGCAGGGTCGGTGCGTTCATGATGCGGTGGAGGTCGGCCTTGACCTCGGCCTGGTCAGTCTTGCGGACTTTATTCAGGACGTTGCGGATCTTGTGCGCCCAACAGCGTTGGACGGGAATGTCGGGGAAGGCGGTGGGCAAGGCGGCGAGCAGGCCCGCGCCGCCGTCGACGCAGAGCATCTCCAGGCGCTCACCGACGAGGCCGCGGCGCACCAGATCGCCGAGGAACTGCTCCCACTGGGCGGCGCTCTCGGCGGTGGCCAGGCGGAAGTCGATGACCTCCTTCTTGCCATCGGGGCGCAGCCCGAGCGCCACCAGCACCGGCCGCGCCAGCGCGCCGGCGCCGGTCTTGCGCTTGAGCACCACGCCATCGAGCACCAGCACGCGGTAGACGTCCTTCAGGGGCCGGCGGTGGAATGCGGCGACCGCGGCATCGAGCTGCTTGGCCACCTGGCTGACCGTGGCCGGGCTGACCGGCCGGCCGAGGATCGGCAGCAGCGCGATCGCCACCTTGCGGGTCGAGAGCCCGAGCAGGAAGCAGGCGAGGATCATGCGATCGACGTCCCTGGCGCGCCTGGCATAGGCGCGCACCACCTTGAGCGCGCTGAAGGTGCGGGTGCGCGGCACGTGGAGTTCGATCATGCCGAGCTCGGTGAGCAGCCAGCGCGCGTAAGCGCCGTTGCGCCGGTCGGCCGCGCCGACCTCGGCCATGCGCTCGAGATGCCGATCGATGGTCTCGGCCATCCGGCCTTCGAGCAGCTCGGCGAGTGCGCATCGGGCGGCACCGCGGTAGTCCTCGCCCCATTCCACGCCTTCGGCCTGCATGGCCTTCACCATCGCAAAGGCAAGGGGTAGACGCTTGATCGTCGCAATCTGCGGCATCGGGGGGGCTCCATCTTGCGGGTCTCATCAACTCCGCGGGGGAGTACCCCCTCCAGCCCCTGACACAAACTCCTGTACGTCACCAACAGCTGGAGGCCCTTGCCCCGGCAGGCGCTTTCGAAGACGGCCATGAATTCCGAGCCGCCGTCGACCTGCAGCGCGGTGACCGGGAACGGCATCTCGACCAGCAGCTTGTCGAGGAAGGCGGTGGCCGCGGTGCTGGTG
>CAZUIY010000309.1:0-2879 GCA_964619975.1 uncultured Gemmatimonadales bacterium
GTTGCTCCCACCGCCGGGCGGGCCTATGTTGCTTCTCCCCGAAATGAATCGATGAGAATACTGCGGACCCCGCGGACCACGGCACCATTCGACCCCGTCGGACGCAACCGGCGCGCTGGCCTGGCGCGGGTGTGCCTGGGAGCGGGGCTCGGAGTGCTTCTGCTCACGTTCTTCCGCCTCCAGATCCTGCAGCACGACGCGCACCTCGAGCGCTCCACCGACAACCAGGTCCGGACGATCCCCCTGGCGGCCCCGCGGGGCGTGGTGCTGGACCGGGACGGCGAGGTGATCGCCGAGAACCTGCCGGCGTACTCGGTGGCACTCATGCCCGCCTCCGACGCGGCTCTGGTGGAGGGCATGGCGCGGATCGCGCCGATTCTCGAGCTGGACCGGGAGGCGGTCGACGAGCTGCTGCGGCAGTACCGCCTGGCTCCGGGCCGCCCGATCCTGATCGACGACGATCTCGACTACCGGACGCTCTCGCTGCTGGAGGAGAAGCGGAGCGCGGTGCCGGGACTCCTGCTCCAGCCCAAGCCCCGGCGGGTGTATCCGTACGGACCCGCCACCGCCCACCTCACGGGGTACGTGGCCCAGATCAGCGAGGAGGAGCTGGCGCGCGAGGAGGGGGAGGGCTACGCCGCCGGCGACATCATCGGCAAGAGCGGGCTGGAGCGGATGTACGAGGACCGGCTCCGGGGCCGCAAGGGAGCCGAGTTCCTGCAGGTGGACGCGCTGGGCCGGCAGGTGGGTCCCTGGTCGGTCAAGCCGTTCGAGGCGCCCACCCGCGGCGACGACCTCCAGCTCACGGTGGACCTGGACCTGCAGCGACGCGCGGCCGCGCTCTTCCCCGAGGGATCCCGTGGCGCGGCGGTCGCGATGGATCCGCGCACCGGCGAGGTCCTCCTCATGTACAGCCATCCCACCTACGATCCGAACCTCTTCAGCGGCCGCCTCACCCGGGCCGCGTGGAGCGGACTCACCGAGGATCCGGCGCGGCCGCTCCTGAACCGGACGATCCAGGCCCGCTATGCCCCCGGCTCGGTCTTCAAGCTGGCCACCGCCGCCATGGCGATGACGCTCGGTGTGGTGGACCCGGAGGAGTACGCCGACGTCCCGTGCCGCGGCGGCTATCAGTTCGGCACCCGTTGGTTCGGCTGTCACTCCGTGCACGGCTGGGCCGCCCTGAAGGACGCGATCGTCACCTCGTGCGACACCTACTTCTATCAGGTGGGACTCCGCATGGGGCTGGAGGAGCTGACCCGGTTCGGCATGGCGTGGGGATTCGGTGAAACCACCGGCATCGACATGCCCGGTGAAGTGCCCGGCATCTTCCCCGAGTCCCTCGAGTGGTACGACGAGAAGTACGGCGAGGGCCAGTGGGGATCCGGTGTGGTGCTGAACCTGTCGATGGGCCAGGGCGAGATCGCGGCCACCCCGCTCAAGATGGCGCAGTTCGTCTCGGCCGTGGTGAACGGGGGCGACCTGCTGCGGCCGCGGCTCCGCGCGGACGGAGCGCCGCCGGAGCGCCTGGCGCGCCTGCCGCTCTCGCGCGACCAGTTCGCGATCCTCCGCGCCTCGATGGACGGGGTGGTGAACGACTGGCGGGGCACCGCCTTCCAGCGGGTGAGCAGCATCCCCATGCGCTACACCATCGGGGGCAAGTCCGGAACCACCGAGCACGACGGCGGCGAGCCCCACGGCTGGTTCGTCGCGGCCGCCCCGATGGAAGATCCGCAGATCGTGGTGGCGGTGATCATGGAGGAGGGACTCAGCGGCTCGGCGCAGAGCCCGATCGCCATCGAGCTGATCCAGACCTACCTGGACGAGCGCACCGGGCGCGGCCCGCTCCAGCTCGAGCCCCCGCCCCCGGTCGCTCTCAGCGAGAGCCTGACCCCCGCCCGACCGTGAAGCCACGGTCCCGCTTCGCCGCTCCCCACAACTGGTACGTCCTCGGCCTGGCGCTGGTGCTGGCGATGGCGGGGATCGCCCTCATCTATTCGGCGGAGCAGACCACGGTGGACGCCAGCACCGGCTACTGGCAGTTCCAGATCATCTGGCTGTTCATCGCGCTCATGGCCTACGCGGCCGTCGGCGTGGTCCCGCTGCGGTGGTTCGAGAAGCTCGCCTGGCCGGCCTATTTCGGCGCCCTCTTCCTGCTCGTCGTGGTGCTGGCGTTCCCCGCCGTCAGCGGAGCGCATTCCTGGATCCGATTCGGGTCGATCGGCTTCCAGCCATCGGAGTTCGCCAAGCTGGCGACGATCCTGGTGGTGGCCCGATGGGCCGCCTCGCTGGACGCGCCGCCCCGCGACCTGTCGGACCTGTGGATCCCCTCCGCCCTGGTCGCCGTCCCGGCGATCCTGACCCTGCTCCAGCCCGACCTCGGGACGACCACGGTGTTCATCCTGCTGCTGGCCGCGCTCACGTTCTGGGCGGGCGCTCCGGTCGTGATCGTGTTCCTCCTCCTGTCGCCCCTGGTCAGCATCCTGTTGACGTTCTCGCTGCCGCTGTGGTCCCTGTACATCGTCGCGGTGGGAGGGATTCTCGTGCTCCTCAACCCGGCCCGCCGCACGTGGATCTACGTGGGGGTCTCCAACCTGTTCATGGGCATCGTTTCGCTCCCCCTGTGGAACTCCCTGGCGGGATACCAACAGCGTCGGCTCCTCGTCTTTCTCCAGCCGGAGATCGACCCCCAGGGCGCGGGGTGGAACGTGCTCCAGTCCAAGGTGGCGATCGGCTCGGGCGGGTGGCTGGGCAAGGGATTCCTGGAGGGAACGCAGAAGCGGCTGGCGTTTCTGCCGGAGCGGCACACGGATTTCATCTTCTCCGTGCTCGGCGAGGAGCTCGGGTTCCTCGGCGTCACGGTGGCGTTCGTCCTGTTC